>NZ_LMIS01000001.1:2713269-3014743 GCF_001428805.1 Aeromicrobium sp. Root236 | reverse complement strand
CGCGAGCTCACCGGCGGACTCGCCGATGTTCCACTCGACGGGATGCAGCCGGTAGGCACCGTTGGTGATGTGTGTCGTGCCGATGTTCTTGGCGGCCGGCAACAGGTTCTGGGTCGCCACGGGCACCAGGGCACCCAGCGGGATCTCGAACGGTGCGCACTCGACGTCGATGTAGTTGTCGCCGCCCGTCGAGGGATGCAGGTCGATCCGGTACATCCCGATGCCGACCGAGTCGTCGAACGTCGCCGGGCCGGCGTGACCGCGTACGCGAACCGAGACGTCCTGCTCCACCACGGTCTTCACGGCGCGGATGCGTCGCGACTCCCGGATGTAGGGCGCCTGGGCGAAGCCGTCGTCGCTGCCGAGCACGTCCCCGCGCAGCCGCAGTCCCGGCCAGCCCGTGCCGCCGTCGGGACGCGGCGCCTCGGTCTGCAGCCAGTAGAAGAACGACCTCGACTGCTCCTTGGCCGCGGCGAGGTGCCGCTCGCGCTCCGGGTTGTCGACGATCGAGCCGCCGAGGTAGTCGAGCTGTGGCCAGTTGGCGAGCACGATGTCGCTCTCGTACGCGCCGCGCTGGAACGTCGCCCGTGCGGCGATCCGCCGGAACTCCCAGAGGTCGCTGTCGCCCGCGTCGTAGCGCGGGTCCTCGGGCGCTCCCTCGGTCAGCTTGGGATTGACGTGAAGCGTGCGCACCTCTGGGGTGAGGGTGCGTGGGTGCGGCGCGGTGAACGACAGCATCGTGTCGCCCCAGAACGACGGCTGGTAGGTCCGCCAGTAGTCGTAGGTCGCGGGCCGCTCGATCGTGTGGTCGGCGCCCTCCTCGTGGTCGAACGCGAAGCACCAGGCGATCGACTGCACGTTGTCGGGGTCAGCCTTGTCGGGCGCGCTCGGCTCGCCGGTCTCGGCGCGCGACTCGGTGCCCACGACGTACGCCGTGCCGGTCAGCGGCAGCAGGTCGCCGGTCTCGGTCGCGTCGAGCACCATCGCTGCCTCGACCACGACCTCCTCGCCGGTGTGGAGAGGCGCCAGCGTCACCGAGCCGACGACGTCGTCGGACACCTCGGCGGCCACCGGGGCGTACGGCTGGAGGATCGTGAGCCGGCCGCTCGACAGGTGGGGCGCCAGCATCTGGGTGATCACCGCGAGCGCGACCCGCGGCTCGTGGCACAGCCTGCTGACGCGACCCCGCCCGGGGTTGAGCTGGAGGTCTCGCCGGGCGAGGTCGGTCAGCGGATAGTGGTCGCGGTAGTAGCGACGGATGCCCTCGCGCAGCGCTCGGTAGCCGGCGGTGACACCGAACTGCTCGACCCAGATGTGCTCGTCGGGCGGCACACCCTGGGAGGTGAGCTGCCCGCCGAGCCATGGGTACTGCTCGGTCAGCACGACGCGCTGGCCGCGGCGCAGCACCGCGAGGGCGGCCGCGACGCCGCCGAGCCCGCCGCCGATGACGGCGACGTCGGTGTGAAGAGTCCTCATGCCCGCTGGACCAACGTCTCGCCGAGCTCGAGCTGGCCGGGCAGCAGGCGCTGGGTGTCGAGGCCGGACCACTCGTCGGACGGTGTCGTGACGAGCTGCTGGAGCAGGTTGAGCGCCTCAGCGGCGACCTGCTGGCGCGGCACCTGGAAGCCCGACAGCGGGTGACCGTTGGCGCGATGTCCCCGCACCTCGCCGAGCGCCGTCAGCGACACCTGCTCGGGCGCGGCGATCCCGGCCTTGCCGAGGGCGAGCGCCACGTCCTCGGCGAGGAACGCGTCCTCCGCGAACACCAGGGTCGCGCCGGTCCGGGCCAGGTCGTCGACGATCGTGTCCACACCGTCGACCAGCGTGAAGCGCGGGCCACCGGACGCGTTCGAGGCGTGGATCTCCTGGAGGCGGTCACGGGCCGTGGGGCTGTTGCGGCCGCGATGCACGTAGAGCGCCTCGCGGTGTCCGAGGTCGGCGGCGCGCGCGATCAGCTCGGCGGTGAGGCTGACGTAGTCGATGCCGACGTACGGCACCTTGGCCGTGGTCTCGTCGCGGCGGCCGACGGCGACGAACGGGAACTCCTCGTCGACGAGCCGCTTGAGGTCGTCGCCGTCCATCTGCTGACCCAGCAGGATGCAGCCGTCGGCCAGGCGCAGCCGGGTCTTGCGGTGGAACAGGCTGCGCGTGCCGTCCTCGACGGGTGAGCTGGTGAAGAACAGCAGGTCACAGCCGACCTGCTCGGCGGCCCGCTCGAGCCCGTTGAGCAGCGGACCGTAGAAGTCCATGCTCTCGGGCGACAGCGCCGCCTCGTACGTGAAGACGCCCATGATCTGGTTGTCGAGGCCGGCGAGGCGGCGGGCGGCCGGATCGGCGACGTAGGTCGACTGCTCGATCGCCCGCTTGACCCGCTCACGGGTGGCTTCGGGGATGCGCACGTTGGAGCCGTCGCGGTCGTTGAGGACCATCGAGACCGTCGTCTGACTGACCCCCGCGATGCGGGCGATCTCGCGCTGCGTCACGTTGCGCGCCTTGGGTGCCATGCCGTTCCCATCCCTCGTCCGTACGAATAGGCCGAGACGCTAATACGTATTTTCAGATCCCGCAACCCCCTTGACACATTCCTGTAACCCCGCGCAGCATGGCACCCACGCTCATCGCTAATAGGGATTATCAAATGGGCGCGGAACGGCAGGCCTTCCTGCCCTCAGGAGATGATGATGACGTCCGAGACCCCTCGATCCCCCATGTCCAGACGCGGCTTCCTCGGCGCGACGTTCGCCGCCGGGGTGCTCCTCGCCGCCGAGCCGAGCCGGGTCGTCGCGGCCACGGCGGCGGCCGGAGACGTGACCCTCAGTGCGAGCGGGGTCAGCATCCTCGCGAGTCCCGGTGGCCGCCTCGCGATCCGCGACGCGGCCGGAGTCGTCCGCTCGCAGGGCTCGAAGTTCCAGGTCAAGGACAGCGCCGCCGGTGTCCAGATCTCGACCGGTGGCACGCCGAGCCTCGTCACGCTGGCGGACGGCACCCGGGCGATCCGCATGGACTACGTCATGCCGGCGACGGCCGGCGCCACGACGGTCTACGGCCTGTTCTGGGTGTCGACCAACCACGTGCACCTCGAGTGGCACACCACCGGTCCCTCAACCCTGGTCCCCGACGGGTTCCTGTTCAGCCGGGCCATCGCCGGCGCGACCGAGCCCGACCGGTTCGTCCCGATCACCGAGTGGGTCCGCGACACCGGTGGCGGCATCCCGTACGAGGACACCGTCGGCATCGCGCACGCGTCGACGTGGGGTGCGCTGCACGGCATGTTCCTGCTCGAGCGGTCCAAGCAGGACTGGACCAACGCGACCTGGATCCACTGCTCGGCGAAGCCGCAGGCCGACGGCAGCCTGCTCAGCCAGGCCGACTTCTACTTCAGCGAGACCCGCCCGTCGGCGACGGCCGTGATCGGCACCAGCCGCGAGCTCGGCGTCGAGCTGTGGACCGACCGGGACTTCAACATCTGGGACGCCGCAGGTCAGACGATGTCGGTCACGGCTCTCGTCGCGAACGGCAGCTCGAGCGCCCGCAATGTCGTGCTCTCGTGGTGGGTCAAGGACTTCAACGGCGCGACCCTGAAGACCGAGTCGGTGACGGCGCCGGTCTCCGCAGCCTCGACCTGGGAGCACACCTTCACCCTGCCCGCGCCCGCCTACGGCATCTCGGTCGCCGAGGTCACCGCCGCGAGCGGTGACGACGAGGCGTTCGCGCGCACGAACCTGACGGTGCTCCCGCCGGCGGACTACGCGGCGGGCGAGCAGAGCATGTTCGGCATCGCCAACTACCCCTGGCTGCAGGTGCCGTCGGCGACCGCCCTGCTCGACCTGTGGCAGAAGGTCGGCATCAACTGGGTCCGCATCTCGTACGCAGGAGGGCCCGGCCTGCCGCCGTCGGCGTTCGACCAACGCGGCATGCTCCACAACATCGAGCTCCAGCCGAGCCTCGACGTCACCGACGCGGTCGCTGCCCAGTGGGCGGCGGACAAGCTCGCTGTGGCCGTCGCCGCCGGTGCGACGTACTTCGAGGTCGGCAACGAGCTCAACCGGCCATTCAACACCGGCGTCGCCGCCCAGGCGTACATCGACAAGGCCCTGCGACCGGTCGTCGAGCGCCGTGCCGCGACCGGCGCGGACATCAAGATCCTCAACAACGGCCTCGCCGGCATGGACAAGCCGTGGTTGGAGAACTTCCATGCCGCCGGCGGCTGGGACCTGATCGACGGCTTCGCCTATCACCCCGGCCGCGGCAACTTCACGCCCGACTACGACCCGCCCGAGCCGTACGACGCCACGAGCGAGGGCCGCTACTGGAACTTCGCAGGCGGCCTGCGCCAGCTCAAGGCGCTCATGGCGGACTACGGTGAGAAGGAGATCTGGCTGACCGAGGCGTACGCCTGCACGCGACCCAACGGGTGGTGGAACGACACCTATCGGCACGCCGCCGAGAACGTCTTCCTGACGCTCGCTCTCGCCAAGGCCGAGGGCATCCGCAACGTGTGCTGGTACCAGTTCCACGACAGCGTGCTGGGCAACGCGCAGGCCGCCGACCCGGACAACGTCGAGTACCACTTCGGCCTGATGAACCGCGACGTCAGCGCCAAGCCGTCGCTGCTGGCGTACGCCACGGCGGCGCGGACGTTCGACCAGGCGACCTACCTCGGACCTCTGGCGTTCGACGACGCGAAGACCAAGGGGCTGGTGTTCGACACCCCCGACGGTCACGCCGCAGTGCTGTGGAACCGCGCCGACGGCTACATCCTCAACCCCGACCACGAGCCCTCGCCCGAGCGCAACTTCCCTGCGCCGGAGGTCTGGGTCGATCCGTGGCCGACCAAGACCAGCCTGACGGTCGCGACGTCGGGCACGAGCGCGACGCAGGTCGACGCGATCGGGCAGCGGACCTCGCTCGCGGTGACGAACCGCCGCACCACCCTGACGCTCGACGGCGCCCCACGGATCATCTACGGCCTGGAGCTCTCGGGCAACGGCACGGTCAAGAAGGGCGGAGTCTTTCGCCTGAAAGATCGAAAAGGGGCTTGAGGCTGACGGTCACAGGGACGCGGCGGCCACCGACGTCGAGCTGGTAGGTGCCGGCTCGCACGTACGCAGCATCGGCGGTCGCGCCGTCGGGGGCGTGCACCCAGGCGAGACCGACCCCGGCGCCGACGGTCGCACCCCACGCACCGGACGTGGCCTGGCCGGCGGCGACCCCGTCACGTACGAGCAGCTCACCGCCCCAGGCCATGACCTCCGGGTCCTCGAGGACGAACGAGACGAGGCGGCGTGACGGTCCGGCAGCCTTGGCCTTCTCGACGGCGGCACGGCCGAGGAAGTCGATGTCGGTGCCGAGCTTGCAGGTGAAGCTCAGCCCGGCCTCGACGGGATCGACCTCGGGCGTGAGCTCGCGGCCGTACGCGCGATAGCCCTTCTCGAGGCGCATCGACTCGATCGCGTAGTAGCCGGCGTCGACCAGCCCGAGTTCGCGGCCGTCCGCCTTGAGGACGTCGTAGAGCTGCAACGCGTCGGGGGTGCGGACGTACAGCTCCCACCCGAGCTCGCCGACGTACGTGATGCGGGTGGCCCGCACGGTGATGCCGGCGAGCTCGATCTCGCGGCTGGCACCGAACGGGAACGCGTCGTCGCCGACGTCGGACTCGGTGAGGCCGGCCAGCAGCTCGCGCGAGCGCGGTCCCATGAGACCGAAGACGGCCAGTCGGTCGGTCACGTCCTGGATCTGCGCGTCGAGCCCGGCCGGGATGTTGCGCCGGATCCAGTCCTGGTCGCGCTCCGTCGTCGCCGAGCTCGCGACGAGGAAGAACTCGTCGTCGTGCACCCGGGTCACCGTGAGGTCCGACTCGTAGCCGCCGCGCTCGTTGAGCAGGGCGGTGTAGACCGTCTGGTCGGGTGCGACCGCGACGTCGTTGCTGCAGATCCATTGCAGGGCGGCCTCGGCGTCGGCGCCGTGCACGACGTACTTGGAGAACGACGACTGGTCGAAGATCGCCACGGCCTCACGGCAGGCCCGCTGCTCGGCCGCCGACCACGGCAGCCAGTTCTGCTTGCCCCAGGCGTACTGGATCGCCGGGTCCACCGCGGGCGGGGCGAAGAAGTTGGCACGCTCCCAGCCCATCTTGCTGCCGAAGCCGGCGTTGGCGTCGGCGAGGCGTTCGTAGACCGGCGAGGTCCGCAGGGGGCGCGCGGTGTCGTACTCGCGGTTGGGCCACGGCACGGCGTAGTGGAGGCCCAGCACCTCGGTGACCCGGGCGCGCAGATAGGCCTTGTCGTTCTGGAACGGCGCGAACCGGCGGATGTCGACGGCCAGCAGGTCGACCGTCGGCTCGCCCTCGAGGATCCACTCGGCGAGCGCCCGCCCCGCGCCGCCGGCCGATGCGATGCCGACGGAGTTGAAGCCGGCGCCGACGAAGAACCCTCGCACGGAAGGCGCCTCGCCGAGGATGAACTGGTTGTCGGGCGTGAAGCTCTCGGGACCGTTGTAGAACTTGCGGATGCCGGTGTCGTGAAGGGCGGGGATCCGTTCCAGGGCGCTGTCCATCAGGATCTGGAAGTGGTCCCAGTCCTCGTCGAGCAGCTGGAACTCGAACGGGTAGGGGATCTGGTCGGGTGCGACCCACGGCTTGGCCTCGGGCTCGAAGCCGCCGACGACGAGCCCGCCGACCTCCTCCTTGAAGTACGTGTAGCCGTCGGGGTCGCGCAGGATCGGCAGGTCGGGGCGGACGCCGTCGATCTGGTCCGTCACGACGTAGAAGTGCTCAGCGGAGTGCAGCGGTACGGCAACGCCGAGCTGCGCCGCCAGGTGGTGCGCCCACTGGCCGGCGCAGTTGACGACGATGTCAGCCTCGATGTCGCCCTGGTCCGTCCGGACGCCGGTGACCGCGCCGCCGTCGACGAGGACCTCGGTCACACGTACGTGCTCGACGACAGTGGCTCCTCGTTGCCTGGCGCCCCGAGCCAGCGCCTGGGTCAGGTCGGTCGGGTTCGCGGTGCCGTCGCCGGGCAGCCAGATGCCGCCGACGAGATCACCGGTCTCGAGCAACGGGTAGCGCTCGCCGGCCTGCTCGGGCGTGAGCAGCTCGCACTCCAGGTCGTACGCCGCGGCGGTGGCGACCGTGCGGCGCAGCTGCTCCATGCGGTCCTCGGTGCGGGCGACCGTGACGCCGCCGCACCGCTTGAAGCCCGAGCTCAGCCCGACCTCGTCCTCGAGCTGTTCGTAGAGCGCCGCACTGTACTGCACCAAGGTCGTACCGGCCTGCGTCGCGCGGAGCTGGCCGACCAGCCCAGCGGCGTGCCACGTCGTGCCCGAGGACAGCTCGCCCTGCTCGAGCAGCACGACGTCGCTCTCGCCGGCCTTCGTCAGGTGGTAGGCGACGCTCGTCCCGACGACGCCTCCGCCGATGATGACGATCCTGGCCCTGCTGGGGACGCTCATCCTGCCGCCGCCTCCAGCCAGGTGCTGAACTCCCGGCTGCGGAAGTCGGCAACCGCCTTGTCGAACCGCTCCTGGCCCCAGCCGTGGAAGTCGAAGTCGTCGTCGTTGGTCGCGGCCTGGATGAAGCCCCACAGCGACCAGCCGTAGCGCGACACCGTCGCCTGCAGCCGGGCCCGCGCGACCAGGGCCGGGTCCTCGTGGCCGACGTACGCGGTGACGAGCTCGGCAAGGTGGTCGTCGTCGAGCTCGCACTCGGTCCAGGAGTTGCCGAGCTCGAAGTAGGCGTCGTTGTTGCCCGCGTAGTCGTAGTCGATCAGCCAGATCCGGTCACCGTCGTCGACGATGTTGCCCGCGAGCAGGTCGTTGTTGCACGGCACCGTCGGCAACGGCCGCGACGCGAGGGCGCCCTGGATGCGCAGGAAGTCCGCGCCGTACGAGACGTAGTCGTCCGGGATCGGGAAGCCCTTCGTCACGCACGTACGCAGGTAGGTCGGCTGGCGGACGAACATGTCGAAGTCGGTCGAGAAGCGGGGCCCGGAGTGCAGCATCCTGATCGCGGCCGCGACGCGAGGGATCGTTCCCGGCGTGCGGAGGTCGGCGTTGACGTAGCTGCGACCGCCCACGTACCCGATGACCAGGACGCCCAGGTCGGGTCGGTAGTCGACGAACGGCGCACCGGCTCCGGACGCCTCGGCCGCCTTGGTGTTGTAGGACTCGGCCTCGCGGTCGATCCCGAGCAGCGAGCTGTCGCTGCGCGCAAGGCGTACGACGTACTCACCCGTGGGTGTCGTGACCTTGAGGTTCTGGTTGGTCAGGCCCCCTGACAGCTCCTCGACGGTCCGCGGGGACTCGGCGAGCACTGGCACCTGGTCCAGCACCGCATCGATGTCGACCATCCCCAAACCCTACCCGCGGGCCCGGCAAAAGGTCTAGACGGATCGCGCTCGTCGGCCCGGCGTGGCGCCGAGCCGTCAGACCGGCTCGATGTTGAGCTCGGGGACGGAACCGGGGTCGATGCCGGTGTTGAGGCTGATGCGGGTGCGATCGGGGCGGTAGCGGTCGTGGGCGTACTCCACCGGTGTGCCCGTCACGGTCGACGCCTTGCGGGTCACGAGCATCAGTGCCGAGCCCGGCTCGACCTCCAGCAGCCCCGCGTGCTCCGGCGTCGAGATCTCCGGCTCGAGCCACTCCTTGGCCTTGTGCGGTGCCAGGTCGTAGTGCTGGCGCATCAGCCCGTACAACGACCCCGTGAGCCCGTGGTCGAGGAACCCCGGAAAGAGGTGAGCCGGCAGGTAGGTCTCCTCGAGCGCCAACGGCACCCGGCGCGCAGAACGTACGCGGACGACCTCGATGACGTCGCGATCGCGACCGAGCTCGAGCGCGGTGGCCATCTCCGGCGAGGCCGTGACGATGCCGGCCCGCACGATCCGGGCACCTGCGCGTACGTTGGCTCGGCGCATGAGCTCGGTAAACCCGGGCAGCCCGCTGAGGTCGACCTCGATGCGAGGCTCGCGGACGAAGTTGCCGCCCGAGCGGCCGCGACGGCGCTCGATGTAGCCCCGGGCCTCGAGCGATCCGAGCGCCTGCCGCAGCGTCATGCGGCTCACGCCCAGTCCGGCGGCCAGCTCCTCCTCAGGCGGGAGCTTGTCGTCAGCTCGCACCTTGCCCGACCCGATGCGACCGAGGAGCCAGGACGCGATACGGGCGTGTGAGGGACCATTGTCCGTCATCGCCGAGAGGTCGGGCTTGTCGCCCAACGCCTCGTCATCGACTTGCAAGGTCCTCACACGCCCGACCGTATCGCGCCGTGACTAGTCGTCGAACGCCTCCACCACCGCGGTGTCGATCGTGTGCTTGGGACCCGTGAACCACTTCTTCGCCGAGGCGTGCCACCAGACAGTCAGCAGGATCAATGCTCCACCGGTCAGGATCGGGGCGTAGTTCACGAACTTCCACGAGAAGCCCTCGTGCCCGGGGATCGCCAGCGGCGTGAACGGCAGGACGAAGTAGACACAGATGATCGCGATCTCCGCGACCGCCACGAGGTTCATCCACTTGTACTTGTCACCGTTGTTCCAGCTGCCGACCTGGAACGAGTCGCCCATCTTCCAGCGCAGCCAGATCGGGATCAGGAAGGCGAGGTAGAGCCCGATGACCGCGACCGAGACGACGGCGTAGAAGGCGATCGGCAGGATGATCGGATCCTTCGCGGTGCCCGTGTTGACCTCGATGAGCGCCGGCAGGGTGATGAGCGCACCGATCACCGAGACGAACATGACGGCGTTGGCCGGCACCTTGGACGCCGAGACCTTCGACCAGATGCCGGAGCCGGGGATCGCACCGTCGCGACTGAACGCGAACGTCATGCGCGAGGCGCTCGTCAGGCAGGCGACTGTGCAGAAGAACTGACCCGCCGTGGAGATGATCAGGATGATCGCGTGCCACGGACCGTCCGGAAGTGCCTGACTGAAGATCGTGTCCACTGCCGATCCGCCCGCGTTGATCGCGTCCGTCACACCTTGCGGCTCACCCACCGCGAACAGGAAAGCCAGGAGGAGCAGCCAACCGCCGATGGCCGAGTACGCGATCGAGCGCCAGATGCCCTTTGCGGCACCCTCGGATGCTGCCTGCGTCTCCTCGGAAAGGTGGGCCGAGGCGTCGAACCCGGTGATCGTGTACTGCGTCAGCAGGAATCCGAGAGGCAGGACGAGGAACCAGAAGTGCGCACCGTGCGTCGCTCCACCGTCGTAGCCGGAGTTGTTGATGTGCCCTGACACGACCCAGTCGAGGGACTGGTGCGCCTTCGGCACGAACACGAGGATCCCGATCACGAGGGCGACGCCGAACACGTGCCACCACACCGAGATGTTGTTGATGATGGCCATCAGGTGACCGCTGAAGATGTTGAGCAGCGCGGCCAGGACGAGCAGGATGACGAACAGCACGAAGACCCGCTTGAGGCTGTAGTCCTCCGCCCAGGAGTCGCTGATCGTGCTCAGGGTGATGTCGAGGAACGTCGCACACCCGTACGCCACGGATGCCGTCACGGCGATCAGGCCGATCAGGTTGAGCCAGCCGGTGAAGAATCCTGCTGCAGGTCCGCCCATCTTGGACGCCCACCAGTAGATGCCGCCCGACGTCGGGTAGGCCGAGACGAGCTCCGACATCGTGAAGCCGATGATGAGGATGAACAACGAGATGACCGGCCAACCCCACGTGATGGCGATGGGACCACCGTTGCTCCACGCCTGGCCAAAGGTCGTGAAGCAGCCCGCGAGGATCGAGATGATCGAGAAGGAGATCGCGAAGTTCGAGAAGCCCGACCAGGAGCGGTCGAGCTCCTGCTTGTAACCGAGCTCCGCAAGGCGCTTCTCGTCCTCGTTGAGGGGAATCTCTGACATGTGACGCACCCAACTCTCAGAAGAAGTTGGTGCATGCTAGCGCGGGTCAGAGGTATGAATCTAGACCTTTGTTGCTTTCGTTCTCAGGTGTTCACACGACGGAAATCGAACGCGACTTCGCCGACGTCAACTCGATTCGTCGTCGCGTGCCTTGTCGGCCTGCGCCCGCTTGAGCTCGTCGCGCTCGCCACGGAGGCGCTTGACCTCGTTCTTGCGGTGCTTCATCTGCATGCTCGTCCCGGTGATGACCAGCGCCAGCAGCGCGCCGGCGATCACCCCGCTCAAGGTCCCGGCGCGGAAGCCTGGCGCCTCGACGTCGAAGATCCGCTCCCCCGCGTGTGCGGCCTTGCTGTTGCCCGCCACGACCGAGAGCGTCAGCCAGTTGGGCGCCGCGAGCAGCAGCGCCATCACCACGACAACGATGCGCCACGACCAGCTGAAGAAACGCCGGCGGATCTGGAAGAGCAGCAGCAGCGGAACGAGCGTGAACACGAATCCGTAGAACAGCCCCCACAGCGTGCCCTTGGTGAGGCTGTCACCGACCTGGTCACCCACCCGGTGGGCCCACCACCGTGGGAAGAACGCCGCCGAGATCCGGAAGCCGATGTACGCCACGACGAGCAGCACGATCGCCAGGACGATCCGCTTGACCCAGGTGCCCGGCGCGATGTCGGGCTGCTCCCGGATCTTGCGATCGAGTGCGTCGTCCTCATGGGGCTCGTTGGTCGCCGCCGACTCGTCCTGGGTCATGGCCACATCATGGCAGTGCGGAGCGTTCCCTGCCCATCATCGGAAGGCGTCGGACATGGCCTGCCACTCCTCGGCGTCGACGACGCCGTCCTGCGTCAGCCCCGCCGAGGCCTGCAGCTTCTCGACGGCCGCCCGGGTCACCGTGCCGAAGTAGCCGTTGCGGTCCGCGCTCGGCATCCCGAGAGCGGTCTGGAGGAACAGCGACGCCCGGCCGACGTACCCGGGCTTGATCGTGCTGCCGGAGTAGTTCTCGACGCCGTACGCGACGGCCTCGCTGCGCGTGATCCCGGCCAACGCGTTGTACGTGACGCTGCCCGGGCTCAGCGACGCCCAGGTCGGCTGGTCGAGGGCTCCGGTGTACGGGATGTCGTGGGCCGCTTGATACTTCCGCACGGCGGTCCAGGTGGCCGCGTCGAACGTCGAGGTCTTGGCGACCTTGAGCAGGGTCTGCGCCTTGGCGACGGTGGCCCCGGTGTGCCCGTACGCCCGGTCGCCCAGCGAGGTCTTCTTGAGCAGCGACGAGGCCTTCTGGCACGCGCCGAAGCGCGGTGTGCTGGTGCGGGCGGCGTACGTGCCGGTGAAGCGGATGCACGGACCGAGGTCGATCGCGCCGACCTTGCCGGTCCAGAACGAGGTGTTGCCGCGGGCACCGTTCCAGCTGAACGAGATGTGCACGTGGTCGGTGTGGTCCGAGCTCGCCCGCCAGCCGTCCGCGGCGCGGTAGATCGCCCAGATCTTCTTGTTGTAGATGATGTACATGATGCCGAGGCGCCGGGCGTTGCGACCGTTGTTGGCCGTCGCCCAGCCGATGAAGTTGGCCGCCGCGGCGCGTTCGCTCGTGTCGCCGACGTCGACCATCCAGTCCCACGCCCGGCCCTCGCTGTGCTCCGAGACGCCCTCGGTGCAGCCATGACTGATCGCCCCGGCGCCACCCTCGCCGTACGTCGCGAGGACCAGGGCACGCAGCTTGGTGACTCCCGGGAGGTCGATCGGGCTGCACGAGACCTGGGGCAGGTAGGGCGAGGCCGGGTCGAGCTCCGCCGGCAGGGTCACCGGAGCCTGCAGGCCCTTGGGACTCGACGGCAGCGTGATCGGTGGATCGCCGGCCACGGCGGGCGACGCCAGCAGGGCGAGCACCGCGACGCACGAGGCGAACACGACCAGCAACCTGCGCATCGTCTCCCCCGATCTCCGGACCCGCGTTCCATCATGCGTCGCATCCGTCCCGTGTGTCACTCAAACCGCGGAATCCTGCCGCGCGGGCGCCAGGAACGCGACGACCACCGCCGTGACGGCGACGATCGCCGCGGCGATCAGCAGCGCGCCGCCGATGCCGTCGACGAACGCGTGCTGTGCGGCCGACACGAGCTGCTGGCCGGCCGCTCCCATCTCGTGCACGTGGGGCGACTGGGTGAACGCGATCGAGCTCTCCGCACCCTCCGCCACGGCCGGCGGCAGCCCGTGAACGGCTTCGGTCATGCCGTCGCGGTACTGCTGGTTGAGGACGCTGCCGAGGATCGCGATGCCGAAGGCACTGCCCAGCTCGCGGGCCGTGTCGTTGACGGCGGATGCGACACCCTGCTTGCTCTCGGGCAACGACTCGGTGATGGCGGTCGTCGCGGGCGTACCGGCGAGTCCCATGCCGGCGGCGAACAGCACCAGGCCGAGGGCGAACGACCAGTACGTCAGGTCGGCGCCCACCTGCGAGACGACCATCAGCCCGCTGGCCGTGAACAGCAGACCGAGCGGAGCGAGCCGGCGGAACCCGACCTTGTGCGCGATACGGGGCGCGTTGCGGGCGAGCGGGATCATGACGACGGGCAGCGGGAGCAGGGCCACGGCGGCCTCGAGCGGCGAGCGCCCGACGACGAACTGCAGGTACTGGATCACGACGAAGAACAGGCCGAACGTCGCGAAGAACTGCACCATCACGGTGAGCGACCCGGCGCTGAAGCTGCGGTTGCGGAACAGCCGTGGGTCGAGCATGGGCTGATCGATCAGCAGCTCCCACACGACGAACCCGACGAGGCCGAGCACGCCGATCGCGAGACCACTGAGGGTCAGCGCGTCGCCCCAGCCGCGGTCGGACCCCTCGATGATCCCGAAGACCGTGCCCGCGACAGCCACGAGCGACAGCAGCGCGCCGACCAGGTCGAGCCGCGGCGGGTCCTCGTCGACCGAGCTGGGCACCACGACGAGCGTGCCGAGCAGGGCGAGCGTGGCGAGGGCCACGTTGAGCCCGAAGAACGAGCTCCACGAGTAGAACTCGAGCAGGATGCCGCTGCCGAAGAGGCCCAGCACCGCGCCACCGCCGGCCATGCCGACCCAGACGCCGATCGCCTTGCCCCGTTGCTCGACCGGGAACGACGTCGTGATGATCGACAGGGTCGTCGGCATGATCGCCGCGGCACCCATGCCCATCAGGGCTCGCAGCGCGATCAGCTGCCCCGGGTCGCTCGTGAGCATGCCGAGGCCGGCGGCGATGCCGAACACGGCCAGCCCTGCAGCGAGCAGCTCACGGCGACCGAAGCGATCCCCCAGCGCGCCGGCGAACAGCAGCAGCCCGGCGAAGACGACGGTGTACGCGTCGACGATCCAGGTGATCTCGGTCTGGGTGGCGCCGGTCTCCCGCGCCAGGTCGGGCAGGGCGACGTTCAGTCCGCTGACAGCCGACACGACGGTCATCAGCGCGAGTGAGACGACGGCGAGCACCGGGCCCGTCCGTACGCGGGTCCCGTTCCGGGTGTCGTGGGTGGTCATGGCGATCTCCTCAGATGAATTCTACGTTCGATGAATTGTTATTCATCAGGTGTTGAATTGTCAACCGCGGGACGACATTTCACCCTGTCCGGGCGACCGAGTAGGTTCGTCGTGTGCGTATCGCGACCTGGAACGTCAACTCCATCCGCAGCCGCATCGACCGGGTCACCGGCTGGCTCGAGCGCAACGACATCGACGTGCTCGCCATCCAGGAGACCAAGTGCCGCGAGGACCAGTTCCCCGGCCTCGAGCTGTCGGCGATGGGCTACGACTACGCCCACTTCGGGCTCAACCAGTGGAACGGCGTCGCGCTGATCTCGCGGGTCGGGCTCGACGACATCGCCACCTCGTTCGCCGATGACCAGCCCATGTTCGGCGATCCCGAGATCGTCGAGGCGAGGTCGATCGGCGCGACGTGCGGCGGCGTGCGCGTGTGGAGCTTCTACGTGCCCAACGGCCGCACGCTCGACGACCCGCACTACGTCTACAAGCTCGCGTGGCTCGAGCGGCTCCGGCTCGCGTCGATCGACTGGCTCGCCGACAACCCCCAGGGTGAGATCGCCCTGACGGGTGACTGGAACGTCGCCCCGCAGGACGAGGACGTCTGGGACATGACCAGGTTCGAGGGCCACACCCACGTCTCCAAGCCCGAGCGTGACGCGTTCCAGGCGATCCTCGACGCCGGCTACGCCGATGTCGTACGCCCGCACACGCCCGGCGAGTTCACCTACTGGGACTACCAGCAGCTGGCATTCCCCAAGAAGCGCGGACTGCGCATCGACTTCATCCTGGCCTCGGAGGCCCTGGCGGCCCGCGTCGACCGGGCCTGGATCGACCGCGAGGAGCGCAAGGGCAAGGGCGCCAGCGACCACGCCCCCGTCGTCATCGAGGTCTCCTGACCATGCGGCTCGGCATACGCACGACGGGCCGGCGCGTGCGGGCCCGACTTCGGCGCCGCGCCCGCGAGCGTCATCCCGAGCGGTTGCGGCTGCTGGTGCCCGACCTCCGCGCCGCGTCGGCCGCCAACCGGATCGGTGCCACCCGTACGCTCCTCGACGCCGCGCTCGCGACCACCGATGCCAGCGGTGTCGACCTCGACGTGCTGCTCGACGCCGGCTACACCGCCGACGTGGCGCACGAGATGCGGCGCATCACGGCGTACGTCCGAGAGCACGGCGACCAGGCCGCACGCACGAGCGCCTCGCAGTTCCCACGACTGCCGTCCCTTCTCGGCACCCTCGACGGCCCGCGCGAGGACCTCGAGCAACGGCTCGACGCCTGGGCGCAGACGCCGGCCGACCGCGTGCTGGCCTTCAAGGTCGCGCTGGCGATGAAGCTGTCGCCGGCCCTCGTGCTGCTGGCGCCGCACGTGACACCGGCCGACCTGACCGTCCCGCAGCTGTCGCGCGCCGCCCTCGCCCTCTGGCGGGCCGGCGCCAACGATCGCGGCCTCGAGCTGGCTCGGGCCGTCCCGCCCGGCAGCACCGCCTCCGCCAAGCGCGCCCGCATGGTGACCGGCGAGCACGAGTCGTTCGCCCTCATGGAGTCCGGCTGGACGGTCCCGCCGCGGCGCGACGACGGGCCGGTCTACCCGCCTCAGGCCGGCTCGGTCCTGCACGTGCTCCACAACTCGCTGCCCTACCGGCGCACCGGCGCGGCCAATCGGACGCAGGGACTCCTGTCGGGCCTCGTCCGCGAGGGCTACGCGATCACGGGCGTGACACCCCCCGGCTTCCCCTACGACGACCTCACCGGTGAGGCAGCCCGCGCGGTCGTGGCCCGCCACGAGATCGATGGCGTGGTCTACCAGCACCTCCTCAACGACGGCGTCGTCCTGCCGCGTTTCCCGGTGCAGGAGTTCATCGCCACCTACTCCGCCGGCATCATCGAGCACGCCCGCAAGGAGTCGGCCGCGCTGATCCACGCCGCCAGCAACTCCTACAACGCACTCTCCGGGCTGACCGCCGCCCGCGAGCTCGGCATCCCCGCGATCTACGAGGTGCGTGGCCTCTACGAAGAGGTGCGGCGGTCCAAGAACCCCGCGCACGCATCGACGCCGCAGTACGCGTTCGCGAGCCACCTCGAGACCCTGGCGGCGACCGAGGCCGACCACGTCATCGCCATCACCGACGGGCTCAAGGACACGCTGGTCGGTCGTGGCGTCCCGGCCGACTCGATCACGGTCGTGCCCAACGGCGTCGACACCGAGCGGTTCCGCCCCCTGCCGCGCGACGACGAGCTGGCCCGCCGCCTCGGCCTCGAGGGCAAGGTCGTCATCGGCTACCTCGGCTCCCTCAACTGGTACGAAGGCCACGAGCTGCTCTTCGAGGCGTTCGCGACGCTCCACGAGCGGCACCCCGACGTACGCCTGCTGGTCGTCGGCGCCGGAGCACGCCTCGACCACCTCAAGCGCGTACGCGCCAAGCTCGGCCTCGAGGACGAGATCCTGATGCCCGGCAGCGTGCCGTTCGAGGAGATCGAGTCCTACTACTCGATCGTCGACATCGCACCGGTGACCCGGCTGTCGTCCCCGGTGACCGAGACCGTCTCGCCGCTCAAGCCGTTCGAGGCGATGGCCATGGGCAAGGTCGTGGTGTCGTCCGACGTGGCGATCATGACCGAGATCGTCGACGACGGACGGACGGGGCTGTTGTTCCGCAAGGAGGACGCCGCCTCGCTCGTCGAGACGCTCGAGCGACTCGTCACCGACCCGGAGCTGCGGGCCCGGCTCGGGTCACAGGCTCGCGAATGGGTCGTCGCCGAACGCGACTGGCGGATCCTCGCCGGACGCGTCGCGGGCGTCTACCGGGCGCTCGGCATCGAGCCCGGACCGATCACCCAGCGCGTGTAGCATCGTGAGTCGGCCCGGGCGCGAGACGCCGGCCCCGTGACGTTGCCAGACCACCACAGATTGGATCGGACGTGACCCTTCGTTCCCGGCTCGGCCTCGTGCGACTTCGTCGGCAGATCGCCGCACATCTCGACGGCCATCCCGACTCGGACGGCAGCCAGCTCACGGAGTGGGCCAGCCGCGGCGAAGGGCATCGCGAGGCCGTACGCCGCGAGACCGAGACGTACGCCGCGAAGCACCTGTCCCTCCACACGTTCCAAACGGCCGAGGCGCTCCTGACGCCGCTCGCCAACCGGCAGACCATCGCCCGGCTCGCGGCCCAGCTCAAGGCCGCACAGCCGCGGCTGCTCTACCCCTATCTCGCCGACATCAAGGTCGGCATCGCCGTGCGGCAGGCCGTCGTCGGCGCCATGGCGTGCGACGACTTCACCGACGCCGACCTCAACGTCCTCTACGACGGGGCGCACGCGCCGCTCAAGCCCGAGTACCTGCGCATGGTCCACGACTTCGTCAGGGAGCACGCTGCGGACTCGGTCGCCCAGGTCGTCCCGGCGCCGGCCCGCATCGACCGCCTCCTCGAGCTGTTCGAGTCTGACCTGACCTCCCGCACCGCCGACATCGCCGCGTGGGCCCAGACGCCCGACGAGCACCTCTTCGCGTTCCGCACGGCGATCACGCTGCGCGACCCTGCCCTGATCGAGCACCTGCGCTCGACGATCGACATCGAGCAGCTCACCGACCGGCAGAAGTCCCGCGCGGCCTCGCTCCTGTGGCGCGGCGGCACCGAGGAGCTGGCGCTGCCGTTCGCGCGCGCGGTCACCGCAGGCGGCAACAGCGGCCGGCGCGCGCGGGCGATCATCGACGAGTACGAGTCGTTCGACTACATGGATTCCGGCTGGACCCCGCCGGCCCTCAACCCGACGCCGCTCTACACGCCCACGCCGCGCTCGATCCTCCACGTGCTCCACAACTCCCTGCCCTACCGCACGACGGGCTCGGCCAACCGCACGCAGGGGCTGCTGGCCGGACTTGCCGGCAACGGCTACTCGATCTCGGCGATCAACCCGCCCGGATTCCCGTACGACGACGTCCCGCCCGACAAGCGCGACACGATCAAGGCCGACTTCGAGGTCGGCCCCGTCCGCTACCACAACCTGCTCAACGGCGGAGAGGTCATCCCGCGCTTCCGCCTGGGTGAGTTCCTCGACGCCTACACGGCCGGCATCATCGAGCAGGCGCGGCGCGACCAGGCCGCCCTGATCCACTCGGCCAGCAACGGCTACAACGGACTCGCCGGCACGGTCGCCGCGCGCACGATCGGCATCCCCAACATCTACGAGGTGCGCGGCCTCAACGAAGAAGGCCGCCGCTCGCGCGACGAGCACTACGCGACCACCCGCCAGTACGCCTTCGCGCACCACCTCGAGACGCTCGCAGCCAACGAGGCCGACCGCGTCATCGCGATCACCGAGGGGCTCCGCAACACCCTGGTCGAGCGCGGCGTCGACCCGGCCAAGATCATCGTGGTGCCCAACGGCGTCAACACCGAACGTTTCGGCCCCCTGGAGCGCGACGAGGAGCTGGCCCGCCAGTACGGCCTCGAGGGCAAGCTCGTCATCGGCTACATCGGCTCGCTCAACTGGTACGAGGGCCACGACCTGCTGTTCGAGGCGGTCCGCCGGCTCCGGCCCCGCCACCCCGACATGCGAGTCCTGATCGTCGGCGGCGGCCAGGAGTACGAGCACCTGCTGGCCCTGCGCAGCGAGCTCGGGCTCGACGACATCATCGTGATGACCGGCCGCCTGCCGTTCGAGCAGGTCGAGGCGCACTACTCGCTGATCGACATCGCGCCGATCACGCGCAGCTCGTCGCCCGTCACCGAGTCGACGTCGCCCCTCAAGCCGTTCGAGGCCATGGCGATGGGCAAGACCGTCATCTCCTCCGACGTCGCGGTGATGAAAGAGGTCTTCAACGGCGACAACGGCCTGCTCTACACCAAGGACGACGCCGACTCGCTCGAGAGCGTGCTCGAACGCGTCCTGCTCGACGAGTCGCTGCGGACCCGCCTCGGCGAGGGCGGTCGCTCGTGGGTCATCGCCGAGCGCGACTGGCGCACCCTCGCGGCGCGCGTGGCCGCGCTCTACGCCGAGCTCGGCGCCGGCTGAGCTGCGTCAGCCACGACGCAGGATCTCGGTGCCCTTCTCGGTGTCGTAGTGCTCGCGGACGAGCTCGGGGTGCGCCTCGAGCCAGCGATCGACCATGATCTGCTCGTCCTCACGGATGAAGTCGTCGACGACGACCGAGACGGTCGGGGCGAGCCGGTCCCACAGCTGAGGGATCGCCGGCAGGCGCGACAGCGGACCCGACGAAGCGGGAGGCCCGTCGACGAACAGCACGCCGATGTCCTGGAGGTCCTGCACCGCCGCCGGGTCGTACCAGGGCTGCGTGTCCTCGCCTGACGTCACGTCGACCAGGGGCGCCACGCGGGCAGAGGCGATGTGGTCGACACCGTGGAGGCGCAGCAGGCGGTTGGTCTTGCCGGCGTACTCCTCCTCGTGGTCGAGGGCCACGACCCGGGTGTCGAGACCGCGCTGCTTGATCGCGAGGGCCATCCAGAGCGTCGAGACGCCACTGCCGCACTCCACGACGAGCGTGGGCTTGACGACGAGCATCTCCTGGACCAGCAGCACGAGGGCGTCCGGCGACACCGCCCACAGGCGCATCGGCGGGACGGCCGCGTCGACGTCGACCATCTCGAACAGGTTGATCGTGGCCTGGACCTGCTCGAACTGCCGGCGCGAGACCGCATTGAGCTCGCGCAGCATGCCGAACTTCTTGGGGTCCTTGGTGCCCTCCTCCATGCGCTTGAGCCGCTTGAAGGTCCACTGCCCGTGGTCGCGGATCGACTTCAGTGACTTCAGCTCGCGGTTCTGCGACCGCACGCCCTGCTCGAGGCGGGAGAGACGATCGCCCACCCGACGCTGGTGCTGCTCGTTGCGCAGCAGCAGGACGACCAGCAGCGACGCGATGAGTGCCCCGAGCGCGGCGAGCAGGCTCTCGCCCCATGGGTCGACGAGCACGATCGCCAGCACCACCGCGACCGCCACGGCGACACCCAGGACGGCGAGCCTGGTGGTGCGGGACGCGCCCCCGAACGACGCCATCAGGCGGTCTGGCTGGTCAGCGCGGCGCTGATGACAGCGGCGATGCGGTCACCGGCGTGACCGTCCCAGAGGGGCGGGGTCACACCGTTCGACGTACGCGTGCCGTCGATGACGGGCTCGAGGCTGGCGAGCAGGTCGTGCTGCGTCACGAGCTGGTTGGTGCCGTGGGTGATCGTCACCGGGCGCTCGGTGTTGGGCCGCAGCGTGAGACACGGGATGCCGAGCATCGTGGTCTCCTCCTGCACTCCGCCGGAGTCGGTGATGACCGCGAGGCTGCCGCGCACGAGTCCCATGAACTCGACGTAGCCGAGCGGCTCGATGACCTTGACCGAGTCGTGGTCCATCAGGCCGGCCGCCTCGAACGCCGCGCGCCCACGCGGATGCAGCGGGATGACGACGGACGTGCGGTCGGCGACCTCGTGGAGCACCTTGACGATGGCCGCGGCCTGCGCCGGGTCGTCGACGTTGGCCGGCCGGTGCAGCGTCGCGACGATGTAGTCGCCCTCGAGGCCGAGGTGCTCGCGTGCGACCTCGGCGTCGAACTTGTCGAGGTTGGCCAGCAGCGTGTCGATCATCGGGTTGCCGACGAAGTGGATCTTGTCGGCGGCCACACCCTCGGCGCCGAGGTGCACGTTGGCGTCCGGGCTGGTCGTGAAGAGCAGGTCGGCGAGGCTGTCGGTGACGATGCGGTTGACCTCTTCGGGCATCGTGCGGTCGAAGCTGCGCAGGCCGGCCTCGACGTGCGCAACGGGGATGTGGAGCTTGGCCGCCACGAGCGATGCCGCGACCGTGGAGTTGACGTCGCCGTAGACCACGACGAGATCGGGCCGCTCGGCGATGAACATGTCCTCGAGCTCGGTCATGACCTTGGCGGTCTGGTGCGCGTGCGATCCGGATCCGACTCCGAGGTTGACGTCGGGCTCGGGCAGGCCGAGCTGCTGGAAGAACACCTCGGACATGACGGGGTCGTAGTGCTGCCCCGTGTGCACGAGCACCTGACGGATGCCGAGTGCGTCGAGGGCCCGGATCACCGGAGCCGCCTTGGGGAAGTTGGGACGCGCACCGGTCACGTGGACGACGTGGGGCACAGACGACAGGCTCATGCAGCTCTTCCGGTTGGTGGCGTACGTACGCCAGCAAGGGTATCGCCGTGCCGCGCCCCACGCCGTCGCGGACCCGGCGGCACAGGCCGGGTCCGGTATATTCCGGGTGGATCGGCCGCGGCGACCACGCCTGGTGGCCGGCCGACCTCGACGCACGGACTGGAGTGGATCCGACGGTGCCCGGCACGACGCCCTCGACGCTTCCCTCGTGGCAGGCGGACCTCGCCGAGGCCCGCATCGTGACGCCCGGGGCGGTGGCCAAGCTCGCGTTGCGCTACGAGCACAGTGGCGTGGACGAGCTGCTCGCCCATCTCGCCTCCGGAGGCACCGCGAGCCTCCAGCAGATCCTCGACCGGGCCGCTCATCCCGCAGCCACCAGCGGCACCGAGTGGCTCAACGCCCCGGGCCTGTACGCCCTGGCGCTCCACACGATCGGGGCAGCCGGCGACGAGGCAATCGGCCGGGCCGCGGACCTGTTCGCCCTGGCGCGGAGCGTGGCCGCCCGCACCGGGGCCACGCTCGAGCACGCCGACCTCGACCTGCAGACGACGCTGCGCGCCGGTCGTACGGAGCAGGCCCGCGAGCTGATCGCGGCGGGCACCGCCGATCAGTGGGTGCGGTGGGCGGCATCGGCCGACCTGGTCAACCCGTTCGGCCGCGGCGCCGACCCGGCGAGCTGGCTCGACGTCTTCAACCAGCCCTTCGTCGAGCGCGGGCTCGCACCCGTCGCGATCGGCGACCCGGCCGCGCCGTTCGACAGCCTCACGACGTCCGGCCCCGCCGTGGCCGGCACGGTCAACGGCCCGCTGGTGACGATCATCGTCTCGGTGTTCAAGCCGACCGAGAGCCTCCTGGCCGCCGTCGGCTCGCTCGCCGCCCAGACCTGGCGCAACCTCCAGATCGTCATCGTCGACGACGCCAGCCCCGAGGAGCACACCGCGGTCCTGGATAGCGCCCGGGCGCTCGACCCCCGTGTCGAGTACGTCCGCATGCCGGCGAACGGCGGCGCCTACCGCGCACGCAACGCCGGGATCAGCCACGCGCGCGGCGACTTCGTCGGGTTCCAGGACGGTGACGACTGGTCGCACCCGCAACGGATCGAGCGGCAGATGCGCGCCTTCACCGGTGACGTCGTCGCGACCCTGTCCAACGCCGTCTGGCTCTACGACGACCTGCAGATCACCGTCCCGGGCGCGGCCCCGTACGCCCGCATCGCCCCGTCGTTGATCCTGCGCCGCGACCCGGTGCTCGAGCGACTCGGCCCGTTCGACGAGATGCGGCGGGCAGCCGACACCGAGTTCATCGAACGGCTGGCCGCCGTCTACGGCCGCGCCGCCGTCGTCACGGTCGACGAGCCGCTGTCGCTCTACCAGCTGACCCACGGGTCGCTCTCGCGCGGCGACTTCCGGCTCGGCTGGCGGCGCGACGCCCGGGTCTCCTATCACTCCGCGTTCCGCCACTGGCACCGCCAGATCGCGTCCGGTACGGCAGCACCGGTCATCGAGTCCGACCAGGGCCGGGCCTTCGCCGCACCGCCGGAGATCGAGGGCACGAGTCATCCGGCGACGCTCGACGTCGTGGTCCTCGCCGACTTCCGGCCCCGGATCAGCCAGGCGACTGGCCTGCCCGCCGAGATCAGGGCGCTCGCGGCAGCAGGGCTCGAGGTCGGGCTCGCCCGGGGCGAGGCACTCCGGCATGCGGCGGTCGCCCGCGCCTACCCGGATGCGGGCATCCAACAAGTCGTCGCCGACGGCCACGCGGCATGGCGACCGCTCAGCGCCGAGATCACCCCCCGCGTCCTGCTGGTGCGCGACCCCGACCTGCTCGCCCTGCCACGGGCGGCCGACCGCGTACGGATGCGCCCCGAACGCGTCCTCGTCACGGCCGACCGGCTCCCTCAGCCCGACGGCCGGCCCCGGATCTCGTACGACCCGGTGCAGGTCGAGCGCGTGACCCGCGAGCAGTTCGGCTGCGACGTCGAGTGGCTGCCGGCCACGGCGGCGGTGTCCGAGGCGCTCGCTGCCGCCGGCGCCATGGGGCATCGTCACCCGCCTCAGCGGCTCGATGTCGCGCCCGTCCGCCGCTTCCCGCAACGCCTGACCTCCGTGCCGCCGGTCATCGGCGTCGTCGACAGCGGGCGGTTCGGAGCCGATCGCGTGGATCCGTCGGCGCTCGCCGTCCTGCCGACCACGACGGCGTTCGACGTGCGCATCCTCGAGCCGTCAGGCCGGCCGCGCACGGGCGCTGCCGCCGCATGGCTGGGGATCGACCAGGCGCTGCTGACCCCGGACGAGTTCTTCGACCAGTGCGACTTCATCGTCGGCCTGCCGGCCCGGGTCCACGGCACGGTGCTGACCCGACCGGTCATCGACGCCATGGCGCACGGCTGCGTCCCGGTCGTCCATCCCGGCGTGCGGGCGGTCTTCGGCGACGCCGTGGCCTACTTCGGCGAGCGCAGCATCGCCGACATCGTCTCGGAGCTCTGGGACCCGTCACGCTACGCGGCGGCACAGCGATCGGCCGTCGAGTTCTGCCACAATGAGATGTCCCCCGAGGCGTTCGCCGGGGCGGTCCAGCGGATCACAGGCACGGAGCTCTCATGACGAAGTCGACGACGCGTGCGGATCTGCTGGCGCGACTTCCCGCGGTCGTCGCCCGACTCGTCCTGCCGACGGCGGTTGCCTCAGCGGCGCTGGTTGTCATCGGTCTCGTGGCGGTCCTCACCGATCACCACGGGTTGGCGCTCGCCGCCGTTCTGCTCATCCAGGCGGGCGTCGTCCTGATGGGCGTGGCGCACCACCTGGCGACAGCCGGGCTGGAGCAGCGCCTCGCCCAGCGCCTCGACCAGGCCAGCGCACGACAGCTGGCCGACCTCGCCCGCACCCGTCACGCCCTGTTGTCGGCCCGCGACGACGCGGCCGAGCAGCGATGACGGGACAGGCGACGACTCGGCGATGAGCCCCGCCGGTCCAGCGACCTCCCGACCGGTCGCGGCGAGCATCCACGGTCTTGAGCTGTCAGTGGACGGCACGCGCCTGCACGTGACGGGGACCTGCCGACGCGACGCGGCCGAGGGCGCGCACCCCGCCGACGACGTCGTACGTCTGCACCTGGCCGACG
This sequence comes from Aeromicrobium sp. Root236, assembly GCF_001428805.1. NCBI lineage: Bacteria > Bacillati > Actinomycetota > Actinomycetes > Propionibacteriales > Nocardioidaceae > Aeromicrobium > Aeromicrobium sp. Root236. The sequence continues at coordinate 2,990,145 of NZ_LMIS01000001.1, read as the reverse complement.
CTTCGGGCCGTCGCCGCCTGACCGTGGACACCGTGCCCGCCGCACGGTTCGAGAACGGGGCGCGGCGGTGGACCGGGTTCACCGCCGAGGTGCCGGTCAGCGACATCCCCGACGGCAGCACGTACCCGACACTCGAGGTCGTCTCGTCGCACGAGCCCGCCGTCGAGGTGCCGGCCATGGCGTCCGACGGCATGGTGGCGTCGTCCCGTCCACTGGTGTCCGGTGTCCGCAGCATCCAGGGCGTGCCGACCCGCGACGACCGCACCGAGCTGGTCGCCGGGCGCACAGGTGCGACCCGGTGGGCCATGGCGCGCCGTGACCTCGGCGACCTGGTCCGGCGCCGACCGTTCGCGCGGGCGCGCATCGCCCGGTTCGTCACCCGCCCGCTCGTCCCTCGAGGTCCGATATGGCTGTTCGGCGAGCGCGCCGACACCGCCCGCGACAACGGCTTCCACGCCTTCGCCCACGTGTGTCGGGAGCGGCCGGACGTGCGCGCCTACTACGTCATCGATCCGGCGAGCGACCAGCGCGTTCGCGTCGCCGCGCTGGGCCGGGTCGTCGCACACTCCTCGTGGCGGCATCGCGTCCTGATGCTGCACGCCGAGGTGCTCGCCAACGCGTACTCGATCAAGCACATGCTGCCGCGGCAGTGGGATCCCACCGCGTACGTGCGAGGCCTCGCGTGGCGGACCGGCGCGTTCAGGGTCTACCTCAAGCACGGCATCAACCTCAACACCACGGAGCTCCGCCGGCGGATCGGCGGCTACGACCTCTACCTCACCGCCACGCCGGGCGAGACCGCTGCGGCCCGCGAGACCTCGGGCTACGACCGCCAGGTCGTCGAGACCGGACTCCCCCGCTACGACGCGCTCGTGCCCGCGCCCCGCAGCCGGACCATCCTGTTCATGCCGACGTGGCGCCTCTACCTCGCCCCGAAGCTCTTCAGCGGATCCGCCAAGGGCAGCGTCCCCTTCGAGGGATCGACCTATCAGCGCTTCGTCGTCGACCTCCTGACCAGCCCCCGGCTGCTGCACCTGCTCGACGAGCACGATCACCGGCTGCAGCTCCTGCCGCACTACAACCTCCGCGACCACCTCGCGGACGCACCCGTGGCGAGCTCCCGCGTCGAGGTGCTCGACGGTGCCGCGGCCGACATCCAGGACGTGCTCCGCGCGTGCGACCTGCTGGTCACCGACCACTCGTCGGTGCAGTTCGACGTCGCCTACCTGGGCACCCCCGTGGTGTACGCGCAGTTCGACGAGGAGGAGTACCGCGAGCGGCACGCCGCGCCGTCCTGGTTCGACGTCGAGCGCGACGGCTTCGGGCCGGTCGTCCACGACCTCGAGGCGACGATCGACGCGATCGCGCACTACCTGGACCGTGACTGCAGCCGCGAGCCCGACTACGACGCACGCGCGGAGCGTACGTTCACCCACCGGGACCGTGACAACTCACGGCGTACGGTCGAGGCCATCGAGGCCCTCACCCAGCGGGGAGATCAGCGGGCGCCGAACGCCCCGGACGTCGCCTTGTAGAGGCGCTCCGCCAGCTGCGGCTCCATGCTGTCGATGTAGGACCGCGTGATGTGCGAACCCTGCCGGTAGACGAGCACGTTGCCGATGATCGGCGCGCAGCGATCCTTGTCGGGGCAGACCAGGTCGCGCATGTCGAGGGTCTTGACCGCGGGGACCTGCTTCATGGCGGCCAGCGCCGTGGGCGCGCCCGAGCCCGAGATGCCCTTGGCCTTGTCGAACGCGCAACGGTCGAGGTGATCGAGGTTCTGGGCCACGCACTCATAGACCGGGCCGCCGGTCGGGTTGGGGTTGTCGAGCATCGCGATCAACGGGATGCCGGCATCCGTGATGGTCTTCCAGTAGCGGGCCATGCCGTCGGCCATCGCCTCGATGGTGGGACGCGTCGAGACCGAGCCGCCGACGGGAATCGCGGCGGCACGACCGTGCGAGGTCAGCACGAGGTCCGGCTTGAGCTCGAGGATCTTCTTGAGCGCCGCCTTGCCCCAGGCGCGGCAGTCGCTCCAGAGCTTGCCGCCGGTCGTGACCATCGTGTCGGTGAAGGGGCAGGCCGACTTGGTGATCGTCACGACCTTCCAGCCCTCGCGCTTGCCCAGGTCGTTGAGAGCGGTCTCCCACTGGACCATCTTCGAGTCGCCGACGATCGCGACGACCTTGTTCGACGACGTGTCGCCGAACTCGCAGAGCTTGGGCTCGGAGATCCCGTCGCGCACCTGGCAGTCGGGCTCCTCGGTGTAGAGCGGCGGCCGGTCGTTGCCGGCGTCGACCGGGAGCGGCCGCATCCGGTCGACGTGCGTGAGGTCGCTCCAGACCACGTCCTTGTTGCCCGGATCGGTGAGGGCCGCGGCACCGGGAGCCTGTGCGACGGTCGCCTCGTGCAGGCCGCTCTCGGCCGATGCGCTCAGGCCGATGCTGACGAGCACGCCGGCAGCGGTCAGCGCGGCGCCCAGGGCCAGCGCCCGGCCGGTGGGCTTGAAGAACGTCCCGAAGCGCACCGGGTTCTCGATGTAGCGGTGGCAGAGCCAGGACGGCACGATCGACGCGATCATCAGGAGCACGGCCCAGCGGACCTGCATGTCGGGGAACTTGGCCTGCGCGGCGACCAGGATCGGCCAGTGCCACAGGTAGATCGAGTAGGAGAGCCCGCCGATCCACACCATCGGCGGCAGGCTCAGCAGTCGCTGCGGCGACCTAGGCGTCCGGGTGATGCCGCTGGCGATCACGAGCGCCGCACCGACCGTGGGCACCAAGGCATTGGCCCCGGGCCAGGTCGTGCTGCTGTCGAAGACCAGCACGGCGTACGCGATGAGGGCCAGGCCCAGCCAGCCGCCCGCAGCGAGCAGGACGGACGGCAACCGTGCGACCCGTGCCGATGCCAAGGCCAGGAGGGCGCCGAGGCCCAGCTCCCAGACGCGCGTCGTCGACACGAAGTAGGCCGTCGCGGGGGTGCTGGCGGTCTGCGCCACCGACCACACGAACGACGCCACCGTGATCACGCCGAGGGCGACGAACGCGCCCTGCTTCCACCGCTTGGCCGCCAGGACGCCGATCGCGAGCATCAGCAGCGGCCAGACCAGGTAGAACTGCTCCTCGACCGCGAGCGACCAGTAGTGCTGCACGGGCGACTGGCCGATGTCCTCGGCGAGGTAGTCGACGCCTCGGGCGGCGAGGCGCCAGTTGACGACGTAGAGCGCAGCGGCCTTGATGTCGCCGCCGAAGTCCGGGCGCTGGGTGATGGGCAGGTAGACGTACGTGACGATCGCCGAGAACAGGAGCACCGTGGCCGAGGCCGGCAGCAAGCGCTTCATGCGACGGGCCCAGAAGTTGCCGATGCGTACGCGGCCGGTCCGCGAGACCTCGCGGGCCAGCAGCCCGGTGATGAGGAACCCGGACAGCACGAAGAAGACGTCGACGCCGACGAAGCCACCCGCGAACCACGAGACCCCGGCGTGACCGACCAGCACCGACCCGACGGCGATCGTGCGGATGCCCTCGATGTCGAGCCGCAGCATCCGGCCGTGGTCGGGCTTCGTCAGCTCCGTGCCACTGGAACGGTGCAGAGCGGTCGTCATGCGTCGATCCTCTGGGCTCGGGAACGGTCGGGGCGGTGGCGTGCCGGGCGGGCCGCGTTTCGCCTCGACGGACACTGCCACGCCAGCGAAAGGGCCTCGGTCAGGCTACCCGATGCCCACCAGCCCGCCGTCTGGCGCGTGCGAGGGCCGTGACCGCCGTCACGGCGCGGGGCGACGCGCCCTCGAGGCCCCGGCCACGGTTGGTAGCCTCCATTGGTGCACATCTCCGTCATCGGCTGCGGCTACCTCGGTGCCGTCCACGCGGCTTGCATGGCCACGCTCGGCCACGACGTGACCGGCTTCGACGTCGACACCGCCAAGATCGACGCGCTCCAGCGCGGCGAGGCGCCGTTCTTCGAGCCCGGCCTTCCCGCCCTGCTCTCCGAGGCCATGGCCACCGGACGCCTGTCCTTCTCGACCGACCCCGCGTCAGTCCAGGGCGCCACCGTCCACTTCGTCTGCGTGGGCACCCCGCAGACCGCCGGCAGCGACGCGGCCGACATGACGTACGTCGACGCCGCCTTCACGGCCCTGCTCCCCCACCTCAACGACGGCGACCTGGTCGTCGGCAAGTCGACGGTCCCGGTCGGCACGGCCGAGCGCCTCGCCGAGCAGCTCGCTGCGGCTCCCCAGTCGGCGACGCTCGTGTGGAACCCCGAGTTCCTCAGAGAGGGCTTCGCGGTCAAGGACACGCTCCACCCCGACCGGGTCGTCTACGGCGTGCCCGACGGCCCGGCCGGCGAACGCGCCACACAGGTGCTCGACGAGGTCTACGCGGCTCCGCTCGCCGACGGCACGCCACGCATCGTGACCGACTACGCCACGGCACAGCTCGTCAAGGTCGCCGCGAACTCGTTCCTCGCGACCAAGATCTCGTTCATCAACGCGATGGCCGAGCTGTGCGAGGCCACGGGCGCCGACGTCACCCAGCTCGCCGACGCGATCGGCCACGACGCCCGCATCGGACGACGCTTCCTCAACGCCGGCCTGGGGTTCGGCGGCGGGTGCCTGCCCAAGGACATCCGCGCGTTCATGGCGCGGGCCGACGAGCTCGGCGTCGACCAGGCCCTCAGCTTCCTGCGCGAGGTCGACGCGATCAACGCCCGCCGGCGTGAGCGCATGGTCGCGCTGGCGCAGGACGAGCTCGGTGGCTCGGTCTCGGGCCGCCGCATCGCCGTGCTCGGCGCCTCGTTCAAGCCCAACAGCGACGACATCCGCGACTCACCGGCGCTCGACGTGGCCGCGAGCCTCGACGAGCTCGGCGCGCACGTCGTCGTGACCGATCCCGAGGCCAACGCCAACGCCAAGGCGCGGCAGCCCCAGCTCACGTTCGCCCCGTCGGCCGAGGACGCCGTCGCGGGCGCCGAGCTGGTCCTCCTGCTCACCGAGTGGCAGGAGTTCGTCGACCTCGACCCCACCGCCCTCGGCGCGCTGGTCGACTCCCGGAGGATCCTCGACGGACGCAATGCGCTCGACCCGGCGGCCTGGCGCGCGGCCGGCTGGACCTACCGGGCGCTCGGCCGCGGCAAGCACTGACGCCGACTGGGCATTGCCGTGAATTTCAGTCCCTGTGACCCGCTGCGGTAATCTTCGGCAGGCACCACGCACCCCACCTGAAGGAAACGACCTTGTCCATCGACATGGCAATCATCGGCCTCGGCTACGTCGGGCTTCCGCTCGCCCAGCAGGCTTCTCGCTCCGGGCTCCGCGTCGCCGGATTCGACGTCAACGGTGCGATGGTCGAGTCGCTCAACAGCGGCACGAGCCACATCGACGACCTGACCGATGCCGACATCGCCGAGATGATCTCGCTCGGCTTCACCGCGACGACTGACGAGGCCATCCTCGCGGAGGCCGACGCGATCGTCATCTGCGTGCCGACCCCGCTCTCGGTCGAGGGTGAGCCCGACCTGGGTGCGGTCATCGCCGCCACCACGACGATCTCGCGCCAGCTCCGCAGCCAGCACCTCGTGGTCCTCGAGTCGACGACCTACCCCGGCACGACCGACGAGGTCGTCCGCCCGATCCTGGAGAAGACCGGCCTCGTCGCCGGCGTCGACTTCCACCTCGCCTTCAGCCCCGAGCGCGTCGACCCGGGCAACCCGACGTACGGCATCGCCAACACGCCCAAGGTGGTCGGCGGTCACACGCCGGAGTCGACCGAGGTCGCCGCAGCGTTCTACGGCCGCTTCATCGAGACCGTGATCCCCTCCAAGGGCACGCGCGAGGCCGAGATGACCAAGCTGCTGGAGAACACCTACCGGCACATCAACATCGCGCTGGTCAACGAGATGGCGCAGTTCTGCCACGAGATGGACATCGACCTGTGGGAGGTCATCCGCAACGCGGCGACCAAGCCGTTCGGCTTCCAGGCCTTCTTCCCCGGCCCCGGCGTCGGCGGGCACTGCATCCCGATCGACCCCAACTACCTGTCCTACAAGGTGCGCGCGACCCTCGGCCGGCCGTTCCAGTTCGTCGAGCTGGCGCAATCGATCAACCTGCAGATGCCGGCGTACGTCGTCGAGCGCGTCATCGACCTGCTCAACGACGAGGGCAAGGCGCTGCGCGGATCGACGATCCTGCTGCTCGGCGTGACCTACAAGCCCAACATCGCCGACCAGCGCGAGTCGCCCGCGACCGCGCTCGCGCAGCTGCTGCTCGACAAGGGCGCCAACCTCGTGTTCCACGACCCGCACGTCGAGACCTGGACGCCCAACGGGGTCAGCGTGACCCGGGCCGACGACCTCGACGAGGCGCTCCGCTCGGCCGACGTGTCGGTCCTGCTGCAGAACCACAAGCAGTACGACCTCGACGAGATCGCCTCGGCGGCCAAGTGCCTGTTCGACACCAAGGGCGCGACGGACGATCCCAAGGTCGCTCGCCTCTGACCCGCACGCACGACCGGCCCTGACGCTCTCGCGTCAGGGCCGGTTGTCGTTGGTGGGTGCTCAGCTGCCCCAGGTCGGCCGCAACGGCCAGTCGGCGTTGCCCTGCGCGTCGGTCTTGACCGCGAGGACGTGGTGCAGCTCGATCTCGTTGCGCTCGAAGGCGAGCCGCGAGCCGGCCATGTAGATGCCCCAGACCTTGGCGCGGCCGATGCTGACCTCGCCCAGCGCCTCGTCCCAGTTGTCGACGAGGTTGTCGCACCAGCCCTTGAGGGTCATCGCGTAGTGCTCGCGGAGGTTCTCGACGTGGCGCACCTCGAGCCCGGCATCCTGCGCCGCGACGGTGATGCGGCCGACGCCGGTCAGCTCGCCGTCGGGGAACACGTAGCGGTCGATGAACGCACCGGTCGACATGGTCTTGTTGTGCGGCCGCGTGATGCAGTGGTTGAGCAGCCGGCCGCCGACCTTGAGGTGGTCGTGGAGGAACCCGAAGTACGCCGGGTAGTTGCGGACGCCGATGTGCTCGGTGAGGCCGATCGAGCTGATCGCGTCGAACTCGGTCTCGGTGACGTCGCGGTAGTCCATGAACCGCACCTCGGCCAGGTCGTCGAGGCCCTGACGCTTGATCTCCTCCTGGGCCCAGGTGGCCTGCTCGCGGGACAGCGTCACGCCGAGCACCTTGACGCCGTAGTGCTTGGCGGCGTGGCGGACCATGCCGCCCCAGCCGCAGCCGATGTCGAGCAGCCGCTGGCCCGGCTTGAGGTCGAGCTTGCGGGCGATGAGGTCGTACTTCTCGTACTGCGCCTCCTCGAGCGTCGAGTCGAGCCTCGGGAAGACGGCGCACGTGTAGGTCATCGATGGGCCGAGCACGAGCTCGTAGAAGCGGTTGGAGACGTCGTAGTGGTGGTGGATCGCCTCGGCGTCACGCTTCTTGTTGTGCCGCAGGCCCTCCATCGCACGGCGCCACTTGGGGAGGTGCTCCTCCGGCGGCGGCGGCGGGGGCTTGAGGTTGCCGAACCCGAGGCTGCGGACGATCTGCACCATCTCGGCGGCCGACGGCACCTTGAACTTGAGCTGGCTCATGATCAGGACCATGGCGTCGTAGGGGTTGCCCGGATGAACACCCTCGAGCTCGAGGTCACCCGAGACGTAGGCCCGGGCGAAGCCGAGGTCGCCGGGCGCGGTCATCAGGTAGGACAGGCCGCGCTCGTTGACGAGTCGCAGCTTGATGGGGGCGTCCTCCGGTCCAGCCACGCTGCCGTCGAAGGCCTCGAAGCGGAACGGCAGGCCGTCCTTCATGAGCCGGCCGAGCGCATCCGCGATCGACAGTCGTACTCCCACGTCTGTGGTCATGAGTTCCTCACCGCTTTCTCGTACAGGGTGCTCAGTCTGCCCTCGGGGTCGTATCGCCCTCGGGCGGCGGCGAGCACCTCGCCGCCGTACATCTGCTCGAACGTCTCCTGGTCGTAGAACGCCTCGGAGTAGAGCGACTTGTGCCCGCCGAGGCTGTGCACGAAGTCCTCGATCTTGCGGTTGACCATGCCCTCGGGTGAGCCGGCCGGCACCTCGACGGTGCCCCAGAACCCGGCGTTGACGTAGGTCTCGCCGGGCGTCAGCGGGTAGACCGGCCACGGCCGCGTCGTACGCAGGGGGCACAGCCACACGGGGCGCATGCCGACCTCGGCGTCGAACCACTCGAGGAACTCCGGCAGCCGGTCGACCGGGACCTCGACGTCCTGGATGACCCGTTCGCGGCCCGGCACCTTCTTGATGCGGTCGAGAACCTTGCTCAGGCCGATCTTCTCGTCGAGCCCGACGAGCCGGTGGTAGACGTCGCTGCGGCGCCACCTGGTCGGCCAGACCTTGCGGACCCACTTGTTCTGCGCGCCGAACGCCCCCGAGCACCAGAACCAGTCGGTGTCCCAGCGCCAGATGTAGTCATTCATCGTCAGGGCGTCGGTCTCGCGGGTCTGGATCGACCGGTAGTAGATCTGCTGGCCGGTGTAGTCGCTGACCGTCTGCGGCGTGTCGGTGAAGTGCGCGAGCGTCAGGTAGATCTCGTCGGGGCTGAAGGCCGTGCCGTCGAGGCCGTCGACGCGCTCGCCGTGCCACTCACCCGTCTCGGCGATGACCTCGATCGCCTTGACCGCTGCTGCCGCGTCAGCCACCTGCACGTGGCGAAGGGTGACGAACGGCGGGACCTTCTCGAGCTTGATCGTGAGTCGTGTGGCGTAGCCGAGGCTGCCGTAGGAGTTGGGGAACGCCTCGAACAGGTCGGCGTGCTCGCCCTCGGGCGCCGCCGTCACGATCTCGCCGGAGCCCGTGAGGATGTCCATCTCGAGGACCGACTCGTGCGGCAGCCCGCTGCGGAACGACGTGGACTCGATGCCCAGGCCGGTCACCGCGCCGCCGAGTGTGATCGTGCGCAGCTGCGGGACGACGTAGGGGATGAACCCGTGCGCCAGCGTCTCGGCGACCAGCTGCTCGTAGGTGCAGATGCCCTGCACGTCGGCGGTCTGCGCCTCGGGGTCGATCGCGATGACGCCGTCGAGGCCGCTGACGTCGAGGCCCGGAGAGTCGTTGCCCTGGCGCGGACGGAACAGGTTGGACGTCTTCTTGGCGAGGCGTACGCGATCTCCTGGAGCTATGCGCGCGTACGACGCCAGCAACCGATCAACGGCTTCCCCGTGGGCCTGCCAACCTTTCACGTGTTTCAGGTTAGACCCGGTCGACGACATCGCGCGTCGTAGGTCGCCCTAAGAGACAGCCAGATACCTGATCGCGGCGGCGTAGCCCTCCAGGCCCATGCCGACGACGACCGCCGCGGCGATGTCGCTGAGGTAGGACGTGTGGCGGAACGCCTCGCGGGCGTGCACGTTGCTGAGGTGCACCTCGACGAGCGGAGCGCTGAGCTGGCTCGCCGCATCACGGACGGCGACCGAGGTGTGGGTCCAGGCGCCGGCGTTGAGGATCACCGGCGAGCCCGCGTCTGCGGCGTCGTGCAGCCAGCCGATCATCTCGGACTCGGTGTCGGTCTGGCGTACGTCGACCTCGACGCCTGACTCCTTGGCGACCTCTTCGCAGCGGGCCACCAGGTCGGCGTACGTCGCGGTGCCGTAGACGTCGGGCTCGCGCACGCCGAGACGGCCGAGATTGGGGCCGTTGAGGACGAGGACCGTCATCCGTGTCACCTCTGCAGTTGCCAGATCAGCGCGGTTGCGGCGCTGGACGCCCTCAGATCGTACTCACCCTCGTCCGTCAGCCGGGCCTCATCGCCCTCGGTGAGCGTCGCGTCGCCCACGACGAGTGATCCCTCGGTGACGTGCACGAGGCTGCGGCGGGCGGCGGGGACCGTCACGGACTGGCCGGCGGTCAGGCGTACGACGAACAGCTCGGCGGACGTGTGGACGTCGACCGTCGGGGTCAGCTCGCCGGGCCGCGGGTCGACGTCGACCTGCGCGTACTCCGGCTCCGCGTCGTGGTCCGAGCTCAGCATCATCTGCACGAAGACCAGGGGCTCGTCGTTCGACGCGTTCTGCTCCGAGTGCTGGACACCGGTGCCGGCGCTCAACCGCTGCGCGGTGCCCGGGGTGATGATGCCGCGGTGGCCCGTGCCGTCCTCGTGCTGCAGCGCGCCCTCGAGCACCCAGGTCACGATCTCGACGTCGGCGTGGTGGTGCAGCTCGTAGCCGCGCCCCGCATCGATGCGCTCGGTGTTGATCGCGATGAGCGGGCCGAAGCCGACGTTGTCCGGGTCGTAGTGCCGCCCGTACGAGAAGCTGTGCCACGTGGTCACGCCGTCGCCGTCGGTGCGGAAACGGTTGTCGGCGCGGCGGATCTCAGGCATAGCCCAGCTCGTGCAGTCGGTCGTCCTCGATGCCGAAGTGGTGGGCGATCTCGTGCACCACGGTGATGCCGACCTCCTCGACGACGTCCTCCTCGGTGTCGCAGATCGCCAGCGTCGGGTTGCGGTAGACGTAGATGCGGTCGGGCATCACCCCGCCGTACGACGTGTCGCGCTCGGTCAGCGGGATGCCGTCGTAGAAGCCCAGCAGCGTCGGATCGTCGGCAGGGGCGTCGTCCTCGATGAACAGCACGACGTTGTCGAGCAGCGCCGCGAGCTCGGGCGGCACCGCGTCGAACGCCGCCTCGACCAGCTCGGCGAAGCGATCCTCGCTGACCTCGATCATGCCTCCATCCTGCCTGATGCGGTTTGGGCGGCACATCCTTCACCCACTATGCTGAACGGGTTTTCCGGCCCCCATCGTCTAGCGGCCTAGGACGCCGCCCTTTCACGGCGGTAGCACGGGTTCGAATCCCGTTGGGGGTGCCACAACAGCTCCAAAGAGCAGCACCACGCTGGTTGAGGTGCGGAGGCCGCCAGCGGCCGAAGCCTCGAAACCAGACGCCGCCCTGTGCCCATACGCGGCAGCCACGGGTTCGAATCCCGTTGGGGGTGCGAGCACCACGCTGGTTGAGGTGCGGAGGCCGCCAGCGGCCGAAGCCTCGAAACCAGACGCAGCCCTGTCTCACGGCGGCAGCTAGGGGTTCGTCACCCATGCTAGGGAAGGATCCAGAGCTCCCGGCCGGATTCGAACCGGCGTCTTCGGCTTTGCAGGCCGCTGCCTCTCCACTCGGCCACGGGAACGGGCACCGACCCGAGCTCAGCCGATGGCGGCGAGCTGGGCTCGGGTCGGAACGAAGGGACTGAACCGCAGCGTCATCCGCGCCTCCGCTGGCGTGCGGTCGCCCTTGCGGTGGTTGCAGGGTCCGCACGCCGCAACGGTGTTCGTCCACTCCCACAGACCTCCCCGCGAGGCGGGCAGGATGTGGTCGACAGTCTCGGCCCGGCGACCGCAGTAGGCGCACGTGTGCCGGTCGCGGCGCAGCAGGTTAGAGCGCGACCAGGCTCCGTCGCGGTAGAGCCACGTCGTCACGACATAGCGCACGAGACGAATCACGGTCGGCCACGGATGTGGGCCGATCATGCGATCGACCCGACCCTCCTCGACCGTCGCGACCTCCCGGAAGAGCATGCGGACGGCGTGCTTGAAGGGCACGCTGCCGAGCCGCTCGTAGGAGGCGTTCAGGAGCGCCACGTCAGTACTCACCGTCAACCTCCTTTCCGAAGTCATGGGTCGATCGGGTGAATGTGCCCCCACCTGGACTCGAACCAGGCTGCCCGGCTTCGGAAGCCGGACGGTAGGTCCGCTACTGGAGGCTGGGTGTCCGACCGGAATTGAACCGGTACCGCCTCCGTCACAAGGAGGCGTGCTGCCTTTACACCACGGACACAGCACGCTCGGGAGGAATCGAACCTCCGTCTCCGGCTTCGTAGGCCGGCGTCGTGTCCCCTGGACCACGAGCGCAGGTGGCTGCTGGGAACAAGTCCCTGTCGCGCGCAGCCAGCACGGTCAGGCAACGGCCATCTTGGACGGCCGCCCCCGACGCTTGACGCCGTTCTGCGGCACGCCCTCAGCGAAGAGAGCGCCGCCCCAGACCCCGGACTCGGCCCGCGCCACGGCGATGGTGAGGCACAGGTTCCGCACCGCACAGTCGTCACAGATCGAGACGGCGACAGCGAGGGCGTCGTCGTCGGTCGGGAAGAACACGTCCGGATCGATGCCGGCACATGCCCAAGCCACGTCCGGCGTCGGGTGCTCGTACGCACCGTTGACCGCCGTGGTGTTCAGGATCAGCGCGTACGCGTCCTCCGTCCGTACCTTCTTCATGTGCCGTCACCTCCTTTCTGTTGTGTTGTCTGATGAAGAGTGGTTGCGGGACCACGAGTCGAACGTGGACCGTCGGGCTCATGAGACCCGTGGCGTCGCCTGACACCCGCATCGGCGCTTCTCTCGGCACCTGTATCTGGACATGCAAAAGGGCCGCCCCAAGGAGGTGTCTGCCTCGCTGGAACGGCCCGCATGACGGGTGCGAAAGGCACCTACATGGGCAGCTCCTGGACGAACGACAGCCGCGCGTGGCAGCCCTCATTCGTCGCCAAGGCAGCGGATCCGAATCGCTTCGGCATGGCAGCACGAAGCGCACGAAGCGCACGATCGGCGGTCAGGCCGGTCGCGCCGTCATGGCTGCGATACGTACTCATCGGTGGTGCCTCTCATGTCGGGGGCGTCGGTGCCCTCTGGATCAACGGTAGGGGCTGACCGACGATTCCTCCAAGCGAATTAATCGCCCGGCCCCTCGGCCCTCTCGACGGCGCACCTGGGCTCAAGGAGTGACAGGATGCGAAGCGTGCCGAACTGGGTGGGGATCGCAGGCGTCTGCGTGGCCAGCCTCCTGGTCATCTGGCTGGCGATGCTGGCGATCCTCTGGCGCGTGAAGCCCGACGAGCTGACCGTGCGGGACGCGGCGCGGCTCGTGCCCGACCTGCTACGACTCGTCAAGCGCCTGGCGGGCGACCGGGGCCTCCCGCGCGGGATTCGCGTACGCCTGGTCCTGCTCCTCGGCTACCTCGCGGTGCCGATCGACCTGGTCCCCGACTTCATCCCGGTCCTGGGCTACGCCGACGACATCGTCATCGTCGCGCTGGTGCTCCGCTCAGTCGTACGCGCCGCCGGTCCCGAGGCGCTCGAACGGCACTGGCCGGGTACGCCGGAGGGCCTGCAGGTCGTACGCACACTCTGCCGATAGCGATCAGGTGCTCGAGGCCGGCGCGCCCGGCATGACGAGCCGGACGCCCTCCCCCGGAGCCCAGCCGTCAGGGATGTCGAAGTGTGAGAGGTCGATCGACGGTGCTCCGTTGGTGCCCGAACGCCCGTCGTGGTCCGTCGTCTGGCCCAAGGGCGACCACGGCATGGGGTTGATGACGAAGGCCAGGGCGATGAGGACCAGCGCGGCGACGATCGCCAGGCCCCGTGCGTAGTCGCGAAGTGCCTCGTCCATGGTGCCTCCTGATCGGGGCCACGCACGTACGCCGCCCCACGCCCCCGAGGCGCACCGCGTAGACATCTCTACCGGCACCAACGACCTGAGCGCTCAGGCGTTATCCGGTCGCCGGGCGCAGGTCCGTGGGACCCTGTTCCGGTGAAGGTCATCCGCGCGCAGCTCTTCGACGTCTCCCAGGCCGCTCCCCTCTTCGCGGCGTACCGCGAGTTCTACGGCGAGCCGTACGACCTGGATGCTTCGGCGTCGTTCCTGGCCAGCCGGCTGGCGCGCGACGAGTCGATCGTGCTGATCGCGCAGGACGACGACGGCGTGGCGGTCGGTTTCAGCCAGATCTACCCCGCGTTCTCGTCGACCCGACTGGCCCCGATCTGGATCCTCAACGACCTGTACGTCTCAGAGGAGGCACGCGGCACGGGCGCCGTCGACGCGCTGCTCGACACCGCGGCGACCTTGGCCGTCGACGCCGGCGCGATCGCGATCGAGCTGTCGACCGCGCACACCAACCTTCGCGCGCAGGCTGTCTACGACCGCAGCGGCTACCAGGCCGACACCGTCTACAAGCACTACGAGAAGCCGCTGCCCTGACTCAACGCTGGGCGACGTGGACGACGAGGTTCACCACCACTGCGAGCAGGACCGTGCCGAGCACGTCGAGGTTGACCCGGCGATGGCTGACCACCTCGGCTCCACGGGTGGTCGTGCGCTCGATGAGGCTGAACATCACGCCGAGCACGCCCGCGGACACCAGGACCCAGAACGCCGGCTGGGTGTCACCGCCGTTGACGATGGTGAGGATCAGCGCCACCACCGCGGTCGCGAGCGTCTTGGTCCCGTAGATGAACGAGCGGGTGCCGATCGGGCGGTCCGCCACGGAGTCGGGCTCGTCCGGCGTGTGGATCTCGGCCATGCCTCGAGCCTAATGCGCCAACTCCACCCCCGCGCGGTGTGTGACATGGCACTGTGTCGCCATGCTTCGTGAGCCCGACTGGTCGTCGGTCGTCGACCTCGTGCAGCGATCCGTCGACTCCGGAGACGAGATCGGCGCCGGCGTCTCGGTGTGGCACGGCCGCGAGCAGGTGCTCGACCTCGCGGTCGGCACCCGCAACGACAGCGGCGACCGGTGGCAGGTCGACACGTTGGTCCACACGTACTCGGTGGCGAAGCCGTTCGCCGCTCTTGCCGCCCTCACCGCGGTGGCCGACGGTGCGATCGGGCTCGACCAGCCGATCGCCGACGTCTGGCCGGCGTTTGCCTCGCACGGCAAGGGCACCACGACCCTGCGCCACGTGCTGTCGCACCAGTCCGGCCTCTACGCGTTCCCGCCGGCGGCCTCGACGATCGACCCGCTCGACGGCGAGGCGCTCGTCGAGGCGCTCGCCGACGCCGTGCCCCTGCACGCTCCCGGCGAGGGCATCGCCGAGCACGCACTGACGTACGGGCACCTGCTCCACGGCGTCGTGCAGAAGGCGACCGGCGAGAGTCTGGTCGACAGGTTCGCCGGCCTCGCCACGACGTACGACTGGGACCTGCACCTCTCCGTGCAAGACGCCGACCTGCCGCGCGTCGCCGACCTGGCGTACCTCGACCCCGGCTGGGCCGACGGCTACCTCACCAGCCCGAACGACGCACTGACCGCCTCCCTCGACCGACCAACAGGTCCGCTCGACGTCGACCTGGTCAACAGCGACCGCTGGCGTACGGACTGGTTCCCCGCGATCGGGCTGCACGCCACGGCGTCGGCGCTCGCCGGGTTCTACGCCGGCCTGCTCGACCCCGACGGCCCGGTTGCCCAGCGGATCGGGCCCGAGCTGCTGCGGGAGTACACCTCGGTGCAGGCGGCCGGTCACGACCTCGTGCTCGACCGCGAGGTGTCGTGGACGTTCGGCTTCCAGCGCGACGACGTCGAGATCGGCATGGGCGGCATCGGCGGCTCGTCCGCCTGGGTGTCGACCGCGAAGGGCTACTCCTGCGCGTACGTCACCCGCGGCCTGGCGACCCACGACCGCGTCGACGCGGTGTGGCACCAGATCGAGAAACTGCTGTGAAGGTCGGCGCGCGCGAGAAGGGGCTGGGCTGGGCCGGAGCCGAGCTCGTGGTGGTCCTCGTCGCGGCGGCCGTGTACGTGGCCACGCTCGCCCAGAGCTCCACGATCTGCACGCTGGCCGGGCCCGGTCCGTCGGTCAGCATTCACCTCCTGGGCAGCGATCCGACGATCCCGGCCACCGGCCAGGCGAAGGTGTGCGGCAAGGATGGCTGCAAGACCGCCAAGCTGCGGTTCCTGCAGGACTGCACCACGACGGACGGCCAGACCCGGTGCCGCCGGATCCTCAGCCGGCGCGACCTGTCCGCGACCGCGGACGTCCCGGACCTGCCGCCGGGCCGACTGACGGTCACGCTGACGGTGACGCAGGCCGGAGCGACCCGGACATTCACCTCCACCGCCACGGCGCGCAGCTACGAGCCCAACGGTGAGGGGTGCGGGACGTTCACGGTCGCCAGCATCACCGTCCCGGCCGAGTCGTAGCCCGGCGACATACTGAAGTGGTGAGCGCCGGACGATATGCCCCTTCGCCGTCGGGAGACCTGCACATCGGCAACCTCCGCACCGCCCTCCTGGCGTGGCTGTGGGCCCGACGCTCCGGGCGTGACTTCCTCATCCGGGTCGAGGACCTCGATCGCGTACGGCCCGGAGCCGAGCAGCGCCAGCTCGACGACCTGCGCGCCCTCGGGCTCGACTGGGACGGCGCACCGGTGCGCCAGTCGCAGCGCCTCGATCTCTACGAAGCCGCGATCGGTCGTCTCGAGGGCGAGGGCCGGGTCTACGAGTGCTTCTGCACCCGCCGGGAGATCCTCGAGGCGCCGACGGCACCCCATCACCCACCCGGCGCCTACCCCGGCACGTGTCGCGACCTGACCGAGGCCGAGCGGGCGGTGCGGCGAGCCGAACGTCCGGCCGCGCTGCGGCTCCGCAGCGAGGTGGCGACGTTCACGGTCGCCGACAAGCTGCACGGCACGTACGAAGGGGCGGTCGACGACTTCGTGCTGCGACGGGGCGACGGCGTGCCCGCCTACAACCTCGCCGTCGTTGTCGACGACGGCGCGCAAGGCGTCGACCAGGTCGTACGCGGCGACGACCTGCTGGCCTCGGCACCGCGTCAGGCCTACCTGGCGACGTTGCTCGGCACGGCCCCGCCGACGTACGTCCACGTGCCGTTGGCGCTCAACCCGGCGGGTCAGCGACTCGCTAAGCGGGACGGAGCGGTGACGTACGCGGAGCTCCGCGACGCCGGCGTCGACGTGTTCGCCCTCATCGCGGACTCCGTCGGTGCCACCGGGAGCAGTCCACGCGAGCTGCTGGAGTCGTTCGACCCTGCGGCGCTGTCCACGCAGCCGTGGGTCTTCGATCCGCCGGTCAGTTCCGGTCGATGAACGCCTCGAGGAGGTCACTGATCGCGTCGGGCTGCTCGATCGTGCTCGAGTGACCCGCGTCCGGCACGATCTCGAGCTGCGAGCCGGGGATCAGCTTGTGGATCGTCTCGGCCTTGGCGACGGGGGTCGCTACGTCGTCGGCGCCCACGACGACGAGGGTCGGCGCCGTGACGTTGCCCAGCTCGTCGGCGATGGGCTCACGGTCGGTGACACCGTAGATCGCCTGCTTCATGCCTGATCGCTTCGCGGCCTTGACCTCGTTGAGCCACGCCTCGACCTGGGGCTCGGACTCGGGGCTCTTGAGGTACGTCGGCCCGAACAGGAGCGGCTTGACCCGTGACGTGACCGGGCCGAGGCCGAACAGGCCGTAGATCTTGGCGAGCAGCCGGTACTGACCGACCTTCTCGGGGTCCTCGGGACCAGCACTCGTGTCGATCAGGCTCAACGAGCGGATCAGCTCCGGACGCCGGGCGGCCAGGCGCATGCCGACGAACCCGCCCATCGACAGCCCCACCCAGTGCACCTTGCCGAGGGCCAGCTCCTTGATGATCGCCGTCGCGTCGTCGGCCAGCGTGTCCATGTCGTAGCCACCGGATGCCGCGGGCGACCGGCCCTGTCCCCGCCAGTCGATCGTCACGCAGCGGTAGCGCGGCGCCAACCGCTCGACCTGGTCGTCGAACATCCGGCCGCTGAACAGCAGGCCATGGCCGAAGACCACGGTCGCGGCGTCAGGCCGGCCGACAGGTGCCTCGGTGTCCTCGATGTTGATCTGTGCGCCGTTGACCTCGACGAGTGCCATGCAGACCTCCTGTTTCCGTCCCCGAGCATGGCAGTGGAGGCCACGCGACGCCAGAGCGGATCCGCGGTGCTACTTGATCGTGACGGTGATCTTGTTGGACCACTTCTGGCGGGTGTCGGTCGAACCGAGGTACTTGAACTTGAACGTCCGCTTGCCCTTGGCGAGTCCGACCAGGTGCACCGTGCGGCTGCCGTTGGTGAATCCGACCGCGGAACGGATCTTCTTCGTGCCGAGGTAGAGGTCGAACCGGCCACCCGCGTTGGGGATGCCGTACTGCGCGGCGCTGACGGACAGCGTGAGCGTCGCCTTGCCCTTGGCCGGCGACGTGCCCTTGATGCGGGCGGACGGGTAGACCTTGATCTTGGTCAGGTTGACGCCGGTGACCGTCTGCCCCGGGGTCGCCACGTCGAACGTGACGTGACGGGTCGGCGGCGCCACGTCCTCCTCGAACACCGCGAACGCGGTGTGCTGGCCGACCGCGAGGCCGGAGAGCCGGAACCCTCCGTCGAGACCCGTGACCGCGAACTGGATCTGGTCGAAGAACGACGGGTCCGGGTCCTCAGGGAACGTGCCGTCGCCCGGCAGCGAGAGCACCTCGACGTTCTTCAGCTTTCGACCCGACGGGGCGGTGACGGAGCCTTCGGCGTGGGACGCCTGCTGCACCACGATGTCGCCCAGCGCGTTCGCCCCGGCGACGATCGTCACCTGCTTGGTGGTCGTCGCGTACTCCGAGTTCTCGTCGTCGTCGGAGATCTCGATCGTCCACGTGCCCGCGGTGAGATCGCTGTCGGAGCCCGAGCTGAAGAGGCCGCCGTTGCGGGTCGTCCCGAGGTAGGCGAAGTCGTCATCGCCCTTGTATGCCACCACGCTCAGCCCGCGGACCCCCACGCCTTCGGTGTCGACGACCCGGCCCGAGGCCGTGGCACTCGTGGCGGCCTGCGCCGAGGCAGTGACGAGGCCGGCAGCAGCCAGTGCGAACGCCGCGACCAGGGCGGCCAGCAGACGAAGATGACGGGACATGTGTCCTCCGATGTATTGCGACAGTGCGTCAGCGTATCCGCCCGAACGCCGCGTGCGCGGACGTTTCACGAAACTCGTGATTGACAAGTTTGTGAGTCATCACTAACTTAATCTCCATGTCACCCGCCACGCGTATGAAAGCCGAGGATCGCAAGGTCCTGATCCTCGAGGCAGCGATCGAGGAGTACGGCCGCTCAGGCATGCACGCGACCTCGACCGAGGTCATCGCCGAGCGCGCCGGGGTGTCGCAGCCCTACCTGTTCCGGCTGTTCGGCACCAAGGCCGGGCTCATCGGCGCGGCGATCGAGCACCACACGCTCAAGCTCCGCCAGACGTTCCGGGAGGCGGCGGAGAACCGCGAGCCCGGCACGTCACCCCTCGAGGCGATGGCGATGGCCTACATCGGCTTCATGAACGACGACGTCAACTCGATGCGGTGCCAGCTGCACACCTGGGCGGCCGGCTCCGACCCCGCGATCAAGGACGTCGCCCAGCGGACCTACCGCGAGATCTGGCAGGACATCGCCGCCCTCAGCGGCGCGACAGCGGACGAGGTCCGCGACTTCATGGCACAAGGGATGCTGCTCACCGTCGTGGCAGCGCTCGACCTCACCGAGCTGTACGGCGACCCGCTCGCCGTCGCAAAGGAGTTCTGATGTTCAGTGCACTCGGCCGCCTGGCCAACACCCACCCGCGCCGCGTGCTCGGCGTGACCGTCCTGTTCTTCGTCATCGCCGGTGTCCTCGGCGGACCCGTGGCGGGACTGCTCAACAGCGACAACGACTCGTTCTCCGACACCGGCGCCGCGAGCGCCCAGGCGATCAACCAGATCGAGAAGGCGGCCGGACAGGACGCCGCACCCAGCCTCATCGCGCTCGTGGACGTCGACGACAAGATGGCGCTGAAGGAGACCAGCGCCATGCTCCGCGACGACGCGTCCGTGGCGCAGGTCGTCGGCGGGCCCGACAAGGGGCCGCAGTTCCTCTCCAAGGACGGCACCAAGACCTACTACGCCGCGATCTATCGCTCCGGCGTCGACGCCGACAAGACCACCGAACGGCTGCGCGACGAGCTCGGCCGGATCAAGGGCGTCCGGGTCGGCGGGTTCGGGCCGGCGTACCAGGAGGTCAACGAGCACGTCGAGGACGACCTCGTGACCGCCGAGCTGATCGCCTTCCCGCTGCTGTTCCTGGTCTCGCTGTGGGTCTTCCGGTCCGCTGTCGCCGCGCTGCTCCCGCTGCTCGTGGGTGGCCTGACGATCGTCACCTCGCTGCTGATCGTGCGCGGCATCAACGAGTTCGTCGACATCTCGATCTTCGCCCTCAACCTCATCACCGGCCTGGGCCTCGGCCTCGCGATCGACTACTCGTTGTTCCTCGTCTCGCGCTATCGCGAGGAGCTCGAACGCGTGGGGCCGGGCGCTGAGGCCGTACGTCGTACCGTCGCCACCGCCGGACGTACCGTCGCCTTCTCCGCGGTCACGGTCGCCGGCGCGGGACTCGCACTGCTGGTCTTCCCGTTGCGGTTCCTCTACTCGATGGGCATCGGCGTGACGGTCGTCGCCCTCGCCGCGGCGGCGGTGTCCCTGATCGTCCTGCCGGCCCTGTTCGCCGTGCTGCAGCACCGGGTCAACGCGCTGGCACCTCGCCGCTGGCGCGAGGCCCAGGTCGCCGAGTCCCGCGCCGAGGTGCAGGGGTTCTGGTACCGCGTGTCCAAGTTCGTCATGCGATTCCCGGTCGGCACGGCGATCGCGGGTGCCGCGATCCTGCTGGCACTGGGCACCCCGTTCCTCGGCGTGAAGTTCACCGGCGTCGACGCCACGGTGCTGCCCGACGGCAGCCCGTCCAAGACGGTCGACACCGTGCTGCGCCAAGACTTCGTCGGGGCCGAGTCCTCCCCCGTCATCGTCGCGGTCACCGCACCGGAGTCGGAGCAGTCCGAGCTCGAGGCGTACGCGTCGACGCTCGGCTCGCTCGACGGGGTCGCTCAGGTCGCCCCGCCGCGATTCCTCGGTGATGACACCTGGCAGCTCGACGTGATCCCGGAGGGCACGACGCTCGACGACAAGACGCTCGACCTGGTCGGAGACATCCGCGACACCAAGGCGCCCGGCGACGTGCTCGTCGGAGGCGCGAGCGCCGAGCAGGTCGACCAGGTCAAGTCGATCGCCGCCAACATCCCGCTGGCGTTGGGCATCCTTGCGGTGCTGACGTTCATCACGCTGTTCCTGATGACGGGCTCGGTGATCCTGCCGATCAAGGCGCTGCTGATGAACGTGCTGACGATCAGTGCGACGTTCGGCGTGCTGGTGCTGATCTTCCAGGACGGCCGGTTCGAGGGCTTCCTCGACTA
Organism: Aeromicrobium sp. Root236; assembly: GCF_001428805.1. Classification (NCBI taxonomy): domain Bacteria; kingdom Bacillati; phylum Actinomycetota; class Actinomycetes; order Propionibacteriales; family Nocardioidaceae; genus Aeromicrobium; species Aeromicrobium sp. Root236. The sequence goes on along the minus strand of NZ_LMIS01000001.1, from coordinate 2,969,150 downwards.
CACGAGCCAGGGCGCGCTGGAGTCGTCGCAACCGGTGTTCCTGTTCGCCGTGGTGTTCGGCCTGTCGACCGACTACGCCGTGTTCCTGCTGACCCGGATCAAGGAGGCCCGCGACGCCGGCGCCGGTGAGCGCGAGTCGGTGGCTCTCGGTCTGCAACGCACCGGACGTATCGTCACGGCGGCCGCGCTGCTGTTCGCGATCGCCCTCGGTGCGTTCGCCACGTCGCAGATCATCTTCATCAAGGAGCTCGGCATCGGCACGGCGCTCGCCGTGCTGATCGACGCGACGATCGTCCGCGCGATGTTGGTGCCGTCGCTCATGGCACTGCTGGGCCGGCGCAACTGGTGGGCCCCGCCGTTCCTGCGCAGGCTGCACGACCGGATCGGCATACGTGAAGGCGGTCCGGCCGAGCTCGACCGCGTCGACGCCTAGGCGTCAGAGACCGGCGGGTCTCGCTCTCCACCCTCCGGAGAGCGGGGCCCGCCCTTCGGTCTGCATCGAGGGCTCAGCCTTGGAGGTAGGCGATCACCGCGAGGACGCGGCGGTTGTTGCTGTCGTCGTCGGCGTCGAGGTCGAGCTTCATGAAGATGTTGCTGGTGTGCTTGCTGATGGCCTTCTCGGTCACGAACAGCGCGGCGGCGATCGCGGCGTTGGAACGGCCTTCCGCCATCAGCCCGAGCACCTCGCGCTCGCGATCGGTCAGCCGGGCGATCGGGCTGTCGGGCTGCGCACGGGCGATCAGGGTCGAGACGACCTCGGGGTCGAGCACCGTGCCGCCGCCAGCAACCGTACGGACGGCGTCGACGAACGTCGTGACATCGGCGACGCGGTCCTTGAGCAGGTAGCCGACCGCGCCGTCGCCGCTGCCGAGCAGCTCGCGGGCGTACAGCTGCTCGACATACTGCGACAGCACGAGCACGGGGAACCCCGGCCGCTCGGTGCGGGCGGCGATCGCCGCGCGCAGGCCCTCGTCGGTGAACGTCGGCGGCATGCGTACGTCGACCACGGCGATGTCGGCGTCGTGCGTGCGGAGCACCTCGCTGAGCTTCTCCGCGTCCTCGACGGCCGCCACGACCTCGAAGTCGTACGCCTCGAGGAGCCGGGTCAGGCCGTCCCGGAGGAGGGCGAGATCTTCGGCGATGACAACGCGCACGGAACCTCCAGGGTGACCACGGTCGGCCCCCCGACGGGACTGACCACGTCCATCGTGCCGTCAAACGCCCCCAGCCGTCGCGCGACCCCCGCAAGACCGGTGCCGGAGCTCACCGACGCGCCGCCCTTGCCGTCGTCCTCGACGACGACCTTGAGGGCCTCACCGTCGTGGGTGACCTCGATGGTGGCGCGCGTCGCGTCCGAGTGCTTGCCGATGTTGGCGAGCAGCTCGCTCGTGGCGAAGTAGAGGGCCGACTCGACCGGTGCAGCCGGGCGCCCCGCGAGGTTGATCATGACCGACACCGGCAGCGACATGTCGAGGGCCAGCGCCTGGATCGCACCGGCCAGGCCGCGGTCGGCCAGGACCGGCGGGTGGATCCCACGGACCACCGAGCGCAGGTCGCCCAGCGCCGAGGTCGTCACGGCCCGGGCCTCTGCCAGCATCGCGGCGGCGCCTTCGGGGTTCTTGGCCAGCATCTCCTCGGCCATGCCGAGGTTCATGCCGAGGGCCACGAGCCTGGCCTGCGCGCCGTCGTGCAGGTCCCGCTCGATGCGGCGCAGCTCGGCGGCGGAGTGGTCGATCGTCTCGGCGCGCGACTGCGACACCTCGGCGACCCGGCGCTCCAGGAACTCCCGCGTGGGCGACAGCATCGCCCGGTCGAGCTCGGCGCGCCAGCGCATCAGCACGGGCAGGAGCCACCACCAGAGGCTGAACGCCACCAGCAGGAAGCCCCACTCGTAGAACGACTCCGCCTGGGTGTCGAGCGTGTAGATCCCGTAGTTCTGGTTGAACACGTCGCTGGGCGTGACCCAGTAGACGAACGGGAAGACGAGGTACCAGAGCACGCCGAGGCCCAGCCCGAACGAGATCCACGCGAGGGCCCAGCCGACCGTGACCGACATGTAGGTCCAGGCGAAGTCGCGCCAGCGAGCCGGGTCGGCGACCCAGCGCTTGAGCAGGCCGAAGCCGGACACCGACTTGGTCGGCAGGTAGGGCCGTTCGATGTGGATGCCGAGGATGCGGCCGGCGAGCCGGCGGTGCACGTTGGCGAGCTGCTGGTTGAGCGGCACGAAGATCAGGAGCAGCGCCAGGCCGACGCCGACGATCGCGACGCCGAGGGCGGTGGTGAGGATGCAGAGGAGCACGAGCGCGGGCACGGCCAGCAGGACGTACGCGACCGACAGGACGCTCAGCTTCAGCCGGCGCGACAGGCCGGCGAAGAACGACTCCCCCTCGAACGGCGAGGTGTCGGGGACGGTGGTGCTCATGACGGGTACTCCGAATCGTGTGGGTGGATCACTCAATCCTCGCGCATCGGCATGTCTCTGACAGTGGACTCAGGCCTACTTCCGATCGGGGTTCCAGCACCATGTCGACGCGGCTCGGGATTCACGAGGCTGGAGGCCACGTCAACCCCGAGAGAAGGACACATCATGTCTTCGAACTCCCCCACCGTACGAGTGGCCCGCTGGAGCGCGACTCACCCGTGGCGCGCGATCGGCCTTTGGGTCGCGTTCGTCGTGTCGGCGATCGCCCTCATGTCCACCGTCCAGACCAAGCAGGTCTCGGACGAGGACTTCCGCGTCGGCGAGTCAGGTCGCGCCGCCGCCATGATCGAGGACGCCGGCCTGGCGGCGAGCCCGACCGAGTCGGTCCTCATCACCGCCCCCAAGGGCAAGCTCGACGCCACCAAGGCTGAGGCCGCGGCGACGCAGTTGTCGAAGGCGGCGGCCGACGTCAAGGGCGTCTCCGACGTCGGGCCACCGATCTGGTCGGAGAAACACGACGCCCTGCTCGTGCCGATCACGATGTCAGGTGACGCCGACGCCGCGGCCGATCATGTCGAGGGACTGCTCGACACGACCGCGAAGGTGCAGAAGGCCAACCCGACGCTCGACGTCGAGCAGGCCGGCGACGCATCCCTCGACGCCGGCATCAACGACAAGGTCTCCGAGGACCTGGCATCGGCCGAGTCGATGAGCCTGCCGATCACGTTCCTGATCCTCCTCATCGCGTTCGGAGCGTTCATCGCGGCCGGCATCCCCGTGCTGCTGGCGATCACCTCGGTCTTCACGGGCCTCGGCCTGTACGCCCCGGTGTCCTACCTCGTGCCGGACTCGGGCACCGTCGCCAACGTCGTGCTGCTGATCGGCATGGCTGTCGGGGTCGACTACTCGCTGTTCTACCTCAAGCGTGAGCGCGAGGAGCGTATGCGCGGACGGTCCACCGTCGACGCGATCGAGATCGCCGCGGCGACCTCCGGCCGTGCCGTCGTGGTCTCCGGCTTCGCCGTCGTCGTGTCGATGTCCGGCCTGTTCATCACCCGTGAGCCGGTCTTCAGCGCGCTCGCCGTCGGCTCGATCCTCGTGGTCGTCGTCGCCGTGATCGGCTCGCTGACCGTCCTGCCGGCCCTGCTGGCCAAGCTCGGTCGCTGGGTCGACCGTCCCCGCATCCCTCTGCTGTGGCGCCTCAACCGCCGCATCGGGACGGGTGGCATCAGCGGCCGCCTGATCCGTCCGGTGATCCGCAAGCCCGTGGCCGCAGCGGTCATCTCCGGCGGCGTCCTGCTGGCGCTCGCAGTTCCCGCGTTCGGCATGAAGATGCACCAGGGCACGATCGAGACGCTGCCGCAGGACATCCCCGCGGTGAAGGCGTACCAGCGCATGCAGGAGAGCTTCCCGACGCAGCGCCCGGGCATCGACGTGCTCGTGCACGCCGGCAAGGGCAGCACCGACGCGGCCCGGTCCGCACTCGAGTCGGTCCAGGCCGCCGCCGTGGACGCCGGTATCGCCACGGCCGCCGACGACGGCATCACGGTGTCGAAGGACGGTCGTACGGTCGAGCTGTCGATGTACGCCACCCACAACGAGGGCGACGCCCGCAACGACGCCGCGATCGAGAAGCTGCGCGACTCGATCGTGCCGCGTGCCACCGACTCGCTCGACGGTGTCACCACGGCCGTCGGTGGCGGCGTCGCCGAGGACTACGACTACGAGAACCAGCCGTCGACCCTCCCCTGGGTCATCGCGTTCGTGCTGATCCTGACGCTCGTCATGATGGGCTGGACGTTCCGCAGCGTGACGATCGCGATGCTCACGACGGTGCTCAACCTGCTGTCGGTCGGCGCCGCGTTCGGTGTCCTGACGCTGGTGTTCCAGCACGACTGGTTCAACGGCCTGCTCAACTACGAGTCCTCAGGATTCGTCGTCGACTGGATCCCGCTGTTCTGCTTCGTCGTCCTGGTCGGCCTGTCGATGGACTACCACGTGTTCGTCCTGAGCCGGGTCCGTGAGGGCCTCCGCAACGGGCTCCCGTACGACCGAGCTGTCGAGTTCGGCATCCGCGACACGGCCAGCGTCGTCACCAGCGCGGCGGTCGTGATGGTCTCGGTGTTCGCGGTCTTCGCGACCTTGAGCATGCTCGAGATGAAGCAGATGGGCATCGGCCTCTCGGTCGCCATCTTGATCGATGCGACGCTCGTACGCCTCGTGCTGCTGCCGGCGCTGCTGCTCAAGCTGCGCGGTCGGCTCGAGCGCCTCGGTGAGGTCAAGAGCGCCGAGGACGCGTACGCACCGAAGCCCGCGCTCGTCTAGGCGGGGCAACACGAACGGCCCGGTCACCTCGTGGTGACCGGGCCGTTCGTGTGGTGCTTGGGCCTAGATCAGGCCCTTGCTGGTCAGCCACTCCTTGGCCAGCACTGCCGGGGCGGTCTTGTCGGCGCCCTGGTTCTTGCTGTTGAGGTCGAGCAGGTCGGCCGTCGTCAGCTGCGCCGAGATGCTGTCGAGGATCTTCTCGACCTTGTCGGACGCCTTGTCGTCGTTGATCAGCGGGATGACCTGCTGCGCCGCGATGAGGTTCTTGGGATCCTCGAGCGTCACGAGCTTGTTGGCCAGGATCGACGGCGTCGTGGAGTAGATGTCCGCGACGTCAACCTTGCCGTCGAGCAGCGCCTTGAGCGTCGCCGGTCCGCCGCTGTCACTGATCGGCGTGAACTTGACGTCCTTGATCCCGTAGACCTTCTCGAGGCCCGGGATGCCGTAGGGACGGGTCTTGAACTCGGAGTTGGCGCCGAGCTTGAGGCCGTCGACCTTGGCGAGGTCGCCGATCGTCTTGACGCCGTTCTTGGCGGCGAACTCCGGCGTGACGTTGAGCGAGTCCTTGTCCTCGGCCTTGGCGGCGTCGAGCACCTCGAGGTTGTCGGGCAGTGCGTCGTCGAGGGCCTCCTCGATGTCGGCCTCCGAGGTGGCGGTCGCCTTGGGATCCAGGTAGGACAGGAGGTTGCCCGAGTACTCCGGCAGCAGGTCGATCTCGCCGTTCTTGAGCGCAGGGATGTAGGCCTCACGGGCGCCGATGTTGAGCTTCTTCTTGACCTTGACGCCCTTGGCCTCCAGTGCCTGGGCGTAGATCTCGGCGATGATCTCGTTCTCGGGGAACTTCGCCGAGCCGACCGTGATGGTGTCGGACTCGGACTTCTTGCCTGAGGTCGGGTCACTGCTGCCGCACGCGGCCAGCGAGAGGCCGAGGGCTGCCGCGACGGCAACCGCCGCGGTCTTCTTGTGGATGGACATTCTTCTCCTTGGGGGTGGGGTCATGCGGACGTTGGTACGAGGGAAGGGCGGGAGCGAAGGGCGAGGCGTTGGACGCCGGCGAGCAGTCCGTCGAGCACGAGCGCGAGTGCCACGACGATGACCGACCCGCCCGCCATCTGGGCGTAGTCCTGCACGGCCTGACCGTCGATGATGTAACGGCCGAGACCGCCGAGGCTGACGAATGCGGCGACCGTCGCGGTCGCCACGACCTGCAACGTCGCCGACCGGATCCCGCCCACGATCAGCGGAAGCGCCAACGGCACCTCGACCTTGGTCAGGATCTGCCACTCCGTCATGCCCATCGCCCGGGCGGCATCGATCGTCTGGCGGTCCACGGACTCCAGGCCTGAGTAGGCGCCGGCCAGAAGCGGCGGGATCGCCAGCACCACGAGCGCGATCAACGCGGGAGTGAGGCCGATTCCGGTCTTGAGGACGATGAGGGTGAGGAGGCCCAGCGTGGGCAGGGCACGCAACGCACCCGTGAGCGCGACCGCCAATGAGCGGAACCGTCCCGTGTGGCCGATCCAGAGGCCCAGCGGGATCGCGATGGCCGAGGCGATGGCGACGGTCTCTGCGGTGTAGCCGACGTGCTCGACGAGCCGGTGCGTGATGCCGTCATCACCGCTCCAGTGCGCCGAGTCGGTCAGCCAGTCGACCGTCTGCGACAGGACACTCATACGCGACCACCCCGCAGGTGCTGGGCGAACGACATGAACGGTGTGACGGGGCTGCGAACCGTGCGGCTCGCAGAAGCCCAAGGCAGGAGGATGCGGCCCAGCACGACCAAAAGCAGGTCGAAGAAGAGGGCGACGACCACGGTTGCACCCACGCCGATGAGGATCTCGGTCATGAAGTTGCGGTTGTAGCCGTCGGTGAACAGCGAGCCGAGGCTGCTGACACCGATCAGGGCGCCGACGCTCACGAGGCTCACCGTGCTGACCGACACGACCCGCAAACCGGCCAGCAGGACGGGACCCGCCAGCGGCAGCTCGACCCGGAACGCGCGCTGTGCCGAGGAGAACCCGGCCGCGGACGCCGAGTCGAGCACCGCCGGAGAAACCGAGCCGAAGGCGTCGGACGCAGAACGGACCATGATCGCGACCGCGTAGATCGTGAGCGCGATGATGACGTTGACCGGGCTCAGGATCCCGAGGCCGACGATGCCGGGGATGATGACGAACAACGGCAGCGACGGGATCGTGTAGAGGACGCTGCCTGCGCTGAGCAGCGTGCCGCGAAGCCGGGGGTGGCGGTTGGCGTACCAGCCGATCGGGAGGGCGATGACGAAGCCGAGCACGATCGGGACAGCGCTGAGCCACACGTGCCGCAGCGTCAGCGACCACACGTAGTCGAAGTTGTCGAAGAGCCAGGTCATTCGGACAGGACTCCCGCGGGCTTGCCCGTCTCGTCGACCACGATGCGGGTGCCGTCGCGCTCCTCGACGTGCAGCTTGCGGTGGCCCTTGTCGAGCCCGATGAAGCTGCGCACGAAGTCGCTGGCGGGATCGGCGAGAATCTCGGCCGGGGTGCCGACCTGAGCGATCTCGGCGCCCTTCTTGAGGATCACGACCTGGTCACCCAGCAGGAAGGCCTCGTCGATGTCGTGGGTGACGAACACGATGGTCTTGTCGAGCTCGCGCTGCAGGCGGAGCAGCTCCTGCTGCAGCTCGTCGCGCACGATCGGGTCGACGGCACCGAACGGCTCGTCCATCAGCAGGATGTTGGGGTCGGTCACCAGGCCTCGCGCCACGCCGACGCGTTGCTGCTGTCCGCCGGAGAGCTGGCTGGGATAGCGGTTGGCCAGCGACGAGTCGAGGCCTACCGTCTCGAGCACGGCATGCGCCCGGTCGTGGGCTTCCTTCTTGCCGACCCCGTTGAGCCGCAGCACCGTGGCCACGTTGTCGATGACCTTGCGGTGCGGCAGGAGCCCGGCATGTTGCATCACGTAGCCGATGCTGCGCCGCAGCTGGACCTTGTTGCGGGTCGCGATGTCGACGTCGTCGATCAGCACCTGGCCGTGCGACGGGTCGACCATGCGGTTGACCATGCGCAGCAGCGTCGTCTTGCCGCAGCCGGAGGACCCGACGAACACGGTCGTCGTGCGCGACGGGAGCTGGAGGCTGAAGTCCCCGACCGCCTCGGTGCCGTCTGCGAACGTCTTGCCGATGGAGCGGTACTCGATCATGCGGTCCTCCGCGTTTCGCGATAGGTAGGCATTGAACTGGGCAATCGGGCTTCGGACAGTCTGGCGTGAATCCACCCCGGGCGGCAATCGGGAGCCGCATTCATCTCATGACGAGACGGTGACACCGACCACCGTCTCGACCGGAGTGGGACCCGCCGTGACCGGCAAGCCAGCCGCCCGCCACGCATGGGTGCCACCCACGATGTCGGTGGCCGGAAGACCCAGGGACACGAGCGCGGACGCCGCAAGGGACGACGTGTAACCCTCGGTGCAGACCACGATCCACTCCTGTCCGTCATGTGCTTGGGGCAGGCTCGCACCCGAGGCCGGGTGCAAGCGCCACTCCAGATGATTGCGCTCGACTATGACAGAACCGGGAATCTCCCCATCTGATTCCCGCTGCCACGCAGGACGGATGTCGACGATCAGTGCGCCGGCGGCCACCCGGGCGTGCGCCTCGAGCGGTTCGAGACGCGCCAGGGCACCGCGTGCGGACTCCAGCAGGTCGTCGACGGACGCGTACGTCGTCATGACGCCTTCCTCAGCGACGGGGCCGGCGCCTCGGGGTCGTCGGTCCACATCGAGGCCAGCTTGGTGAGCTGGTGGCCGTCGACGTCGTAGTAGTTCATGAGCGACAGCGGCGGTGAGTACGCGTGCACGCTGACGGCCGTCTCGGTCCGTACGTTGCGCACGTCGTGGACGTAGTGCTCGCCGAAGATCACCGAGTCACCCTCGCCGCGCACCGTCTCGGCCAGCACCTCGGCACCGGGTGTCCACACGGCCTCGCTGAGCTCGCCGCTGACGACCGTGAACGACCCCGACGAGCCGCCGTGGTCGTGCAGCTGGGTGCCCTGGTCCGTGGTCCAGCTGATGAGCCACACGTCGACCTGCTCGTCGCATCGCAGCCTCACGTGCCACCGGCTCTCCGCGTCGGCGTGGACCTCGTAGAGGCCAGCGCGTACGTCCTCGGCGACCGTGCTCGTCAGGGCGGCGAGCTCGGCCAGCGACAGGGGTGCGTCGGTCGTGGGGCGAGCAGTCATGACGCCATACAAGCGCGGATCCTCGGCCCGGAACGCCATGTTCACAGCGTGGACCACGGTCGCCGATCGCTCGGAAATGCGCTACGCCGCACCACGGCTAGGCTGGTGAGAGTGCCTCGGGGGCACGTCGCGCGCCGCCCGGCGCCGACAGGGAGGACACCTCATGAAGTGGCTCGTCATCATCGCCATCATCGTCATCGTCGTGATCGGCATCCTCTGGCTGCGCACCGTCAGGCAGGGCCCGGACACTGTCGACTCGCAGCGTCCGCACCGCCTCGACGACTCCGTTGCGCCGAGCGGGGATGCCGACAATCCCCTGCCACCGGGTGGTCAGGCCGTGGCCGGAGGCGCCACCGGCGGCCCTCCGATCGACCCGCCGTCGAGCGCCACCTGGGCGACCGAGGAGGCCGGCCCGAGCGAGTCCGGACCGGGTGAGGATCTGCCGCCCTCGGAGACCCATCCGAACGCCTGACCCGTTTTGTTCGCGGGGGTGCCCGTACGTTACAGTTGCGTGCGCGGTTCACCCGCGTACAGCAAGGCCCCGTGGCGCAGTTGGTTAGCGCGCCGCCCTGTCACGGCGGAGGTCGCCGGTTCGAGTCCGGTCGGGGTCGCCAGCTGAACGAAACCCACGCACCTGAGTCCAGGTGCGTGGGTTTTTCGTTGCTGCCGATTTCAACCGCGCCGGGGCGGTGCGATAAGGTGATCGTCGCTCGTTCGCGGGCACGGCCAGGTAGCTCAGTTGGTACGAGCATCCGCCTGAAAAGCGGAGGGTCGCCGGTTCGACCCCGGCCCTGGCCACGAAAAATACGGGTCTGCGAGGTACGAGCAGGCCCGTATTTTCGTGGCCTGTGGTTGGCGCGAGAGACGGTGGGCCTGGGGGTCCCCCCTGCTCGGAGCGGCGCGCTCCACCGGCCAGCGCAAGCGCACCGAAAACGCGCGCGCCGTGCAGAGCTTGGGGGAGTCGACCCCGGCCCTGGCCACGAAAAGTACGGGTCTGCGAGGTACGAGCAGGCCCGTTTTTTCGTGGCCTGCGGTTGGCGCGAGAGACGGTGGGCCTGGGCCCTGGCCACGACACATGTGTCTTCCCTGCTCGCTAGCTTGAAGCCTGTGACGGACAAGATCGACTTCAAGAAGACTCTCGACGCCTATCAGGCCAAGCGAGGCGAGTTCCGGGTCGTGGACGTGCCCGACCGTCGTTATCTCATGGTTGATGGCCACGGCGACCCCAACAGCTCACCGGCATTCACCGATGCGATCGAGTCGCTCTACCCGGTCGCCTACAAGCTCAAGTTCGCCAGCAAGCGCGAGCTCGGCCGCGACTACGTCGTGCCGCCCCTCGAAGGGCTGTGGTGGGCCGACGACATGGACTCGTTCACCGTCACACGCGACAAGTCGCGCTGGGACTGGACCCTGCTCCTGATGGTGCCCGACTGGATCGAGGACGAGCTGTTCGCGGCGGCCGTCGAACAGACCAGGGCGTCACGACCGGCGCGCCTGGACGACGTACGCCTCGAGGTCTTGTCCGAAGGGCGCTGCCTGCAGACCCTGCACGTGGGCTCGTTCGACGACGAGGCCGAGGTGCTCGACCGGCTGCACCACGAGGTCGTCCCCAGCCACGGCATGCGCCTCTCGGGCAAGCACCACGAGATCTACCTGAGCGACTTCCGCAAGGTCGCCCCCGCGAAGCAGCGCACGATCCTGCGCCAGCCGGTGGCCGCTTCGGCGTGAGACCTGCTCTGGCCGCTGCCCGACCGGGGCGCCAAGGCCTACGCTTCGGGCATGAGCCGGATGGTCCAGGTCGCACAGCACCGACGACCTCGAACGCGCCGCGGCGTTCTACGAACAGCTCCTCGGCCAGCCGCCGACGGCCACGTTCGACCCGCCGGGCCTGGTGTTCTTCACGCTCGGCGACACCCGGCTGCTGCTCGAGCAGGGTGCACCGTCGGCCACGATCTACCTGGAGGTCGAGGACGTACGCGCGTCGATCGACGACCTGCGTGCACGCGGGGTGACGGTCGAGGGCGAGCCGCACGTCATCTTCCAGCACACCGACGACTCGCTGGGCCCCGCCGGCACCGACGAGTGGATGGGGTTCATCCGCGACTCGGAGGGCAATCTCGTCGGCCTCGTGAGCCACAGCCCCACGGGCCAGTGAACCCGTCCTAGGCTGAGGGGCATGGACCTCGGACTTCGCGATCGCGTCTACCTCCTCACCGGTGCTGCCAGCGGGCTGGGACTCGCCACCGCCCAAGCGCTCGTCGAGGACGGCGCACGGGTGGTCATCTCGTCACGCTCGCAGGAGCGGGTCGATCGCGCGGTCGCCGAGCTCGGTGAGCTGGCGGTCGGCGTGGCGGTCGACAACGCCGATCCGACCGCCCCCGACCAGCTCGTCCGCGCGGCCCGCGAGTCGTTCGGACGCCTCGACGGCGCCCTGATCAGCGTCGGCGGTCCGCCTGCGGGACCGATCCTCGAACGTACGGAGGACGAGTGGCGCTCGTCGTTCGAGACTGTCTTCCTCGGAGCCATCCGGCTCGCCGTCACGGTGGCCGAGGAGCTCGACGACGGCGGCTCGATCGCGTTCGTCCTGTCGACGTCCGCGAAGGCGCCGATCCCCAACCTCGGCATCTCCAACGGCCTGCGCCCTGGCCTGGCGATGGCGGCCAAGAACCTCGCCGACGAGCTCGGTCCGCGCGGCATCCGCGTCAACGGGCTGCTGCCGGGGCGGGTCGACACCGATCGTGTGCGTGAGCTCGACGCCAAGAGCGACGACCCGGCTGCTGCGCGGGCGGCGACGGAGCAGACGATCCCGCTGCGCCGCTACGGCCGCCCCGAGGAGTTCGGCCGCGCCGCGGCATTCCTGCTGTCACCCGCCGCCGGCTTCCTGACCGGCGTCATGCTGCCGGTCGACGGCGGCATGACCAGGAGCCTCTAGCCCGCACGGAGAGCCGCCGTCGTGGCCCTCGAGCGTACGAGCGCGACGACGTCGGCCGCGGTCAGCGCACCGTGCAGGTAGAGCGGGAACAGCCACCACGGCACGCCGATCACATCGGGTGAGACGTAGTCGAACTCGCCGAGAGCCGACAGCGCCGACTCCCCCAGCACCCCACCGACCGCGATGAGCAGACCGGCCGCGACGGCGACCGGCCGCTCGCGCCGCAGCCCGAGGCGTACGACCCACAGCACGAGGAGCAGCGCGGCGTACGTCGCAGCGAGCTCCGGGTCCAGCAGCCCCGACAGGAGGTACGCGGCCGTCACCGCGGCGAGGCTCGCTGCGACGCGCCAGACGGCGACGGGGTGCAACGCCTCCGGCCGGGTCCGGCGGCTGACGTCGAGCATGCCGACGGCGGCCAGGAAGAACGTCACCGGGACGATCACGGTCTGGTCCCACACCTGGGGTCCCCAGTGATAGACCAGCGTGTCGGTCCGCACGTGGAACAGCTGGTCGCACGCCGTGAGGAAGACCGCGAACACCGCGGCGACGCCGACCAGCCGGCGGTCGGTCACACCGACTGCGTCTCGCGCGGCTGCTCCGCTTCGGCCCGCTTCTCCCCCGGGTGCCAGCCCGGCGGCATGAAGACGTAGCCGAGCTTCTCGCGCCAGTTCCTCGCGTTGTGGACGTCGCGGAACAGCTCGGCGAACGCGCCGTACTGCAGCCGCAGGACGTTGTAGGTGTCGACCGGCACCGTCAGCCCGTACGTCGGACGGAACAGCTCCTTCTGGAACGTGCCGAACATGCGGTCCCAGATGATCAGCATCCCTGCGTAGTTCTTGTCGAGGTACTCCGGATCACTGCCGTGGTGCACGCGATGGTGCGACGGCGTGTTGAAGATGAGCTCGATGGGGCGCCACATCGTGCCGATGCGCTCGGTGTGCACGAAGAACTGGTAGATCAGGTTGACCGAGAACGCGACGTAGAGCGTCCACGGCTCGAAGCCCAGGAACGGGAACGGCAGCCAGAACAGCGCCTCGGCCCACGGGTTCCACTTCTGCCGCAGGGCGGTGGAGTAGTTGAAGTACTCGCTCGAGTGGTGCGCCTGGTGCGCAGCCCAGCCGATGCGGACCCGGTGCACGAAGCGGTGCTGCAGGTAGAACGCGAGGTCGAGGCCGAGGATGAGTGCCGTCCACGACCACCACGTGTCGTCCGGCAGGTGCCACGGCGCGAGGTGCACGCTGATCGCGACGAACGCGATGAGGGTGCCGAGCTTGAAGACCGCACTGGAGACGATCGAGCCCACACCCATGATCAGGCTGGTCCGCGCGTCCTTGCGCTCGTATCCGCGCATCTCCTCATCGGTCTCGAGGAACTTGAACGCCGCGAGCTCGATCAGCAGGGACAGGATGAAGAACGGCGCCGCGACGAGCGTCGGGTTCTTCAGCGGGTCGAAAAACTCCTGCATGGATCCTCCAAACGATATGACCTTCGGGTAAGTTACCATGAGATCACATCGCATCGCTAGACTGCTGCCGTGGTCAGACCCAATGCAGGCACGAAGGGTGTCCCCCGACTGGACCGGGAGACGCAGATCCTCGACATCGCCTCGGAGCAGTTCGGCACCAACGGGTTCGCCGCGACGTCGGTCGCCACGGTCGCCGACAAGGCCGGCATCTCGAAGCCGCTGATCTACAACTACTTCGGCTCCAAGGAAGGGCTCTACGAGGCCTGCCTCGACCGCGGTGGCGCGCTGCTGGCCGACGAGATCGAGCGCATCGCTCGTGGCGACGCCGTCGGCATCGAGCGCGGCATGGCGACACTCGCCGGGATGTTCGCGCTGCTCGAGCCCCAGCCCTATCTCTGGCGGCTGTTCTTCGACCCGACCGCGCCGTCGACCGGCACGATCGCCGACTCGATCGCCGGCTACGCCGAACGCATCGGCAAGCTCGCCGACGAAGGCGTCACCGAGCTCATGGGCCTCGCCGGCAACAACGACCCGCTCGACATCTCGGCCATGACCGCGGTGTGGCTCGGCATCGTCGACTCGTTGATGAACTGGTGGATGGAGCACCCCGAAGAGAGCGCCGAGCAGATGATGCAACGCTGCATGCGGCTGCTCACGGCGCTGTTCGGCGGTGACTCCGAGTGAAGCTTTCTGGTCAGACCGTCGTCATCACCGGCGCCTCGAGCGGCATCGGCGCGGAGGCCGCCCGCAAGATGGCTCGCCTCGGCGCGACCGTGTGCCTCCTGGCCCGACGCGCGGACGAGCTCGAAGACGTACGCGCAGGCATCGAGGCCGCGGGCGGGCGCGCGTACGCGTACCCCGTCGACCTCTCGGACGCCGCGGCCACCGACCAGATCGCCGCGCAGCTGCTGGCCGACCACCCGCGGATCGACGCGCTGGTCAACAACGCCGGCCGCTCGATCCGCCGGCCGGTCAAGGAGTCGCTCAACCGGGTCCACGACTACGAGCGCACCATGGCGATCAACTACTTCGGCGCCGTACGCCTGACGCTCGCGCTCGTGCCGCGATTCCTCGAGCAGGGCCACGGGCACGTCGTGATCTCGTCGAGCATGTCGACGCAGGTGCCGATCCCACTGTTCTCCGCCTACCTCGCCAGCAAGGCGGCCCTCGAGTCGTTCACCCGGTCCCTCACCGCAGAGCTCGGGCACGAAGGCATCACCTCGACGACCGTCTACTTCCCGATGGTTCGCACGGAGATGTCCGGCGCGACGCCCATCTACCAGGCGATGCCGATGCTCAGCGCCGACAAGGCTGCCAACTGGCTGGTCAAGGCGATTGTCGACAAGCCGACACGGGTGACGAGCCTGCCCGGTGCGATGGGCGAGCTCGGCATGGCCGCACTGCCCGGCGTCGTCACCAAGGTCTCGCAGCCGCTCTTCCGGCGCATGGACAAGTCCCTCGCCAAGCGGGTCAAGGAGTAGCACCAGACCAACCGGCTGCAAGGATGGAGCATGGCCGCTTCCTTGATCGACGCCCGATGACCGACAAGCCCGAAGGCCGCAGGTCAGCCAAGGCCGTGCGCCGGCTGGTCCTCGAGATCGTCGGCTGGATCCTGGTGGTCGGCGGCATTGCCGCGCTCCTCCTCCCCGGCCCCGGCCTGCTCATGGTCGTCGGCGGTCTGGCGATCCTCTCCGAGCAGTACGAGTGGGCCGAGCGGCGCCTCGAGCCGGTCAAGGTCATGGCCTACAAGGCGGCCGCCGACGGCGTGCAGACCTGGCCCCGCATCATCGCCAGCTGCACCGGAGCGCTCGCGATCGCGGCGGTCGGCATCTACTGGGGCATCCGTCCCGACGCGCCGGACTGGTGGCCGCTGCGCGAGAGCTGGTGGCTGATCGGCGGCTGGGGCACCGGCGCGACGCTGATCCTGTCGTCGGTCATCGCCCTGGCCTTCATCGTCTACAGCTTCCGTACGTTCCGCGGTGTCCCGGATCCCGAGGCGGCCGCCGAACGAGCGGCTCGCGAGGACGACTGACAGCCAGCTCACAGGTCGTCCCGCGGTGGGCCTCAGGCCACCCGCACATGCTGGGCACTCCCAAGGCACGGAGGACAGCCCATGAACGACGAGCAGAAGACCCCTGAGGACGACCAGCCCACCGCCGAGCAGGCGACAGTCGAGCAGCCCGCTCCCCCACCGGCGGCTCCGGCTCCCGGCGTTCCGAACGACCGGCCCGCGGTGTTCACCAGCCCACGTACGCGCAACATCCTGCTGACCAGCGGCGCCGGCCTCGCGCTGGCCGGTGGCGTGCTCGGCTTCGGCATCGGGCACGCCACCGCGGGCGACCACGACGGCCGCGACGACCGGATCAGCAGGTTCGCCCCCGGCGACGGCCGGCCGGACTTCGGCGATCGCGGCAACCACGGCGACCAACGTGGCGGCCGGCCCGGCCCCGGCGCCGAGTCCGGCAACCAGCCGAACGGCGACAACGACCCGACATGACGTCCCTGACCACCGACGTTCGGCGGAGCTCCTCGGCACACACGTCGCGCGGCAGCCGGGCCCGCCGAGATGCCACCACCCGACTCGCCGCCATGGCGACGCTGTGGCTCGGTCTGCTGCTGGTCACCTATTGGTGGGTGACCGGCGGCGGGGTCCAGGACCTCGGCGGCTGGGACTCCGGGCTCCTGTCGACCGGCCGCCTGACCGGCCTCGTGGCGTCGGTGCTGCTGCTGGCCCAGGTGCTGCTCATGGCGCGAGTCCCCGTGCTGGAGCATGCGTTCGGCCAGGACCGGCTGGCCCACGTCCACCGGCTGGTGGGCTTCACGTCGTTCAACCTGATGCTCGCTCACGTCGTCCTCATCGTCTGGGGCTACGCCGGCGGCACGATCCCCCGCGTGCTCAGCGAGACGTGGCGGATGACGACCCATGATCCGGGCATGCTGCTGGCCGTGGCGGGGACGCTCTGCCTCGTCATGGTCGTCGTCACGAGCATCCGCGCGGCCCGCTCGCGGCTGCGCTACGAGTCCTGGCACCTGCTGCACCTCTACGCGTACCTGGGCGCGGGTCTCGCGTTGCCGCATCAGCTCTGGACCGGCCAGGAGCTCCTCGCCTCCACGGCGTCGACGGTGTTCTGGTGGAGTGCCTGGGCGGCCTCGGCGCTGGCGGTCGTCGTGTTCCGCGTTGTCCTGCCGTTGCAGCGATCCCTCACCCATCGCGTGCACGTGGCCGCGGTCGTGCCGGAGGGTCCCGGCGTGGTGTCGGTGCACCTGACTGGTCGCGCTCTCGATCGGCTGCACGCAGAGGCGGGACAGTTCTTCGTCTGGCGGTTCCTCCAAGGCTCTGGACGTACGCGCGGCAATCCGTACTCACTCTCCGCGGCACCGACCAACGACACCCTCCGCATCACCGTGAAGGATCTCGGCGACGACAGTGGCCGCCTGCGGACGCTCGCCCCGGGCACCCGGGTCATGTTCGAGGGCCCCTACGGACGCCTCGGCGACCGCGCCCGGACCCGCGACAAGGTCGCGTTCATCGGGGCCGGCGTCGGCATCACACCGTTGCGCGCCCTCGCGGAGGGCCTCGACTACCGGCCGGGCGACGCGGTGCTGCTGCAGCGCTATCGCGACGAGCCGCTCATGTCGGCAGAGCTGCAGGACCTCGCCCGCTCCCGCGGCCTCGAGCTGCTGTGGCTGCCAGGACGCCGTCGCTCCCCCGATTCGTGGCTCGGCGCCCACGCGGGGCACGCCGACGACCAGACTTCGCTGACCTTCTGGGTGCCGGACATCGACCAGCGCGACGTGTACGTGTGCGGTCCTGCCGTGTGGACCGACGAGGTCCTGCGCACCCTCGCTGCTGCCGGTGTCCCGCCGGAGCAGGTCCACCTCGAGACCTTCAGCTGGTGATCCCATGAAACGCATCGTCCTGTGGTTCCTCAGCACCCTGACCACCGTCGTGCTGCTGTTCGGCTATCACACGTCCACCGCCGGGCCGGCCGCCACGAGCGTCCTCGCTCCCCCGACCGCCGGATCCTCGGCGAGCAACGACAGCACCAGCAGCTCCGACGCCAGCTCGACCGACGGCGCCAAGACGTACACGGGACCGTCGACCGACACCCAGTGGGGACCGGTCCAGGTCGCCATCACCGTGGCGAACGGCAAGATCACGGAGGTCACGGTGCCGGTGTATCCGAACGGCAACGGCCGTGACGAGGAGATCAACGCGTACGCCCTCCCGATCCTCACGAAGGCGACTCTCGAGTCGCAGGACGGCAACGTCGACATGATCAGTGGCGCGACCGTGACGAGCCGGGGCTACGCCACGTCGCTGCAGGGCGCACTCGACAAGGCCGGGCTGTGACGACGCGACGTGTCGAGCACGTCATGGGGATGCCGGTGACGCTCGCGCTGAGAGGCCGCCACACGACGGACGCACTGGCCGATGCGGTGTGGGTGCGGGTGATGGAGTCGCTGCGAGAGGCCGATCGTCTCTTCAGCACGTACCGGGAGGACTCCGACGTCTCCCGCATCAATCGCGGCGAGCTCTCCCTCGATGCCGCCTCACCCCTCGTCCGCGAGGTGCTGGGGCTCGGTGCCGAGGCGGCGCTTGCGTCCAACGGCGCATTCGACGTCTGGCGGTCGGACGTCCGCGGTGGCACGACCCTCGACCCGAGCGGTGTCGTCAAGGGCTGGGCGGTCGATCGCGCGGCCGATCTGCTGGACGAGCTCGAGGGCACGGACTTCTGCCTCTCGGCCGGCGGCGACATGGTCTGCCGCACCGTCGTGCCGGGCGCCGACCCCTGGCGCATCGGGCTCGAGGACCCGCACGACCCGCAGCGGCTGCTCGGGCTCGTGCCGATCGCCAACGGAGCTGTCGCCACCTCCGGCACGACGCACCGCGGACAGCACCTCGTCGACGCACGGACCGGCCGTCCACCGGCGGGCATCGCCTCCGTCACGGTCATCACCGCCTCGCTGACCTGGGCCGACATCGACGCCACTGCCGCGTACGCGCGGGGCAGCGAAGCCGGGGCATGGCTCCAGAGCCGTCCCGATCGCACGGCCCTCGTCGTGTGGGCGGACGGCACCACGACGACCGTGAGGACGGCGCCCGAGCTCGGCGCTGCGTAGCCGACCGCGTACGTCCTCAGGAAGGCCCGCTGAGCGGTAGAGTCTCTGCCAAGTCGCACCACCCCGCGGCTTCGCCGATGGAAGTGCCCACCAACGCACCTCCGCCATCCACGACAGAGAGCACTACCGTGACCGACTCCAGCAGCAACGCGCCATCCGCCTTCGGCAGCCGACATGAACAAGTCGTCTTCTGCCACGACGAGGCCTCGGGCCTCAAGGCCATCATCGCGATCTACTCCACCGCCCTCGGCCCGGCCCTGGGCGGCACGCGCTTCTACCCGTACGCCTCTGAGCAGGACGCGCTGACCGACGTCCTCAACCTCTCGCAGGGCATGGCCTACAAGAACGCGCTGGCGGGCCTCGACCTGGGTGGCGGCAAGGCCGTCATCATCGGTGACCCGACGAAGATCAAGACCGAGGCGTTGCTGCGGGCATACGGACGATTCGTCCAGACGCTCGGCGGTCGCTACTACACGGCGTGCGACGTCGGCACGTTCAGCCCTGACATGGACATCATCGCCCGCGAGTCGGACTTCGTGACCGGCCGCACGGTCGAGCACGGCGGTGCCGGCGACTCGTCGGTCCTGACCGCCTTCGGCGTCTACCAGGGCATGCGCGCCTCGGCGCAGCACCTCTGGGGCGACACCTCGCTGGCCGGCAAGCGCGTCGGCGTGGCCGGCGTCGGCAAGGTCGGCAAGCACCTCGTCGGCCACCTGGTCGAGGAGGACGCGCAGGTCGTCGTCACCGACGTCAACGCCGAGGCCGTCGCCGCGCTCCAGCAGGCCTACCCGTCGATCACCTCGGTCGTCGACACGGACGCGCTCATCCGCGAGCCGCTCGACATCTACGCACCCTGCGCGCTCGGTGGCGCCCTCAACGACGAGTCGATCGAGGCGTTGACCGCGACGATCGTCTGCGGAGCTGCCAACAACCAGCTCGCCCACGAGGGCATCGAGAAGCGCCTCGACGAGCGCGGCATCACCTACGCGCCCGACTACTGCGTCAACTCCGGCGGCGTCATCCAGGTCGCCGACGAGCTCGAGGGATTCGAGTTCGACCGCGCCAAGATGCGGGCCACCACGATCTTCGACACGACGCTGGGTGTGCTCGAGCGCGCCAAGTCCGAGGGCGTCCCGCCGTCGATCGCCGCCGACCGCATGGCCGAGCAGCGCATGCGCGAGGTGGGCCGGCTGCGCTCGGTCTGGCTCCCGACCAGCTGATCAGGCCTGGTCCAGCGACCAGCTGAACCAGTCGGAGCCCACCAACGCGTGGAGCTCCGCGCCGCGGCCGACGACGAACGTGTCCTCCGGGAGTCGTCGGCCGTCCGGCATGGTCAACCGCCCAGTGGCCTGCACCTGGAGCTCGTCGTCGTCGAGCTGTCCGATGACGAGCCGGTCGCGGTCCTTCTCGTACCCACCGACGAGTGCGACCGAGTCACCACTCACCACGAGGGCTCGGGCGCCCTCGACCTCGTTGCTCCACGACCGCACATCGCCGTCACGGATCCGCACGACGTCGAAGCTGGAGTAGGGGCAGGCCCAGACGTCGTCGCCCGTGACGTTGAGGGCATAGCAGTCGTCGATGGGGTCCTGCTGCTGAAGCGGATACTCCCACTGCACCTGCAGGTCCGACGAGAACCGGACGATCCCTGCCGAGCCCATGGGTTCGGGACCCGAGCCACCCCAACCGTCGTTGCCGTAGATGCCCTCGTCGAAGTAGCCGACCCAGATGCTGCCGTCCGCCGACGTCTGCACGTGCTCGATCCCGTCGCCGAGGCAACCGACAGCGTCCAGCGAGCCGTCGGAGGCGTACACGTGCGCATTGTCCTCAGCCACGCCGTCCCGCCACTCGGCACGCGAGCCGACGACGACGAACCGGCCGTCGGGCAAGGGCTGGAGGGTCCAGTCATGCGGCGGACGCTCCTGCAGCACGACCGCATCGCGATCTGCCACCTGGACCGCCGCGGTCCCGTCTCCGCCCCACAGCATCACGGGCTGCCCGACGTGGTCGACGCTGAACGCATCCAACGTCTGGCCGGCGACCGGCGGGGTCAGCATGCCACGGTGACGCAGTGCGAAACGCGTACGGGACCGACGGAACATCCAGACAGGCTATCTGCCTGTTGGATCACCGGCCTGCGGGCCGGACGGAGCGAGAGTGAGGGTCCGGACGCCTAGGAGGCGGCCGGGTCTTCTCGGTCCAGGTCGCGATACTGAGGGGGAATCGGTTCGCCCGACTCACCGTGGAGCTCACGCTGCAGAGTGTTGAAGTCCGTATCAGGTGTGCGGTACTTCAAGTCGCGAGCGACTTTGGTCTGTTTGGCTTTCGCACGGCCGCGCCCCATGGGTCGACCCCCTCGCAGAAAAGTAGTCAGTATGTCGTGCGACAAGCGTACCCAAAGGTGACAACAAATCCGTCATCGACCCCCCAGAGACGGCGTGTCTCAGTCGTGCGCCCCGCTCAGCGTGACGCTGCCGCCCTCACCGTGGACTCCTGCAGCGGCGACCTC
The DNA here is from genome assembly GCF_001428805.1 of Aeromicrobium sp. Root236. Taxonomy (NCBI): domain Bacteria; kingdom Bacillati; phylum Actinomycetota; class Actinomycetes; order Propionibacteriales; family Nocardioidaceae; genus Aeromicrobium; species Aeromicrobium sp. Root236. The sequence continues at coordinate 2,948,153 of NZ_LMIS01000001.1, read as the reverse complement.
ACCGGCGATCCAGGCCTCGATGCCGCGCTCGGCGAGCAGGCGGATCGCGGCATCGGCGGCGTCGGGGGCCACGAGCGCGACCATGCCGACACCCATGTTGAGCGCCTGGTCGAGGTCGGATTGGGCGACCCCGCCGAGCGAGCCGACGAGCCCGAACACCGGCTGCGGTGACCAGGTCGAGCGGTCGATCCGCACGGAGACCGTGTCGGGGACGACGCGGGCGAGGTTGGCCGCGAGCCCGCCACCGGTGATGTGCGACATCGCGTGCACCTCGACGGCTTCGGCGAGGGCGAGGCAAGGCAGCGTGTAGAGGCGGGTCGGCGTCAGCAGCTCCTCGCCGAGCGTACGACCGAGGTCGGGCACGTGGCGGTCGAGCTCCCAGCCGGCCTGCGTGAAGAACACGTGCCGCACGAGCGAGTAGCCGTTGGAGTGCAGGCCGCTGGACGCCATCGCGACGACCACGTCACCGGGTCGTACGAGCTCGGCACCCAGCAGCTTGTCGGCCTCGACGACGCCAGTGGTCGAGCCGGCGATGTCGTACTCCTCGGGGGCCAGCAGGCCCGGGTGCTCCGCGGTCTCGCCGCCGAGCAGCGCCGTGCCGCTCTCGGCGCAGGCCTGCGCGACGCCCTTGACGATGTCGGCGATGCGCTCCGGCACGACCTTGCCGCAGGCGATGTAGTCGGTCATGAACAGCGGCTCGGCGCCACAGACGACGAGGTCGTCGACCAGCATGCCGACGAGGTCGAAGCCGATCGTGTCGTGCTTGTCCATGCGCTGCGCGATCTGCACCTTGGTGCCCACGCCGTCGGCCGACGTCGCGAGCAGCGGTCGGGCGTACGACTTGAGCGCCGTCGCGTCGAACAGCCCCGCGAACCCGCCGATGCCGCCGACGACCTCAGGACGGCGGGCCTTCTCGACCCACTCCTTCATGAGCTCGACCGCGCGGTCGCCCTCCTCGATCGAGACCCCCGCGCTGGCGTAGGAGGTCGGCTCGCCCATCAGAGCACCTCGAGGGGCAGGGTGTCCTGGACCTCGAGCAGGTGCTTGCCGATGAGATCGTCCTCGGGCAGCGCCACGGGATAGATGCCGTCGAAGCAGGCGCGGCAGAGGTTGTCCTTGGGCACGTTGGTCGCCTCGACGAGCTGGTCGAGCGTGACGTACGCCAACGAGTCGGCGCCGATCGAGCGGCAGATCTCGTCGACCGAGATGCCGTTGGCGATGAGCTCGGCCCGCGAGGCGAAGTCGATGCCGTAGAAGCACGGCCACTTGACCGGCGGCGACGAGATGCGGACGTGGACCTCGGCGGCGCCGAACTCGCGCAGCATGCGGACGAGGGCGCGCTGCGTGTTGCCGCGGACGATCGAGTCGTCGACGACCACGAGGCGCTTGCCGGCGATGACGTCGCGCAGGGGGTTGAGCTTGAGCCGGATGCCGAGCTGGCGCAAGGTCTGCGACGGCTGGATGAACGTACGGCCGACGTAGGAGTTCTTGACCAGGCCGTGGCCGAACGGGATGCCGCTCTCCTCGGCGTACCCGATCGCCGCCGGCGTGCCGGACTCGGGCACGGGGATGACGAGGTCGGCGTCGACGGGGAACTCGCGAGCCAGGCGGCGGCCGATCTCGGCGCGTACGGAGAAGACCCGCTGGTCGGAGATCGTGGTGTCGGGGCGGGCGAGGTAGACGTACTCGAAGACGCAGCCCTTGGGCTCGGGCTTGGCGAAGTGCTCGGTGCGCAGGCCCTTCTCGTCGATCGCGATGAACTCGCCGGGCTGGATCTCGCGGATGAACGAGGCGCCCACGATGTCGAGCGCCGCGGTCTCGCTCGCGACGACCCAGCCGCGCTCGAGCCGGCCGAGCACCAACGGGCGGATGCCCTGGGCGTCACGTGCGGCGTAGAGCGTGTTCTCGTCCATGAAGACGAGGGAGAACGCGCCGCGCAGCTTGGGCAGCACCTCGAGGGCGGCTTCCTCGACCGAACGATCGGGGTAGGAGGAGAGCAGCGTCGCCATGACCGACGTGTCGGACGTGGCGGTCTCACCCTTGTTGGCCGCCTTGCCCGCCTCGAGGTCGCGCTCGTGCAGCAGCTCGAGGAGCTCGGCGGTGTTGGTCAGGTTGCCGTTGTGGCCGAGGGCGACCGAGCCGGCGGCCGTCGGGCGGAACGTGGGCTGGGCGTTGTGCCACACGCTGGAGCCGGTCGTGGAGTAGCGGGCGTGCCCGATCGCGATCTCGCCCTTGAGCGACTCGAGCGTGGCCTCGTCGAAGACCTGCGACACGAGGCCCATGTCCTTGTAGACGAGGATCTGGCGGCCGTTGCTGACCGCGATGCCGGCCGATTCCTGCCCGCGGTGCTGCAGCGCGTAGAGGCCGAAGTAGGTGAGCTTGGCGACCTCTTCGCCGGGCGCCCAGACTCCGAAGACGCCACACGCGTCCTGGGGTCCAGCGTCCTGGGGATCGAGGTCGTGGGTCAGGCGTCCATCTCCGCGGGGCACGCTCCAAGTGTAGAGGCCGCAACCCTTTCGGACCCAATGCGCTTGCGGTGTCCCCTACGCTGTCGTGATCCAGGTCACGTCGTCGAGGAGCATCATGCCGATTGCCATCCCGCCCGCCACCTACCTGCCGGACTTCCTCGCGCACCGCGCGGCCGAGCGCCCGGACAAGCCGTGCTGGATCTTCGGCGAACGTACGTGGACCTGGGCCGAGGCCTGGGAGTCCGTGCGCCGGACCGCCGGAGCGTTGCAGGGCGAGGGCGTGGCGCGCGGCGACCGGGTCGCGATCCTCGACAAGAACAACCCTGCCGTCCTCCAGGTCATCCTCGGTGGCTGCCAGCTCGGCGCGGCGACGACCGTCGTCAACTGGCGACTCGCCGGCGACGAGCTCGACTACGTGCTCAACGACTGCGCGGCCGAGGTCGTGTTCGTCGGGCACCAACTGCTGGAGCAGCTCGACGTCGTACGCGACCGGCTCGAGCACGTCCGCAAGGTCATCGTCGTCGGTGGCGAGCACGACGAGTTCCAGGCCTGGCAGTCGGCCGCGACACCGGCCGACCTGCAGCCCGGCGTCACGCCCGACGACATCTGCGTCGTGATGTACAGCTCCGGCACGACCGGACGGCCGAAGGGCGTACAGCTCAGCCAGCACGCGATGGTCGAGCACAGCGTCAACGGACTCGGCGACGCGACGTACGACGAGGGCGACATGCTGCTCGTGGCGATGCCGATGTTCCACGTCGGAGGCACCTCGTACGCCCTGCAGGCCCCGGTCATCGGCGCGGCGGCGTACATCGTGCCGGAGGTCGACGGCGCGCTGCTCGCCGGCGGCATCATGGCCGGCTGCACGCACGCGTTCCTCGTGCCCGCCGTCGTCACGGCCCTGATCGCCGCCGGACCCCAGGTCATGGGGCTGTTCAGCAAGCTGAAGTCCCTCGGCTACGGCGCCGCGCCGATGCCGCTGCCGGTGCTGCGCGCGGCGATGGAGGCGTGGCCCGACACCGAGTTCCAGCAGGTGTACGGCATGACGGAGTTCGGCGGCGTCGTCACGGTGCTCAACGACGCCGCGCACCGCGACGCCGCCCACCCGGAGCGGCTGGTGTCGGCTGGGCGTCCCGTCGCACACACCGAGATGCGGGTCGTCGACCCGGTGACGCTCGAGGACGTGCCGCAGGGTGAGTCGGGCGAGGTCTGGTTCCGCACGCCGCAGGCGACGATCGGCTACCTCGGGAAGCCAGAGGCGACCGCCGAGCTCATCACGCCGGACGGGTGGGTCCGTACGGGCGACCTCGGCCGGGTCGACGAGGACGGCTTCCTGTTCATCGAGGACCGCATCAAGGACATGATCATCACCGGCGGCGAGAACGTGTACTCCCCCGAGGTCGAGCGCGTGCTCGCCGAGCACCCCGCGGTGCAGGAGCTCGCGGTGATCGGCGTGCCGGACGACAAGTGGGGCGAGACGGTCAAGGCGGTCGTGGCGTTCAAGCCCGGCCAGGCGGTGCCCGCCGAGGAGCTCATCGCGTACGCCCGCGAGCGGCTCGCCGGCTACAAGACGCCGAGCTCGATCGACGTCGTGGACGCGCTGCCTCGCAACCCGTCGGGCAAGATCCTCAAGCGCGACCTGCGCAAGCCGTACTGGGGCGATCGCGCGCGCCAGGTCTGAAGGCTTCGACAAGCTCAACCGGCGAGCACAGGCTCGACCGGCGAGAGAACGTGGCCCCGATCATCCAGGGGAGGGACCGGGGCCACGCCTGGCCCAAGACTATCTCCGAGCGCGCTTAGGGCCGCAACCCCTCAGCCCGCATATCCCTGACTTCGCCCTCCGGTGGCCGTACGCTCTGAGGATGCGCCTGGTGCCTTCCCCCACCTCGCGGCTCACGATCACCGGCATCCTGACCGGCCTGGCCGCGACCTTCCTGCTGTCCTCACCCGCCCACGCGGCGGGTCCGCGAGCCCCCGGAGACTTCACGGGTCACGGCTTCGACGCGTGCGTCGCGCCGACCCAGTCCACGATGGACACCTGGAACCTCCGGTCCCCGTTCACGGCGATCGGCATCTACGTCTCCGGCAGCTCCCGCTACTGCGGCGACGCCTACCAGCCCAACCTCAGCAAGGCCTGGGTCGCCAAGAACGCGGCGAACGGCTGGCGCTTCCTGCCGATCCACGTCGGCCGTCAGGCTCCGTGCTTCGTCAACAACCCCAAGAGCCGCGTCCAGAAGAAGCGGATGTCGTCGACGGTCTCCGTCGCCCGGTCCCAGGCCAGGTCAGACGCGGCCGAGACGATCGTGGCGCTGCGGAAGTACGGCTTCGGGTCCGGCAGCTATTCCTACCTCGACCTCGAGTGGTACGCCCGGACGACCAAGTGCGACAACGTCGTGCTCGAGTTCGTCGACGCGTGGACCGAGTACCTCCACAAGTTCAGCTACAAGTCCGGCGTGTACTCCAGCGGTTCCGCCGCCATCGCGGCGATCGACGCCGCGCGGATCGCGGGCCGCAAGGGCTTCACCAAGCCCGACCAGATCTGGATCGCCTGGACCAACAAGATCGCCGACACCGACGGCGGCCCCTACCTCGCCGACGAGGGCTGGGCCGATCACCAGCGCATCCACCAGTACCAGAACGGCGTCGACGTCACGTACGGCGGAAAGACCATCAACATCGACAAGGACTTCCTGGACGTCGGCCGGGGTTCGGTCGCCGTGAAGCAGAGCCTGCCCTGCAACGTCCAGATGTCCTTCAGCTCCTACCCGGCGCTCACGGTGGGCAGCAAGGGACCGGAGGTGGCCGCCCTGGAGTGCCTGCTCCACCAGCGTGGCTACCTGATCTCGGTCGACGAGACATTCGGCTCCGGCACCGCGAAGGCGATCGACAAGTACCGCGCATCCATGGGCTGGTCGGCGGCCGGCAAGACCACGCGGCCCACGTGGACGGCGCTGCTGTCGTACGGCGCGAACCCACGAGTCATCAAGCAGGGCAGCGTGGGGCTCGCGGTCTGGCGCCTGCAACGGTCGCTGATCGCCGCCGGACTGCACCCGCGGCTGACCGGAATCTTCGACGCGGACACGGTCGCGGCCGTCAAGGCGTACCGGAAGGCGCACGACCTGACCCAGTACGCGACGGTCGAGAGCTCGGTCTGGTCCCTGCTCCAGCACGGCAAGATCGCGGGCTAGCGGTTCGCATGGCCCTCGTGTCGGCGCACCGTGGTGGCGCTGCGGACGATCACTCGGCGCAGAACACCCTGGCCGCGTTCGAGTCGGCGATCGGGCTCGGCTGCGACTACGTCGAGTTCGACGTACGCCTGACCGCCGACGGCCGGCCGGTGATCTTCCACGACGACGAGATCGACGACGAGTCCGTGCGCCGCTCGATCGCGAAGCACCGGTACGACGAGTTCTCCGCGTCACGGCTCGTCGACCTCGACGCCGTGCTGGCGCTGATCCGCGGCCGGATCGGGGCGCATGTCGACCTCAAGGTCAGGGGCGACGAGGTCGTGCTCGTCAAGCAGATCGTCGACGCGCTCGGCACGGACCGCACCATCATCACGACCGCCGAGGACTCGTCGGTCCGGCAGATCCGGCGCTGGTCCAAGGCCCATGCGCCGGACCTGTTGGTCGGCCTGTCATCCAGTGCGCGGGCCGGCACGAGCAACTGGTTCGTCCGCAAGCTCGTGCGGCTCGAGTCGGCGTTCCCGCGGCTGCGCATCCTGCTGAGCGGCGCCAACCTGGTGGTGTCGCACAAGGTCGTCGCCCGGCTGAGCCTCAAGGCGTACGCCCGGAAGCGCGGGCTGCCGCTCCTGGTGTGGACCGTCGACCGGCCCGACGAGCTCGAGCGGTGGATGAACGACCCGTACGTCTGGATGGTGACGACGAACTACCCGGCCCGCGCCATGGCGGCGCGGCGGTCCTAGGCGGAGACGCCGCGGGTGATGCGGAGGAACTCCTCGACCGGGATACGCCCGGAGACGTAGGCCGCGACGGCCTCCTCGCGGGTCATGCGGCTGTCGGGGGCCAACGAGGCGACGGGCGGCGCCGGACGGACCGGGGGCGCGGGCGGTGCCACGACCTCCTGGGGCGCGGCCCAGGCCTGCTCGGCGAGCTGCTGGGCCCACGGGCGCTCGACCGGCGGCGGGCTCTGCGGCTGCACCGCGTGCTCGTGACCACCGAGTGAGACGACGATGCCGACGGCGTAGTCCTGCGCGTCGATCTCGCCGTTGGCGTAGGCGACCAGCAGGCGCACGGCTTCACGATCGGCTGGCCAACCCTGCTCGGCCGATGACCGCAGGGCTGCGACGACGGCCTCCCGGCGTCGCCCGGAGAGGCTTGAGAGCAGGTCGGACCACTGCTCAGAAGGATCGGTGGTGCCATTCGTCATGACTGCGCCTGATGGTGGATGTCGGTTTCCCTCCCTGACCGGAAAATCATAACGGGACGGATTGTCTTGCTGTGCCGGTTTTGCCGGAACTGGGCGAAATCTCAGGCTTCGTCGAGCGGGAGCAGCGGCGAGAGGTCCGAGCGCTCCCCCGACGCGCGCAGCGTGGCGTCGGACCACTGCAGTCGCCCGCGCCCCAGGGCGATCCAGGTGGGCGCGTCCATCTCGACGACGGCCGGCGGTGTGCCGCGCGTGTGCCGTGCGCCGGCGATGCACTGGACCGCGGCGAAGGGCGGGATGCGGACCTCGACGCTGGCCCCCGGCGCCCTGGCCACGAGGAGCGCGACGAGGTGCATCGTGGCGGCCTTGAGGTCGGCCCGGGTCGGCTCACCCTGGTCGAGGCGGGCGCAGATCGCGGCGAACTCCTCGTGCGACAGCGGAGTCGGCCGGCGTGCCATCAAGCGAGGTGCGCGCCCAGGACCGCGGGGATCGTCGCCTGCCAGGCCGTCTTGAGCTCCGCGACCGGCACGCTGAACTGGCCCGCGACCTCGAGGGTCTCGCCGCCCGTACGTCCGACGGAGGCCAGCTCGACGCCGTGCTTCTCGGCCAGCGACACGAACTCGTCGTGGCGGTCCTCCGCCACGACGACCATGGCCCGGGCCGACGACTCGCTGAACAGCTCGAGGAACGGGTCGTCGAGCTCGACCGTGACGCCGATGCCGTGACGGAACGACGCCTCGGCGAGCGCGACCGCCAGACCGCCGTCGGAGAGATCGTGGGCGGCCTCGACGACACCGGTCTTGGCGGCCTCGACCATGAGGTTGGCCAGGGCCCGTTCGGCATCGAGGTCGACGACGGGGGGCCGGCCGCCGAGGTGGCCGTGGACGACATCGGCCCACGATGAGCCGGAGAGCTCGTCGCGCGTCTCGCCGAGCACCAGCACGTGGCTGCCCTCGGCGACGAAGCCCTGCGTGATCCGCGTACGCACGTCGTCGATGACGCCCAGGATGCCAACGACCGGCGTCGGCAGGATCGGGGTCTCGCCGGTCTGGTTGTAGAACGACACGTTGCCGCCGGTGACCGGGATGCCCAGGACCTCGCAGGCGTCCTTGAGCCCGTGGGTGGCCTGCTCGAACTGCCACATGACGTCGGGGTTCTCGGGCGAGCCGAAGTTGAGGCAGTCGGTGACGGCGAGCGGCAGCGCGCCGGTGACGCCGACGTTGCGGTAGGACTCGGCGAGCGCGAGCTGCGCGCCGACGTAGGGATCGAGCTTGGCGAAGCGGCCGTTGCAGTCGGTCGACACCGCGACGCCGAGGTTGGTCTCGTCGTCGATGCGGATGACGCCGGCGTCCTCGGGCTGGGCGAGGACCGTGTTGCCCTGGACGTAGCGGTCGTACTGGTCGGTGACCCACGACTTGTCGGCCAGGTTGGGCGACGTCACGACCGCGACCAGCTGCTCACGGAGCTCGTCGCCGGAGGTGGGCCGGGCGAGCTGCTCGGCGACGTCGGCCTGCAGGGCGTCCTGCCAGTCCGGCCGCGCGTAGGGGCGGTGATAGGTCGGCCCGTCGTGGGCCACCGAGCGCGGCGGCACGTCGACGACGGTCTGGCCGTGCCAGTCGATCACGAGGTGCTCGCCGTCGGTGACCTCGCCGACGACGACGGCCTCGACGTCCCACTTGTCGCAGATCGCCATGAACGCGTCGAGGTGGTGCGGCTCGACGACGGCCATCATGCGCTCCTGCGACTCGCTCATGAGGATCTCCTCCGGCGAGAGCGTCGAGTCGCGCAGCGGCACCGTGTCGAGCTCGACGTGCATGCCGCCGTCGCCTGCGGACGCGAGCTCGCTGGTCGCGCACGAGAGACCGGCGCCACCCAGGTCCTGGATGCCGTTGACGACCTGGGCGCGGAACAGCTCGAGGGTGCACTCGATCAGCAGCTTCTCCATGAACGGGTCACCGACCTGCACGCTGGGACGCTTGGCGGGACCGTCGGCGTCGAACGTCTCGGACGCGAGGACCGAGACGCCGCCGATGCCGTCGCCGCCGGTGCGGGCGCCGTAGAGGACGACCTTGTTGCCGACACCGCTCGCGAACGCCAGGTGCAGGTCCTCGTGGCGGAGGACGCCGACGCAGAGGGCGTTGACCAGGGGGTTGCCGACGTAGGTCTCGTCGAACACGACCTCGCCGCCGATGTTGGGCAGGCCGAGGCAGTTGCCGTAGCCGCCGACGCCGGCGACGATGCCGGGCATGACGCGACGGGTGTCGAGGGCATCGAGGGGGCCGAAGCGCAGCGGGTCCATGACCGCGACGGGGCGCGCGCCCATCGCAAGGATGTCGCGGACGATGCCACCGACGCCGGTGGCGGCGCCCTGGTAGGGCTCGACGTACGACGGGTGGTTGTGCGACTCGACCTTGAACGTGACGGCGTAGCCCTGGCCGATGTCGATGACGCCGGCGTTCTCACCGATGCCGGCGAGGGTCTTGCCGAGCGGCGTCTCCTGCGGCAGGTCGCCGAACTTCTTGAGGTGCACCTTGGACGACTTGTAGGAGCAGTGCTCGCTCCACATCACGGAGTACATCGCCAGCTCGGCGCCGGTCGGGCGGCGGCCGAGGATCTCGCGGATGCTGTCGTACTCCTCCTCACGGAGGCCCAGCTCGGACCACGGCTGCGGCTTGTCCGGGGTGGCTTCGGCGACGGCGACGGTGTCCAGGCGGGGGGCTTCGCTCACACCCCGATCCTATCGGTCGTACCGGCAGCTTCCGACCGCGCGTTGAGCGGTGGAACAGGTCGAACCGCGCCGCCGCGCGTACGACCCGGGTCACCGCCAGGCGCCGCGGGCGTGCTGCGGCGGGTAGGGCGCGTCCTTGGCGGCGACGCCGAGCTCGTGAGCGGCGCGCAGCGGCCAGGCGGGCTCGCGGATCGCGACCCGGCCCAGCATGACGACGTCGGCCGACCCGTCCTCGAGCACCTGCTCGGCCTGGGTCGGTTCGGTGATCAGGCCGACGGCGGAGACCGGGAGCCCGCTGACCTCGCGCACCTCGCGGGCGAACGGCACCTGGTAGCCCGGGCCGATGTCGATCTTCTGGTGCGCCACGGCGCCGCCCGACGACACGTCGAGCAGGTCGACGCCGTGCTGCTTGAGCACGGCGCCGAGCCGTGCGGTCTCCTCGACGTTCCAACCGCCGTCAGCCCAGTCCGATGCCGAGAGGCGTACGAACAACGGCTTGTCCCACACGGCGCGGACGGCGTCGACGATCTCGACGACCACCCGCGTGCGGTTGTCGAACGAGCCGCCGTACCGGTCCGTGCGCTGGTTGGCGAGCGGCGACAGGAACTCGTGGAGGAGGTAGCCGTGCGCGCCGTGGATCTCCACGACGTCGAACCCGGCGCGATCGGCGCGGACAGCGGCATCGGCGAACGCCTGTGGCAGCGCGGCGACCTCGTCGGTCGTCATGGCGCGCGGCACGTCATAGCCCTCGAACGCCAGCTCCGACGGGGCCACGGCGGTCCAGCCCCCATCGGCCTCCGGCACGGTGCCGTCACCCTCGGCGAACGGTGCCCACGTCGAGCCCTTGCGGCCCGCGTGTGCCAGCTGGATCCCGGCGACGGCACCCTGACCGCGTATGAACTCGGCGATGCGGCGCCACGGCTCGATGTGCGCGTCGGACCAGATCCCGGTGTCCTCGGGGCTGATCCGGCCCTCGGGCACCACCGCGGTGGCCTCGGTCATCACCAGGCCGAAGCCTCCGGTCGCGTGCTGGCCGAGGTTGACGAGGTGCCAGTCGTTGGGCATCCCGTCGCGGTCGAAGCACGAGTACTGGCACATCGGCGCGAGCCAGATGCGGTTGCGCGCCGTGACGCCGCGCAGGGTCAGGGGTTCGAAGAGGGCAGGCACACCCACAACACTAGGCAGCCCGCCGCGCGCCGCTTCAGAGGCCGCCGAGTCCGTAGCGCACGAGGAAGTCGCGCTCGGTGTCCCGGCCACCTTCGGGGTCAGGCACCGGCTCGGTGTCGGACGTCGTGACGGTGTCCTCGAGGCGTATCGGCTTGGGCAGCTGCTTGAAGCGGTCCTTGTCAGGCGTCATGCGGGCACCACCTCGCTGAGCGGCACGTCGGGATCGGCGAGCCTTGCCCGTTCCACGCTACTCCCGACCAGGGCGCGCAGGTCGTCGTTGACGTCCCAGACGTTGACGTTCATGCCGGCGGTGACGCGGTCGCCGTCGAGCCAGAACGCGATGAACTCGCCACTCGCCTTGTCGCCGCGGATCACCACGTCGTCGGTGGCGCTGCCGCGTCCGACGTACTCCATGCCGAGGTCGAACTGGTCGGTGTAGAAGTACGGCTGCCAGTCGTACGCGTCGTCCCGGCCGAGCACGGTGCGGCCGGCGAGCCGGCCCTGGCGGATCGCGTTGTCCCAGTGCTCGACCCGCAGCCGGTCGCCGAGGGCCGAGTTGTAGGCGTTGGCGACGTCGCCCGCAGCGAAGATCGCGGGGTCGGACGTACGCAGGTGCTCGTCGACGAGGATGCCGTTGTCGACGTCGAGCCCTGCAGCGGCAGCGATCTCGGCGTTGGGGCTGATGCCGACACCAAGGATCACGAGGTCCGCGGCGACCTCGTCGTCGCCGACCCGCACTCCGGTGACCCGCCCCTCAGCACCGGTGATCTCGCTGACCTCGACGGACGTGCGAAGGTCGACCCCGTTGCGGCGATGCAGGTCCGCGAAGTAGGTGGCCAGCTCGTCGCCCAGCACACGGCCCAGCGGCAGCGGGGCGTACTCCAGGACCGTGACCTGCAGGCCGGCGGCGCGCGCTGCGGAAGCGGTCTCGAGGCCGATCCAGCCCGCGCCGATGATCACGACGCTCGAAGCCCGCGCGTACGCCTCTCGGATGGCGTCGCTGTCGCCGATGCGGCGCAACGAGAGCACACCATCGAGCTCGGCACCGGGGATCTCGAGCGTTCGCGGCCGGGAGCCCGTGGCGAGCAGCAGGCGCTCGTACGGCACGGTGTCCCCCGAGGCGAGCGCGACAGTGCGTCCTTCCCGGTCGATCGACACGACGGTCTCGCCGAACCGGGTGTCGATGTCGTGCTCGGCGTACCACTCCTCGGGATGCACGAACAGGTCGTCCCTGGACCCGTTGCCCTGGAGGTAGTCCTTGGACAGCGCCGGACGCTCGTACGGGCGCTCCGGCTCCTCGCCGATCAACGTGATGGTGCCGGTGTGCCCCGCCTCGCGCATGGACTCCACGGCCTTGGCCGCGGCGAGTCCGGCTCCGACGACGACGATCCCTGGTGCGGTGCTCATGTGGTGCTCCTCCGGAGTGGTCCTGCTTCGATCATGCTCCGGGACGCAAGGGCTGTGTCTAGTCGCTGACGGCGGGGTCGAGCACCGGCGGCCTCCGGCGACCTCCGGGCAGGCGGCCGGCCAGCGCACCCAAGGGCTCGACGGCGCCGCTCAGGATGTTGACGGCGGAGTTGAGGTTGGGGATCGCGTTGCCCAACGCCTCGAGCCGCGGCACGATCGCGTCGAACGTGGCGCCGAGCTCGATGAGCTGGTCGAGCGTCCCCCCTGGCGCCAGGAGCTTCTCGAGGATGCCCTGCTCGGCGAGCAGCTGGTCGATCAGGCCGCCTTCCGCGAGGATGCGGTCGATCGCGCCCTCCTCGGCCAGCAGGCGGTCGAGCGGGCCGCCGGGTGCGAGCAGCCGATAGAGCGGTCCGTCCTCCCCCAGCGCGCGGTCGAGCGGACCGCCGGCCTCCAGCAGGCGTACGAACGGGCCCTCCTCATCCGCCATCCGGTCGAGCAGCCCGTCGCGGGCCAAGGCCTTGCCGACCGGTCGGTCGTCCGCCGTGAGGTCGGCGAGGGTGTTGGCGAGCCCGATCGGTCCGCGCTCGTCGGCGAGGATCCGGTTGAGCTGGTCGAGCAGGCCACCCTCGCCGAAGATCTGCGCCAGCCGGGTGGCGTAACCGCCCTCGCGCAGGATCGGGCCCTGCGGCGACGCGAGCTGACCAAGGCCGAGCGTGGCCTGGGTCGCGGCGACCGTCACGCGTACGGGAAGCAGGGCCAGTCCACGGATGTCCATGCGTGAACAGTAGGACCATGACATCGGCGATGTCACGTAGTCGGTGACGCCGGCAGGCCGTGTGAACACTTCAAGACATCTCGTCCAAAACCCCCACCGGCGTCCTGGGATCCCGCTAGATTCCTTCGTCATGCCCACTCCCATGCGCAACTTCGCGGCACTGACTGCCGCCGGCCTCGCCATCTCGTGCCTGACGATGACAGCGGCCCACGCCGACACGTACGACGTGTCCTATGCCCCGACGCGAGCCGCGACGTTCAACGCCGCCGGCGTCGTGCACCCCACGGACATCGCCGTCGATCCGAGTCCCGCGGCGACGGACGACCCGTCGAAGTTCGCCCTCGCGGAGACCAACACCACCTTCTCGCGGGTCACCGTCCTCAGGAACAACCCCTTCAACTCGACCGGATACGGACTCGCCGACGGCTCGATCCTGGACACGAGCAGGTCCGGCCTGTCTGGGCCCCAGGGCATCAGCTACGACGCGAAGGGGCGGATCTGGGTCGCCGACTCCTCGTCGGCCACCGTCAGCGTCTTCCCCAAGGACACGTCCAGCAGCTCGCCGTACACGACGATCGGTGGCATGAAGAACACCGGCCTCAGCTCGCCCAGCGACGTGGCCGTGGCCGCCAACGGTGACGTGTATGTCGCGAACATCAACAGCACCAGCACGATCCGGGTCTTCGGCGCTGGTCGTGGCGGCGACATCGAGCCCATCAAGACGATCGACTCGGGAATCAACAACCCCACCAGCATCGTGATCGACAGCAAGGGCCTGATCTACGTGGCCAACCTCGCCGGCGGGAACGGCAACGAGAACATCGCGATCTATGCCGCCAACACCGAGTCGTCGACGCCGCCGATTCGCACGATCACAGGCGCCAACACCCACCTGCACGGCGCTTCCTCGCTGGCGCTCGACTCGTCGGACAACCTCTATGTCACCAATGCGACCGACGGCGCCGACGGCTCCGTCACGGTCTTCGCTCCGGGCACCAGCGGCGACGCGTTCCCCATCAAGCGGCTCAGCGGGGGGAACACCGGCATCAAGTACCCCACCGGAGTCGCCGTCGACACCAACCGCAACGTTCACGTCGTCAACGAGTACTCAGGCAACGCGGCGAGCGAGCAGTCGGTCTTCACGTTCAACCCGCTCGTCCCGCTGACGAAGCCCCCAGCCGCTCGCAGCCTCAAGATCTCGGGCTCGTCGACGTCGTCGACCCGCACCGTCAGCTGGACCGCGCCTGCCGACAACGGTGGCACGCCGATCACGAAGTACCGCGTGATCGTCAAGAGCGGCACCAAGACGCTCTACGACCGGACCACCACGAGCCGCTCCTACAAGCTCCTGCGCAGCAAGCTCAAGAGCGGCACGAACAAGGTCTACGTGTACGCCTTCAACAAGGTCGGCTCGTCGCCTTCGATCAGCAAGACCTTCACCGTCAAGAAGTAGCGCGGCTCGCCCCCGGCTTGACCGGGTCGGGGGCGAGTCCTATATTCAACGTATGTTGAATAGTTCGGCGATCGAGGTCACCGGCCTCACCGTGGTCCGCGGCAGGAACACCGTGATCCCCGACCTCTCGGTGTCGGTGCCCCGCGGATCCGTCACGGGACTCCTGGGCCCCAGCGGCTGCGGCAAGTCCACGTTGATCCGCGCGATCGCCGGCATCCAGGTCATCCGGGCGGGCACCGTCACAGTGCTCGACGGCCCTGCCGGTCGTCCTGCCGCCCGGGAGCGCGTCGGCTACGTCACGCAGGCGAGCTCGGTCTATCCCGACCTGACCGTCATGCAGAACCTGCGCTACTTCGCCGCCCTCACCGGCAGTGACGAGGCTGCGGCCCGTGAGGCCGTCGGCAACGTGGGGCTCGGCGACAAGGTCGACTCGTTGGTCGGCGACCTGTCAGGCGGCCAGCGCACGAGGGTGTCGCTCGCCGCCGCGCTGCTGGCCGACCCCGAGCTCTACCTCCTCGACGAACCGACCGTCGGCCTCGACCCCGTCCTCCGCCGGGATCTGTGGCAGCTGTTCAAGCGGCTGGCCTCGGAGGGCAAGACACTGCTGGTGTCGAGCCATGTCATGGACGAGGCCGGCCGATGCGACCGCATGCTGCTGATGCGCGAGGGCCGGATCATCGCCGACTCGACACCAGACGAGCTCCGCGCGGACACCGGCGAGGACGACCTCGAGCAGGCCTTCCTGACGCTGGCGGAGGGCACCCGATGAACCGCACTCTCGCAACGGCTCGCAGGGTGCTCCAGCAGCTCGGGCACGACCCGCGCAGCATCGGGATGATCGTCGTCCTGCCGTCGCTCCTGCTGCTCCTGTTCAAGTACGTGTACGACGGCAACCCCGTGATCTTCAACCGCGTCGGCCCGCAGATGCTCGGCATCTTCCCGTTCGTCGTGATGTTCCTCGTGACCTCGGTGACGATGGTGCGCGAACGTACGTCCGGGACCCTCGAACGCCTTTTGACCACGCCGATGCGACGCGGCGAGCTGATCGGCGGCTACGGCATCGCGTTCGGCGCCGCCGCCCTCGGGCAGGCGCTCGTCACCTCGGCCGTCGCCATCTGGCTGCTCGACATGGACGTCAACACCCCGTGGGCCGTGGTGCTGTTCGCCGTCGTCGACGCTGTCCTCGGCACCGCTCTGGGTCTGCTGATGTCGGCGTTCGCGGTCACCGAGTTCCAGGCCGTGCAGTTCATGCCGCTCGTCGTGGTGCCACAGCTGCTGCTCTGCGGCCTGCTGGCCCCGCGCGACTCGATGCCCGACGTCCTGCGCTGGTTGTCCGACGCGCTGCCGATGAGCTACGCCGCCGACGCCTTCACCGAGCTAGGGTCGACGAGCGACTTCACCTCGACCCTGGGCAAGGACCTCGTGATTCTCCTCAGCTGCTGCGCACTCGCCCTCGCCGGCGCGTCACTGACCCTTCGGCGACGGACGCGATGACCGTCAAACGTACGCGCGGCCGGCCGCCGGCCGGGGACGCAGCAGACCGTCGCGCCGCGATCCTCGACGCCGCCAGGGCCAAGTTCGCGGCGCAGGGATTCAGCGGCACCTCGATGCGCGCCATCGCCCGGGACGCGGGCGTCGACGTCAGCCTCATCAGCCACTACTTCGGTGACAAGGCGGGCCTGCTCGTCGCCACGATGGAGCTGCCGGTCAACCCCGTCGAGAAGATCGCGTTGGTCATCGAGGACGGCCCGGACGGCATGGCCGAGCGCCTGTTGCAGACGTTCCTCGAGGCGTGGGATCCCCATCGCGACATCTTCAGCTCGATGTATCGCACGACGCTGGGGACGGACGACTCCCAGGCGCCGATGCTGCAGCTGGCGCGCGAGGTGCTCATCAGCTCGCTGCTGGGGGTCCTCGAGGGCGACGACCGCGAGCTCCGCGCCTCCCTGGTCGCCGGCCAGCTGATCGGCATGGCGACGCTGCGCTACGTCATCCGGATGCCGCCCCTCGCCGACGCCTCGATCGACGACGTCGTACGCCTGTACGGTCCCGCGATGCAGGTCCTGATCGGCACCTCCACGCGCCCCTAAATGGATACATGCAGTCCCTAGTGAAGCTGCGGGAGCCCTGATACGGTGGCCGACGCATGCACCAGGAGACCGCCATGACGACGCCTAGACAGACTCGGAGCTATCGGTCCCCGCTCCGTGCCGAGAAGGCCGCCGAGACCCGTCGCAGCATCATCACGGCTGCGGCCGAGGTGTTCTCCCAGCGCGGCTACGTCGGGACCACGATGCAACAGGTGGCCGATCACGCAGGAGTCTCGGTCGAGTCGGTCAACAAGATCGGCACCAAGCCCGACCTGCTCATCAAGGCGTTCCAGCAGACCTACTCCGGCGAGGGCGGCTGGAAGTCGATCATCGACCAGCCCCAGCTCATGGAGATCATGTCCAACGAGGACACGGAGCAGGCGATCGCCGACTACGCCGCGTTCATCGCCGCAGCCAATGCCCGCTCCGGCGGCATCTGGGCGGCCGTCCGCGCCGCCGCGGCGTCCGAGGACCGCATCTCGAAGGCCGTCACGGAGCTGATCGCCAGGAAGCGCGAGGACTTCATGATCGGCCACGACTGGTACGCAAGCCGCGGCATGGTCGACGAGAAGACCTCACCGGAGGCCTTCGCCGCCCACCTCTACGTGCTGACCTCGCAGGAGACGTACGACCAGCTGACCCGGGACTGGGGCTACTCGCTCGAGGCCTACACCGCGTGGCTGCGGACATCGATCCTCAGGATCGGACCCGCCACCCAGCACCTCCCGCCGCCGCTGTCCAACACCTGAGAAAGCGGTACGTACGTACTGCTTGTATTCAATACAGGCATTAACTAGCCAAAATGGGTGAAAGCCTGTTAGCGTGCTCGAATCATCTAGACCTTTGCTTGGTGTCATCACCTGAGTCGGGGTTTCCCTCACCGACCGAAGGTCACCCACCATGCATCTCAGAAAGCTCCTTCCTGCTCTGCTCGCGCTCCTTGCCGGCATCGCGGTCTCACTGACCAGCGCCACGCCCGCGAACGCTGCCGCACCCCAGAGCTGGCTGTCCGTCAGCAGCGGAAGCGCACACACGTGCGCCGTCGCCGCGAACCACGCCCTCTACTGCTGGGGCGGCAACTTCAACGCCCAGCTCGGACTCGACGACAGCACCAATCGCAACACCCCGACGCGGGTCGGCACCTCAACCAGCTGGGCGAGCGTCAGCACCGGCTCCACCCACACCTGTGGCACGCGCACCTCCGGCACCCTGTACTGCTGGGGCGACAACAGCGCCGGCCAGCTGGGAGTCGGCGACCTCGGCACCCGCAGCGTGCCCGCCCGGGTCGGCACCTCCAGCAGCTGGGCCAGCGTCAGCGCCGGCGCGTTCTTCACCTGCGCACGGTCGAAGACCGGTTCGGTCTACTGCTGGGGCACCAACATCGACGGCCGACTCGGCACCGGCGACATGGCTCAGCGCACCAAGCCGGCCAAGGTGGGCACGTCGACCCAATGGACCAGCATCGTGGCGGGCGGCACCCACGCCTGTGCGACGAACACGACGGGCTCGCTCTACTGCTGGGGCCAGAACAGCTCGGGCCAGCTGGGCACCGGCGGTGGCGCGCCTCCCCGTACGAAGCCCACCAAGGTCGGCAGCTCGAGCACCTGGCGGAGCGTGGACCTCGGAGAGGACTACACCTGCGGCGTACGCACCACGGGAACGCTCTACTGCTGGGGCGACAACATGTTCGCCCAGCTCGGAGACGGCACGAAGACGGGCCGGCCCACACCGACGCGCATCGGGATCTCCAAGCGATGGGCCGGCGTCAGTGTCGGGGAGTCCCACAGCTGTGGTCGGCAGAGCACCGGTGCCCTGTACTGCTGGGGCGACAACGAGAAGGGACAGGTCGGCGACGGCACGGTCGCAGACCGCCTCACGCCGACCCGCGTCGGAACCTCCACCCAGTGGACCAGCATCAGCGTCGGCCGGACCCACACGTGCGCACGTCACGCCAGCGCCGCGCTCTACTGCTGGGGCTCCAACGCGTACGGTCAGCTCGCCCTGACCAACACGGCCTACCGGGTCACCCCGGGCAAGCTCGGCTGACCGTCACCCAGGGCGCCATGGGCCGAGATCGGCGAGCCTCTCGATCAGGCCCATGGCGTCGAAGGGCGCGCGAACCTTCATGTCGTTGTCGAAGTACGCGTACACGTCGGCGCCGCCCTCGGCCCAGCCCCGCATCAGCGCCGCCCACTCGTCGAGGGCAGCGTCGGAGTAGCCACTCGCATAGAGCTCGGTGTCGCCGTGCAGGCGTACGTAGGCGAAGTCGGCGGTGACCTCGCGGATCAGCGGCCACTTGCCCGCGGTGTCGGCCACGACCAGGCCGATGCCGTGCTCGCGCAGGACGCTGAGGAACTCCGGGGCGAGGAACGAGTCGTGCCGGACCTCCACGGCGTGGCGGATCTCCTGCTCCGCGATGACGTCGAGGTAGGACCGACCGGCCACGCGCTCGTCATGCCGCCCACCAAGGGCGGCGGCCGCGGTCGTCGTGCGGGGCAGCCGGTCGAAGAAGTTCTCGAGCCGTTCGGCGTCGAAGCCCAAGGTCGGCGGCAGCTGCCACAGCACCGGGCCGAGCTTCTCCCCGAGCGCCAACGGGCCCGACGCGAAGAAGTTCGCGAGCGGTGCGTCGACGTCGGCGAGCTTCTTCATGTGGGTGATGAAGCGGCCGCCCTTGACGGCGAAGACGAAGCCGTCCGGCGTACGCTCACGCCACGCCTGGTAGCTCTCAGGTCGTTGCAGCGAGTAGAACGAGCCGTTGATCTCGATGCTCGTCATCTTGCTCGCGGCGTACTCGAGCTCGTCCTTCTGCCGCAGGCCCTCGGGATAGAACACCTTGCGCCACGGCGCGTACGTCCACCCCGAGATCCCGATCCTGACGGTGCCGGACACGACGGGTCAGAGGGATCCGGCGATCGTCCCGATCAGGGCGAACAGCGCCACGACGATCGAGATCGGCACCAACCAGAGTGCGGCGATCGTGATCGTGACGGTCGTGCCGATCCTCGGCGGCACGAAGTAGCGCGCGCGGGGCAGGTCGCCGATGCCGTCGATCCAGCGACCGGTCATCGACATGCCGCCCCAGGCACCCTTGAGCCGGTCGAAGAGCCGCCAGCCACCACCGCCGGCTACCCGCTCGAGCGCGCCGCGGGTCTCGTCGACCTTGTCGCTCAGGCTGATCGCGATGCCGAGCTCGGTGGCCAGCTTGTCGGGCTCCTCGACGGCTCGCAGGATCGCGCGGCGCCGCGCCCAGAACGCTCCGCTGACGGCAGCCATCAGCACCCCCGCCACGAGCACGACGACGCGTACGCCACCATCGGCGACCAGGCCGAGCGCCAGCGTCGCGGCGACGAACGGCAGCGGCACGACCTGCAGGACGGCGGTGGGCAGCCGCAGCACGCGGACCGCCACGGCGATGACGCCAGCAACGCGATGCGCGACCTCGCCGGTCTGGTCGTCCACCCGCGAGGCGAACCCACCGACGGCCGAATTGGCCTGCGTCCCGAACGACTTGGCGAACCTCATGCCTCAATCGTACGTAGCGGGGCCAGCGGTCGCCCGTTGTCGGCGACCGCGCTTAGGCTGCGCAGGTGGCCATCGCACTGTCCCTCCTGTCGGCACTGGCCTATGGCGTCTCGGACTTCATGGGCGGCATCTTCGCCAAGCGCTCATCTCCTTGGCAGGTCGCCGTCGTGGGCCAGACGTCGTCGGGCGTCCTCAGCCTCGTCGCCGCCCTGGTGATCGCCGGATCGCCGACCAGCACCGACCTGACCTACGGCGCACTGGCCGGCCTCGGCGGCGGCTTCGGCGTGGCGTTCCTCTACCGCGGGCTGTCGACGGCGCGCATGGGTGTCGTCGCCCCGCTGTCGGCGATCGGCACCGCCCTGATCCCCGTGATCGTCGGCCTGGCGACCGGTGACCGGCCGTCCTGGATGGCGATGCTGGGCGTGGTGTTCGCGTTCCCGGCGATCGCGCTGATCTCCCGGGTCGAGGACGGCGGAGCCGATGACGGCACGCATCGCGGCGGCGTGGTCGACGGCATCCTGGCGGGCGTCGGCTTCGGCCTGCTGTTCACGTTCCTGGGCCAGGTGGGCGACGACGCCGGCCTCTACCCACTCGCCCTCTCGCAGCTGACCTCCGTGCTCGGCGTGGTCGTCACGGCCACGGTGCTCCGTCAGGCGTGGGTGCCACGCGGCCGCCGAGTCTGGGGCGCTGTGGTGATGGGTCCGCTCGGCGCGACCGCGCAGGGCGCGTTCCTCTACGCCTCGCACCACGGCCTGCTGTCGATCGTGTCGGTGATCTCGTCGCTCTACCCGGCCAGCACGGTGCTGCTCGCGTGGCTGCTGCTGCGCGAGAGGATCCTGCGGTGGCAAGCCGTCGGCCTGGCCTTCGCCGCGCTGGCCGTGGGTCTGGTCGCCGCGGGCTGAACCGGCCACTCGGTCCTTGAGCCTGCACACGGTCCTTGAGCCTGTCCTCGGTCCTTGAGCCTGTCGAAAGGACTGACGGGTTTCGACAAGCTCAATCGGTCTACCCGGACGAGCCGCGCGACCTACTTGAGGAACTTGCTCGTCGTGCGGTCCTTGAGCGGCTTGCCGCCGGTCTGGCACGTCGGGCAGTACTGCAGCGCCGACTGCGAGTAGGTCACCTCGAGCACCGTGTCGCCGCACACCGGACACTTCTCGCCGGTACGCCCATGGACCCGCATGCGCGTCCGTTTGTCGTCCTTGAGCTCCTCGGCCGGCTTGCCCCGGGCCTCCTCGACGGCCTCGCGGAGGATGTCCTGCACCGCAGCCTCCAGGCGTACGATCTCGTCCTCCTTGAGGTTCTCGGCGATCGCGAACGGCGACAGCTTCGCCGCGTGCAGGATCTCGTCGCTGTAGGCGTTGCCGACGCCGGCGATGATCTTCTGGTCGCGCAGCAGCCGCTTGACCTGCATCCTTCGGGCCAGCAGCGGACGCAGCTCGAAGCCCGGCTCGAGCGGTTCTGGGCCCAGCGCAGCGATGCCCGGCACCTCGGACGGGTCGCGGACGACGTACATCGCCAGACCCTTGCGCGTGCCGGCCTCGGTGACGTCGAACCCGATGTGCGGGCCGTCGCCACGGTCGAGGCGTACGCGTGCGGCGATGTTGCTGGCACCGAGCTTGAGCTTGGTGTCCGGCAGCTGCTCGGACCAGCGCAGCCAGCCGGCCTTGGCCAGGTGCACGATGATGTGGATGCCGTCGACGTCGATGTCGATGAACTTGCCATGCCGGCTGGCCCCGGTGACGGCCAGCCCGGACAGGGCGGAGACCGGCGGGTCGAACGTCTTCAGGACCGCGAACGACGCCAGCTCGATGCCGACCACGACGGCGCCGGCGGTCTCCTTGTCGAGGAACTCGACCAGCGCATTGACCTCGGGAAGCTCAGGCATGAGTCCATGATCGGGGTTGGCGGGTCAGTTCTCCAGAGCCGGAGGCGTTCAGGCCGTCAGCGGATCGGCCACGAAGATGCAGAACGGGTGGCCGGCCGGGTCGGCGTAGACGTACAGCGGCTCGTCGGGGTCGTCGTACCTGTCGAGGAGAAGCCTGGCGCCGAGCGCGAGCGCCCGCTCGTGGTGCGCGTCGAGGTCGGCGATCGTCGCGACGGTCAGGTCGAGGTGCAGCTGCTGCGGCACAGGTCCCTCCGGCCAAGTCGCCTCGGGCAGCGAGTCGACCTGCTGGAACGCGAGCTGCACGCCGCCTTCGCCGCCGCGCAGGACGAGCCAGTCACTCCCCTGTGAGTCGGGCTCACCGGGCCGAGGTGGCTCGTCGCCCGAGCGATAGACCAGGCCGAGCAACTGGCGGTAGAACTCGGCCAACGGGCGGATGTCGGTGCTGTCGAGCACGACGGATCGGACGGTGAGCGGACCGGGACTCATGCCGCCAGCGTGGCACCGGTCGCAGGCGCTCGCACGTCGACGCGGGTCAGCCGGTGAACGTCAGCCAGAGCAGCGACACGTTGAGGGCGATGACGATCGCCGCCACGACGCAGGCCGCGGCCGTGGTGCGGCGGGCGTTCGCGTACTCCCCCATCACGTCCTCGCGCGCGGTCAGCACCACCAGGGGGATCAGCGCGAACGGGATGCCGATCGAGAGCACGACCTGCGAGATCACGAGCGCCCGGCTGGGCTCGGCGCCCAGGGCCAGCACGACGAGCGCCGGGATGAGCGTCACCACGCGACGCACGAGGATCGGCAGGCGTACGCCCAACAGGCCCTTCATGACCTCGGCCCCGGCGGCGCTGCCCACTGACGTGGAGGCGAGCCCAGATCCGAGCAGCGCGACCGCGAACAGCAGTGCCACTCCGGCGCCGAGCTCGGACGTGACGACGGCGTGGACGCCTTGCAACGTGTCGGTGCCCGGCAGCCCGTCGAGGCTGGATGCCGCGACGACGAGAAGCGAGAGGTTGAGGACTCCGGCGAGGATCAGGGCGAGCACGACGTCCGTACGCGTTGCCGAGAGCAGCTCACGCACGCTGAGCCCGTCGCCACGACGGTCGAGGCGGGTGATGGTCAGGCTCGAGTGCAGGTAGATGACATGCGGCATGACGGTCGCGCCGATGATGCCCGAGGCGAGCAGCACGCTGTCGGTGCCGTCGAACGTCGGTATCAGGCCCGTCGCCAGGGGCCCGGCCTTCGGCGGGTCGACGAACAGGCCGGCCATGAACCCGACGGCGATCAACGCGAGGAATCCCACGATGACGCGCTCGAGTGTCTGCTGTCCGCGCAGGTCGCCGATCCGCAGGACGACCATCGCGACCGCAGCCGTGATGACGGCGCCCAGCTCGAGCGGCAGGTCGAACAGCAGGTTGAGGGCGATCGCACCGCCGACGACCTCGGCGAGATCGGTCGCGATCGCGATCGCCTCTGCCTGCAGCCAGTAGGCGATGCGGGGACCGGTCGGCAGCCGCTGACCCATGTGGCCGGCGAGCGACATCCCGGTCACCATGCCGAGCTTGGCCGAGAGGTACTGCACCAGCACGGCCATGACGTTGGCCATCACGACGACCCAGACCAAGGTGTAGCCGAACTTCGAGCCGGCCGTCACGTTGGTCGCGACGTTGCCCGGGTCGACGTACGCCACAGCGGCGATGAACGCAGGGCCCAGCAAGCCGATCCGCGGCAGCCTGCCCTTGACCAACATGAGGTCCGAGATTACCGGCAGCGCGCGGGTGCTCCGCTCCCGGCTAGGGCGCGGTACCGGTCGCGACCGGGCGGTCGTCGTGGTTGCTCCACTGCGACCACGACCCGGGATAGAGCGCGGCGTCGAACCCGGCGATCGCGAGCGCGGCGACCTCGTGCGCCGCGGTGACGCCGGACCCGCAGTAGGCCGCGACGTCGGACCCTTCCCGTACGCCGAGCGCCTCGAACCGGCGGCGCAGCTCCTCGGCCGGGCGGAAGCGGCCGGCGGCGTCGAGGTTGTCGGTCGTCGGCGCACTGACGGCGCCGGGGATGTGGCCGGCCTTGGGGTCGATCGGCTCGGTCTCGCCGGCATACCGCTCGGCGGCTCGAGCATCCAGCAGCACCCCGGGGTACGACGCTGCGCCGTCGATGTCGATCGTCGGCGCGTGCCCGCCGTCGAGGGTCACGTCGCCCGGCGGCGGCGCGACGTCGCCGGTCTCGAGCGCCCCTCCCGCGGCGACCCATGCGGCAAGCCCGCCGTCGAGCAGGCGTACGTCGTCGAGGCCGGCCCAGCGGAGCAGCCACCAGGCGCGGGCGGCAGCGAGATTGCCGTTGTCGTCGTACGCCACCACGGTGTCGCCGGCGCTGATGCCCCACCGGCGGGCCGCGGCCTGCAGCGCTTCGATCGATGGCAGCGGATGGCGGCCGTCCCGCGGCTCGCCGTGCGCCGCCAGCTCGGTGTCGAGCCCGACGAACACGGCACCAGGGAGATGTCCGGCGAGGTAGTCGGCGTGCCCCGGAGGACCGCCCAGCTTCCAGCGGACGTCGAGCAGGACGACCCGCCCGGTCGAGGACATCAGCTCCGGCGCCTGGATCAGGATGCTCACGGGCTCAGCCTAGGCGCGCTGCGAACGCCGCCGGAAACGACTGGCGGCGCCACCCCCGGGCGTACCGGGGATGACGCCGCTGTCAGTCGTACGGGCGGTCTAGGAGGACGAGTAGACGCGCGTGGATCCGCCGGACCCACCGCTGCGACGACGTCCGCCGCCACCGCCACGGTTGCCTCCGCCACCTTGCGGGCGTCCGCCACCGTTGCCGCGGAAGCCGCCCTGGGGACGCCCTCCGCCGCGGTTCTGGCCGCCGCCGTTGCCCGAGGTGCGAGCACCCTGGCGCACGGACGACATGTGCGGAGCCTCGGTGCCGGCACCCGAGAGCGCCTCGGCCGTCATCGGCGACGGGGCCGTGCGGGCGTCGTGGTGACGCGCCGTGACGCCGGCCTTGTTCTGCAGCTGCATGACGTCGCGCAGGGCCTCGGGCGTCGTCATCGTGACGACGGATCCGGACTCCCCGGCGCGAGCCGTGCGGCCCGAACGGTGCTGGTAGGCCTTGTGCTCGGCCGGTGCGTCGTAGTGCACGACGAGGCCGATGCGGTCGACGTGGATGCCGCGCGCGGCGACGTCCGTGGCGACGATGACGCTGGCCCGACCGCTGCTGAACGCCTCGAGGTTGCGCTCACGGTGACGCTGCGAGAGGTCACCGTGCATGTCGACGGCCTCGATGCCGTTCTGGGTCAGCTGGCGGGCGAGGCGCATGGCCCCGCGACGCGTACGCGTGAAGACGATGCTGCGCGGGTTGGCACGCAGCAGGTCGAACGCCGTCTTGGACTTCTCGGTCGCGGCACTGACGAGCACGTGGTGCTCCATCGTGTCGACCGCGCTCTCGCCCGAGTCGACCTCGTGGAGGACGTGCTTGGGCAGGTGGCGCTTGACGAGCTTGTTGACGTCGCCGTCGAGCGTCGCCGACAGCAGCAGCCGCTGGCTCGACTCGGGGGTCTTGGTCAGCAGCGCGTCGATCGGCTTGTAGAAGCCGAGGTCGCACAGGTGGTCGGCCTCGTCGAGGACCGTGATCTCGATGTCGTCGAGCGTCATGCAGCGACGATCGAGCAGGTCGGTCAGGCGGCCCGGCGTGGCGATGACGATGTCGACGCCGTTGCGGAGCGTGCTGATCTGCTTGTTGATCGGGACGCCGCCGTAGACCGTGGTCAGGCGGAGGCCCATCTTCTGCGCGAGCGGCTCCATGGCCGTACGCACCTGGGTCGCCAGCTCACGGGTCGGGAGCAGGATCAGGCCACGGGGGGCCTTGGGGCGACTCGTGCGACCGGCGAGCCGGACGAGGACCGGGAGGCCGAAGGCCAGGGTCTTGCCGGAGCCGGTACGAGCGCGGCCCAGCACGTGGCGTCCCGCGAGCGCATCGGGGATCACCGCCTGCTGGACGGGACTGGGGTTGACGATCTCCTGGCGTGCCAGCGCGGATATCAGCGAGGCGGGGAGGTCGAGGGTGGAAAAGGTGGGCAGCACAGAGCTGCCTTCAGGCTGATTCAAGGAACTCACAGACGATTCGGGATGAATGCCCGATATCCATTTCACGCAAGATGCGCTACTTCGTCGGGCCGGAACAGCGCCGGACTGGCGCGTTCACGTGTTCACATTCTAGCAGTTCGTTGCCTCGCCCAACGAATCGCGCCGTGTGCCCGTGGTCACGTGCGGCACCAGCGGCCCGTGCGAGGGGCTAGGAGGCCAGCAGGTCCTGGTAGTCCGGGTGCTTCTGGACGAACCGTGAGACGTACGGGCAGGTCGCGATGATCTTCTTGCCGCGCACGCGGACGTCGTCGAGCGCGCCCGTGACGAGCTCGGACGCGAGGCCCTGGCCCTCGAACTGGTCGAAGACCTCGGTGTGCGGGAACGTCACGACGTCGCCCTTCTCGAAGGCCTGCGTGAAGCCGGCCAGGATGCCGTCGACGTGGATCTCGTAGCGGTTCTCGTCGGGGTTGTGGATCACCTTGTTGCTCATACCGGGTCCAACGCTCAGAACAGCGTGACGATTCCGAGCACGCCGACCGCGACGGCCAGCGCGAGCGAGATCGCGATGAGGATCGTGTGGACACGCAGGAACGTCGTGGCGTTGCCGGCAGCGTCCCGCGAGCGCTCGTCCTTGCGTACGCGCTTGAGGAACGGCGGCCATATGACGAAGTTCCAGACCGCGGTGACGATGAGGACGAGCGACCAGGCGACGGGAAGATCCATGCCGCCATTGTCTCAGCCGTGCTCGGTGAGCCTGTCGAGCAGGTCGTCGAGAGGTCTTGGCACGTGGCCGAGGTCCAGGGCGTCGACGAGCGCCCGGCCGTACTGCTCCTTGCGCCCACTGTGCGTGCCCATGAACCGGTGCAGCCGGTCCTCGGTGGTGCGATCGCGCTGCGCGGGCTGCTGGCGGAAGATGTCGTACGCCCGGGTCTCGCCCTCGTGCGCGATCACCGCCTCGACCGCTGCGGTCCCCAGGGCGCGGATGAGCTCGCCCTCCAGGTCGGGATCGCACACGAAGAAGCCGTCGAGCCCCAGCCCGGCGCGGGCGAGTGCGCGCTCGAAGAACCCCAGCTCGGCACGGTCACACAAGCCGGCGATCGAGGTGCCGAGCCCCTCCGGGCCGAGCACGTCCACGAACCGGCGGATGTTGGTCGCCCCGCCCATCGGCACGACACACACGCCCGCGGCATCGAGGTCACGGCCACGGCGTACGGCCAGGCGTTCGACCGCTGCCTGGTCGCTGACCCCTTCGACCAGCGCGACCGTGCGCAGGCCCGTGGCCAGCTCGCGGGCGGCGACACCATCGCCGCCGGCGGCCCACGCGACGAGGGAGTCGCGGAGTCGGGTCATGTCAGGCACGGATCCAGTCTGCCCGGTGGAGTCGGGCTGCCGGGCTACGATCGCCGCACGGCCGGAGCGAGGAGACCTGATGACCGCGACCCCGACGCTGTACGACTGGTGCGGCGGCCACGACGCCTTGCTGCGCCTGACCGAGGTCTTCTACGACCGGGTGCTCGCCGATCCGGTGCTCGAGCCGGTGTTCCGTCACATGGGCCCACAGCACCGCGAGCACGTGGCGCTGTGGCTCGGCGAGGTGTTCGGCGGGCCGACGACCTACACCGACGAGCTGGGCGGCTACCCCAGCATGCTCCGGCACCACATCGGGCTCGCGATCACCGAGGAGCAACGTGCGCGGTGGGCCGGAATGATCGCGGCGAGTGCCGACGAGGCCGGGCTGCCAGACGACCCCGAGTTCCGCTCGGCGTTCGTGGCGTACGTCGAGTGGGGCACCCGGATCGCCAAGGCCAACTCGGCCGAGGGCGCGACTCCCCCGCCGGAGCTGCCGACGCCGCGGTGGGGCTGGGGCGAGGCGCCCCCGTACGAGGGCTGATCGCTAGGCGGTCGCGCCGACCAGGCGCTCGCGGGTCGCCTTCCAGGGCTTGTCCCAGCTGACGTCACCGGGCCGGAGCGCCTCGCCGCACTCGCTGCAGACGTCGGCCGTCGTGGTCTCGGCGCCGCAGGTCTCGTGGATGACCGCCATGTGGGCGCCGCCTTCGGGCATGCGCGTGTGCTTCTCGGCCCAGATCGACACCGCGTGCATGATCGGCAGCAGGTCGGCGCCGGCCTCGGTCGCGACGTACTCGAAGTGCGCACGCCGGTCGGCGCGGTACTCGACCTTGCGCAGCAGCTCCTCGTCGACGAGCAGCCGCAGCCGGCGGCTCAGGACCGCGTCGGAGATGCCGATGCTGTCGCGGATCTCGTCGAACCGGCAGCGCCCGTGCAGCACCTCGCGCATGATCAGCATGATCCACGGATCGCCGAGCACGTCGAGTCCGCGGCGTACGGGACACAGGTCCTCGGACCAGTCGGATCGCAGTGGCATGATGCACCTCGGTCTTGGCAGGAATTCGGCTTGCTTGAGGAAAGCCAGCACCAGTATGGTCGACCAGTCAACTTTCCTCAAGAAAGTCAGGATCCATGACTCGTACGCGCATCCACCCGGCCTGGCTCGTCGCCGCGACGGCGTTCGTCGCGCTGGTCGGCGCTGCCGGCTTCCGCGCCGCGCCGGGAGCGCTGTTCGTGCCGCTGCACGACGAGTTCGGCTGGTCGACGAGCATCATGTCGCTCGCGGTCAGCATCAACCTGCTGCTCTACGGGCTCACCGCCCCGTTCGCCGCGGCGCTGATGGACACCTTCGGCATCCGCAAGGTCACCACGGTGGCGCTGCTGATGGTGTCCCTGGGCAGCGGCCTCACGGTGTTCATGACCGAGTCGTTCCAGCTGCTCATCACCTGGGGCGTGCTGATCGGGCTCGGCACGGGATCGATGGCGATGGTGTTCGCGGCGACGATCGCCAACCGCTGGTTCATCGAGCGCCGCGGCCTCGTCATGGGCATCCTCACGGCCGGAGGAGCGACCGGTCAGCTGGTGTTCCTCCCGATCGTCGCCGCCCTCGCCGACAACGTCGGCTGGCGCACGGCGTCGCTGACGATCGCCGGCGCGGCACTGCTGGTCGTACCCCTGGTCATCCGGTTCATCGGCGACTTCCCTGAGGACCGCAAGCTCGCTCCGTACGGCGCACCGGCCGACTGGCTGCCGCCCGTGCGCGAGACCGGCGGCGCAGCCAAGCGGGCCACCGATGCGCTGCGGGCCGCCGCGCGGGTGCCGGCGTTCTGGGCGCTGGCTGCGGCCTTCGCGATCTGCGGAGCGACGACCAACGGCCTGGTCGGCATCCACTTCATCCCTTCGGCCCACGACCACGGGATGGACCAGACCACAGCGGCGAGCCTGCTGGCGGTCGTCGGCATCTTCGACATCGCGGGCACCGTGGCGTCGGGCTGGTTCACCGATCGCTACGACCCCCGGATGCTGCTCGTCGGCTACTACGCGTTCCGCGGGGTCGGGCTCGTCCTGCTGCCGACGCTGCTCTCGTCGAGCGTACGTCCGAGCATCGTCGCGTTCGTCGTGATCTACGGGCTCGACTGGGTCGCCACCGTGCCACCGACGGTGGCGCTGTGCCGGGAGATCTTCGGCGACCAGGGCACGATCGTGTTCGGCTGGGTGTTCGCGGCGCACCAGTTCGGCGCCGCCGCTGCCGCGTTGGTCGCCGGTGTCATCCGCGACCAGACCGGGAGCTACTCGCTGGCGTGGTTCGGCGGTGCCGGCCTGTGCGCCGTCGCGGCCGTGCTGTCCTGGATCCTCGGCTCGTCCCGCAAGCGGGCCGCCGTACGCGAGTCCCTCACGCCCGTCCCCATGTGACGTCCTCGCTGGGACTGACGTTTCTGTTGCAACACGCCGTGCTGGCCCAGCAAAAACGTCAGTCCCAGCGGGGGCTCAACCCCTCAGGTACGTGAGGACGGCGGAGACGCGGCGGTCGTGGTCGTCGCCGAGGTCGAGCTTGGCGAAGATGCTCCCGACGTGCTTGCGCACGGCGGCGTCGCTGACGAACAGCGCCTCGGCGATCGACCCGTTCGTACGTCCTTCGGCCATCAACGCCAGGACCTCACGCTCGCGGGTGGTCAACGCGGCGAGCGGTCCGTCGTCGCTGCGCCGGGCCAGCAGCTGGCGTACGACCTCGGGGTCGACGACGGTCTGCCCCTCGACGACCTGGTCGAGGCTTGCCAGGAAGTCCGCGACGCGGCCGACCCGGTCCTTGAGGAGATAGCCGATCCCGGCGGTCCCCGCGGAGTCCATCAGCGCGGGCAGATAGGCGTCGGCGACGTACTGCGACAGCACCAGGATCGGCAACGCCGGCTGCTCCCGGCGGATCGCCGCGGCCGCGCGGAGCCCTTCGTCGGAGTGACCCGGCGGCATGCGTACGTCCGTGATCACCACGTCGGGCGGATCGGCCCGCACCGCCGCGACCAGCTCGTCGGCGTCGGTGGCGCTCGCCACGACCTCGTGCCCGGCCCGCTCGAGGATGCCGACCAGACCCTCGCGGAGCAGTGCGGAGTCCTCGGCGAGGACGATCCTCAGCGGTCGACGTGCCATGGGCTCTCCATCCGCAGCTCGGTCGGTCCACCGACGGGACTCGTGACGGTCAGCGTGCCACCCAACGCGTCGAGGCGGGTGACGAGCCCCGAGAGTCCCGTGCCCTCCCCCACCGTCGCGCCGCCGCGGCCGTCGTCGCTGATGACCAGCACCAACGAGTCACCCGACCTCCGGGCGTGGATCGCTGCGCTGCGAGCCTGAGCGTGCTTGGCGACGTTGGCGAGCCCCTCGCTGACCACGAAGTAGGCGGCCGCCTCCACCTGCGCCGGCGGACGCTCGTCGAGCGAGACGTCGACGCGTACGGGGATGGGCATGCGGTCGGCGACCTCACGGATCGCGGCGCCGAGACCGAGGTCGGTGAGCACGCGGGGATGCACGCCGCGTACGACCTCGCGCAGGTCCGCGAGTGCGGCCTCGGCCTCGCTGTGCGCCTGACGCACCAGGGCCAGCCCCTCACCCTCGGGCACGTCGAGCTCGGCGCGACCGAGCAGCATCGTGAGGGCGACCATGCGTTGCTGCACGCCGTCGTGCAGGTCGCGCTCGATGCGCTTGCGCTCGGTCTCGAACGCGTCGACGAGCTCGATCCGCGACCGGCGCAGCTCGGTGACCCGGGCCTCGAGCTCCTCCTCCCGGGGACTCAGCAGGATGCGCGCCAGCGAGGACTGGGCCGCGGCGAGGACCGTCAGCACGTACGAGCCCAGCACCAGGCCGACCGGCGTCGCGATGATCGCGAACGGCACCGCCTCGCGCGTCGAGTCGAGCTGCCACCACAGCATGCCCACGGTGTCGAAGTGCGCGAGCAGCGGCGACAGCAACGAGACCACGACGAACGTCACGACCAGCACGGCGACGAGGAGGTCGACCACCCACAGGACGAGTGCGAGGAGCACGGCGTATCCCAGGGCGCGCCATGACGCTGCGTCCCGCGGGGTCCGCCACCACGGCGTGTCCGAGGGTTCCGGCGCCGCGGCGTCTCCCAGCACGAAGGGCAGGCGTCGGCGCTCGACCACGGCGATCATGGCCCCGAGCTTGGGCAGCGAGCCGAGGATGAACAGGCCGATGATGAGCGGAGTCGTCACGACCCCCACGCCGATCGTCACGAAGAACCCGACGAGCGACACCAGTCCGACCACGGCGCCGCTGAGCAGGTAGGCGAGCGAGCGCCACGGCCATGGTGAGAACACGAGGCGTACGGGGTTGCCGCCGACGGCCGACCAGACCGGGGAGGTACGCGTCGCGGAGGTCATGATGACCCAGCGTAGGGGCGCGCTGCGCCGATGACAGTGACCTCAGGTCCACTCCTCGGGGTATCGCGTGCGCTACCCCAGAAGTGGCCCGCAGGCCAGAGACGGCGAGGGCGCGCGGCGATGTCATGGAGTCATGACAACTCTCACCGCCTCCGACCCCGGTCGCACCGCCACGCGCGGCGATGCCGTCGTCCTGGACGGCGTCACCAAGACATACAAGTCCAAGGCCGGCACGGTCGACGCGCTCCGCGGCATCACCCACACGTTCGCGACGTCGACCTTCACCGCCGTGATGGGGCAGTCGGGATCCGGCAAGTCGACCCTGCTGCAGTGCGCCGCCGGCCTCGACCGGCCCACGAAGGGCACGGTCCTGGTCGCCGGCACGGATCTCGCGAAGCTCAACGAGGTCGAGCTGACCACGATGCGCCGCTCCACCATGGGCTTCGTCTTCCAGTCCTACAACCTGCTGCCCGCGCTCACGGTGTTCGACAACGTCGCACTGCCCCTGCGGCTCGCCGGCGAGCGGCCCAGCCGCCGTGACGTGCTCGCGGCGCTCGCCGAGGTCGGCCTCGACTGCCACCACGGGCGCCGGCCCGCCGAGCTGTCCGGCGGCCAGCAGCAACGGGTCTCGATCGCCCGCGCCCTCATCGCGCGGCCCCAGGTGGTGTTCGCCGACGAGCCGACCGGCGCCCTCGACCGTACGACCAGCCACCAGGTGCTCGAGCTGCTGCGGCGGTCCGTCGACGAGCAGGGACACACGATCGCGATGGTCACGCACGACCCGGTCGCGGCCTCGTACGCGCACTCGGTGATCTTCCTCGAGGACGGCCAGCTGGTGGGACACCTGCAGCACGGCAGCGCGTCCCAGATCGCCGCGATGATGAGCGAGCTCGAACGATGATGCTCCTCGACCTCAGCCGGCACACCGTGCGGCGCAACATCGCCCCGTACGTCGGATCGATCGTCGCGCTGTTCCTCGGCGTCACCCTGATCGGGCTGACGGTGGAGATGATCACCGCCGTCGCAGAAGCCACGTCGCGCCTCGAGCCCGGCGACACGAAGGGCCGCATGCAGCTCGACGACCTCGCCTCGATGTTCGGGGTGATGTCGGGCTTCTCGGGCTTCATCGCGATCTTCGTCGTCGCCAGCACCTTCTCGTTCGTCGTGTCCTCGCGGCGGCGGGAGCTCGGCCTCCTGCGTCTCGTCGGCGCGACGCCGCGGCAGGTCCGACGGATGATCCTCGGCGAGTCGTTCGTCGTGGCGACCGTCTCCTCGCTGGCAGCGTGCATCTTCGCGCATCTCCTGACGCCTTTCACGCTCTGGCTCGCCCACGATCGCGGACTCACGCCGATGAAGCTCGACGCCCCCAGCTTCTGGCCCACCCTCGCCATCGCGTTCCCGATCGGTGCGCTGGTCGCCCTGATCGGCGCACGGTCGGCGGCGCGTCGAGCGTCGAAGATCCCGCCGGTCGACGCGATGCGGGAGGCCGCGGTCGAGCGCCGGCGCATGGGCTTCTGGCGGTTGACGGTGGGTCTGGCCTGCCTCGCCGGCTCCCTGGCGATGCTCATCACGATGGGCGCGGTCACGGGTGAGCTGTCGCTCGTCCTCGGCATCTTCGCGCCCGAGATGCTGGTCATCTCCGCGGTCTGCTTCGGCCCGTGGCTGTTCCCGGCGCTCGCGAGGCTGATCGCGTGGCCGCTGGTGCGCAGGGGTGACGTCACGATCCGACTGGCTCGCGACAACGTCGCCGCGTCCGCCAAGCGCACCGCGTCGCTCGCGGCGCCGACCCTGGCGATCTCGGCGATCGGTGGATCGTTGCTCCTGACCCTCGGCATCGCCGCCGACTGGGACCACGCGATCAACCAGCAGCAGCTCAAGGCACCCGTCGTGGTGCAGGGCGGCGGTGCCCGTACGGCTGAGGCGCTCGCGGCCTCGCCGGCGGTCAAGGTCGCCGACGCGAGTGCGCCGACGAGCATCACGCTGATCGACCGTGAGGGAGAGCGGGAGCTCGAGGACGCCGAGACGATCAATGTCGCCGATGCCGTCGCCGCTCGCGGGCTGTCAGCCGACAAGGGCACGCTCGGCGACCTCCACGGCCGGACGATCGCGATGTCCAGGTCGTACGCCTTCGACAGCGGCTATCACCTCGGCAGCACGATGCGGGTCGACCTCGGTCGCGGCAAGCCGGTCACGCTCAAGGTCGTGGCCATCGTCGACTCGGCACCGTCGCTCCACAGCGACCTGCTGCTGCCACCGGGCCTGGCCACGGCGAAGCCCGACCGCTGGTTCGTCATCCCCGAGCCCGGCACCGCCGACGCCGTCTCGACGATCGGCGCGGAGCTCCGGGGCACATCCGGCCACGCCGAGTCCCGCGCCGCATGGCTCGCCGCGACCGACGCCGACCTGCGCCGCAACAACACGTTCACGCTGTGGGTGCTGCTCGGACCGTCAGGGTTCTATGCCGCCCTGGCGATCGCCAACACCCTGCTGATGGGCAGCCTCCAGCGCCACCGCGAGTTCGTGGCGACCCGCCTGATCGGCGCCACCGAGCGACAGGTCCGCAAGGTCGTCCTCTGGGAGTCCGCGCTGGTGACCGCCACGTCGCTGACGATGGGCGCGATCATCAGTGCCACGGTCGCCGTGCTGGTCGGCCGGGCCCTGAGCAGCGACCTGGAGAGCATGCCGATCGACGTGCCCTGGCTGGGCCTCGGGATGATCGGTGCGACCTGCCTGGCCATCGCCACGGTCGCTTCGGTTGCCCCGACGGCGTTCATGCTGCGCCGGGTCCACCCCTCCCAGGCCGCGGAGTAACCACGTGCGCGGTGAGCCTGACGTTTGTGCTGCGACACGCCGCGGGACCACCACAGAAACGTCAGTCTCAGCGGGTGCCTGGAACTAGGCAGAGGTGAGGGTGGCCAGCGCCGAGGTGAAGAGGGCCAGGCCGTCGGTGCCGGGACCGGTCAGGTCCTCGACCGCGTGCTCGGGGTGCGGCATGAGCCCGACGACGTTGCCGCGCTCGTTGGTGATGCCGGCGATGTCGCGCAGCGAGCCGTTGGGATTGACGTCGACGTAGCGGAACACGACCTGGCCCTCGCCCTCGAGGCGGTCGAGCGTGTCCTCGTCGGCGACGAAGCCGCCCTCGCCGTTCTTGAGCGGGATCACGATCTCGTCGCCGAGCGACAGGTTCGAGGTCCACGCGGTCGAGGCGTTCTCGACCTTGAGGGTCTGGTCACGGCAGATGAACGTGCGGTGGTCGTTGCGGATCAGGGCGCCGGGCAGGAGGTGCGACTCGCACAGGATCTGGAAGCCGTTGCAGATGCCGAGCACCGGCATGCCGCCCTGCGCCGCGGCGATGACCTCGGTCATGACCGGCGCGAACCGGGCGATCGCCCCGGCACGCAGGTAGTCGCCGTAGGAGAAGCCGCCCGGCAGGATGACCGCGTCGACGCCCTTGAGGTCGTGGTCACCGTGCCACAGCGCGACCGGCTCGCCACCGGCGATGCGTACGGCCCGCTGCGCGTCGACGTCGTCGAGCGACCCCGGGAACGTGACGACGCCGACCTTCATGAATCCACTCGTACGGAGTAGTCCTCGATGACCGGGTTCGACAGCAGCGTGCCGGCCAGGGCGTGCACCTCGGCGAGTGTGGCCTCGTCGACCACCTCGACCTCGAGCTCGAACCGCTTGCCCTGGCGTACGTCCGTCACGGCGTGATAGCCGAGACGCGGCAGTGCGCCGTGGACGGCCTTGCCCTGCGGGTCGAGGATCTCGGGTTTGGGCATGACATCGACGATGACGCGGGCCACGGACGCTCCTTGAGTGGTCGGTGCCCTCAGTCTATCGGTGTCGCTGCGGTCCTCGGACCCGCGTTCAGGACAGCTCGCGCTTGAGGATCTTGCCGGTGCTGGTCATCGGCAGCTCGTCGCGGAACTCGACGACGCGCGGGTACTTGTAGGCCGCGAGCTGCTCCTTGCCCCAGGCCACCAGGTCGGCCTCCGAGACGTCGTCGTGGTCCTTGTTCTTGACCACGACGGCCTTGATCTCCTCGCCGTGCGACTCGTTCGGCACGCCGATCACCGCGACCAGCGACACCGCCGGGTGCTCCATGAGGACCTCCTCGATCTCGCGCGGATAGACGTTGAAGCCACCGCGGATGATCATGTCCTTGGACCGGTCGACGATGTAGTAGAAACCGTCCTCGTCCTTCTTGGCCAGGTCGCCCGACCTGAACCAGCCGTCCCGGATCGCCTCGGCGGTGGCCTCGGGCCGGTTGTAGTAGCCCTTCATGACGTTGTGGCCCTTGATCGCGATCTCACCGACCGCGTCCGGGCCCGGCTCGACCTCGCTCCAGTCGTCGTTGATCAGCTTCATCTCGACGCCGGGGATCGGCACGCCGATCGACCCCACGCGAGGCTCCTCGCCGAACCGGGAGAACGACGCGACGGGAGACGTCTCCGAGAGGCCGTAGCCCTCGAGGATCGTGACCCCGAACCGCTCCTTGAACTGGCGGTGGATGTCGACCGGCAGCGCCGACCCGCCGGCTGCCGCGACGCGCAGGTTGGCCGCCAGCGCCTCCACGTCGACCGTGTCGTCGAGTGCGCCGAGCAGGCCCCAGTACATCGTCGGCACCCCGGCGAAGAACGTGACTCGGTTGGCCAGCATCAGCCCCAGAGCCGACTTGGCCTCGAACCTCGGCAGCATCACGACCGTGCCGCCGTACGCCATCGAGCCGTTCTGGATCACCGTCTGACCGAACGAGTGGAACAGCGGCAGCACGCACAGGTACGTGTCAGGCCGCGACTCGTCCGCGCCGAACAGGTCCTTGCCGGCCAGCGCGTTGTCGCGCATGTTGCGGTGCCGCAGCTCCGCACCCTTGGGCTGCCCCGTCGTGCCGGACGTGTAGAGGATGACTGCCGTGTCGTCGTCATCGCGCTCGACCGTGTCGAACGTCGGTGGCTGCTGCGCCACGAGAGGGCCGAAGAACTCCGGCGGCTCCATCGGCTCGGGCTGCTGGGAGTCGAGCTTGATCAGGAAGAACTCGGTGCACGACTCCGTCGCCTGGAACCCCTCCCACGCAGCGTCGCCGATCGGCAGGTCCTGCGTGCCCTCGAACGCGAAGTACGCCTTGGCGTCCGAGTCGGCCAGGTGATAGGCCACCTCGCGGCCCTTGAGCAGCACGTTCAACGGCACGACCGTGGCGCCCGCCTTGAGGATGCCGAAGTAGATGACCGTGAAGTACGGCAGGTTGGGGCACGACAGCGCGACCTTGTCGCCGGGCTGGATCCCGCGTGCCACCAGCAGGTTCGCCACCTGGTTCGCAGCGCCGTTGACCTGCGCATACGTCAACCGCGTGTCGCCGAACACGATCGCCGTACGGTCGGCGTACTTCTCGGTCGACTGCTCCAGCAAAGCGGCGAGGTTGGCCACGGGTCTCCTCCAGGGTGTGACGGGCCTCTCACCATACCCGCAGTATCTGGGCCTCACCCACAACCTTTGCGGCGACCCAGGCATCTCTCCCACCACAGCACCAACCGAGGAGGAAGCATGACCGCACGACTCACTCGACTCAGTCGAGCCGCACTTGCCGCGGGCACTCTGGTCACCCTGACCATCGGTGGTGCTGCGGCGCTCACCGCGGCGAACGCCGCACCGGGGACCGGCGCCGTCGCCGGGTCGGTCTTCGACGCCGGCGGATACCCGCTGGCCGGCCTCACCATCAAGGTCCACGACGCCCAGGGCGAGGTCGTCGGCACCGCCTCGACCAACGATGCGGGCCGGTTCCGGCTCGAGGGTGTGGCGACCGACGGCGACGACACCTATCGCTACGAGGCGATCGACACGACGGGCTGGCACGTCGCGAAGTACTCCCCGTCGTTCGTCGTCAAGAACGGCGTGACCACGACGACGAACCTGTCGGTGAAGGACGCCGGCATCATCCAGGGCAAGGTCTACACGCAGATCGGGACCGCCCCCCTCAAGGCGGCGAAGACCGTCGGCGTGTCGGCGAAGATGGTCGGCGACGAGGAGGACGAGAACCTCCCCGGCGGTGCCGTCATGGTCTCCGCCGGCGGCGGATTCCGCCTCGGCGGGCTGCCGACCGGCACCTACTACGTCGCGTTCGGTGACATGGCCGAGGTGTTCGACGAGACCTGCTACAACAACGTCCGCAGGACGCAGAAGGGCTGCGTCGGCCTCACCTACGTCAAGGTGACCGCCGGGAAGGCGACGACCCTGAGCCGTCAGGTGATGAAGTACCGGTACGGCACGGTCTCCGGCACCGTGACTGACACCGAGGGCCACCCCTTGCAGGGCATGAAGGTCGACGTCCTCACCAGCGCCACGGACGGCTCGATCCCGGTCACGACGGCCGCCGACGGCACCTGGAAGAAGGGCAGCCTGGACTTCGTGGGCAAGGTCCGGGTCCGGGTCAGTGACCCCACGGGTGTCCACCGCACGACGTGGTACGTCAACGCGACCAGCTACGCCTCGGCGACACCGGTCACGATGAACGACGGCTCGCAGATCACGAACCTGCACATCGCGCTGCCGAAGAACTGAGTCGAACGAGACAACCTTTGCGTCCCCCTCGGCATCTGACATGACAGAACGCACACACCGATCCCGAGGGGGACGCATGACCGTACATCCCATGAGACCGACCACGACGGTCGCACTCTCCGCCGTCGTCACGGGCACGATCTCCGACCCGAGCGGCTATCCGCTCGCCGGGATCACGGTCGCCCTGTTCACCGAGGGCCGCGACCAGGGCACCCGCCTCGACACCACGATCACGGACGATGTCGGCGGCTACCGGTTCACCCGGCGCCAGCCCGTCGCGGGCGACGACTACCGGGTCGAGGCCACGGACCACACCGGCGCCCACGTCTTCACCCGCCTCGCCGTCACGATCGATCCGGCTCGCCCGACGCCGCAGGACCTGACGATGCCGGTCGCCGGGTACGTCCAGGGCACCGTCGTCAGCGATGAGCAACCCGCCACCGACATGTGCGTGACGGCATCCGGCGCTCACGCCACGGGAGCCGCGTACGTCTCGGCCAAGGGCACGTTCCGCATCGGCGGGCTGCCGCCCGGCGAGTACGCGGTGACGTTCCAGGACGCCGACCTCACCGCCCGCGAACCGATCGTGGTCAGCGTGGCCGCCGGCCGTGAGACGACGATCGAGGACCAGGTCATCGACCTCGGGCAGGGCGTACGAGCGGCCCGCTGACCGAGCCCGGCCCGGCCGGCGGCTTCAGCAGCCGCTGCGGGTCAGGCCGGGCCGTACGCCGCTCGTGACCTCGACGAACGTCACGGTGTCGGTCGGCGCGACGGCATCGGGAGCCGCGTTGAACAAGAACCCGATCCAGCCGTTGCCCTCGCTGACGAACAGGCCGGTCTGGCCCTGCCCCGCCGGCTCCGGCGCCACCTCTCCGAGCACCCCCTGGACGCTCTCGTAGGTGCTGCCGACGCCGAGCCCCGAGCGCGTACGCGGGCCCCCACCGCGAATGCCGATCGCCGCGACCGAGCCGTCGTCGTTGGTGCGGATGTCGAGCTGGTCGTTGTAGCCGGCCTTCCACACCAGGTCGTCGGTCCGGTTGCACGCCGGCACCGACACGTCGGCGTCGAAGTAGCCCGTCGCGTACGCATCCTGCTTGCTCATCCCGACCTGCACCGGGCCGACCGCACCGGGGATGATGCGCAGCGCGCCGACGGGCGCGAGCGGCAGCTTCGGCGGCTCCGACGTCTTGGTGCCGCCGCCGGTGCCCGGAGGCGGGTTGGCGGTCTTGGTCGACTTGGGCTTGTCGGTCTTCTTCGACGTCTGGGTGGCTGACGGCGTGGCCTTGGGCTCCGGGTCGGACTCGGAGCTGAGCTGGTGTGCCACCACGCTCGTGCTCACGCCGCCGGCCATGCTGATCGCGAGGATGCCGGTTGCGATCTGCTGCTTCATGGGTTCCTCCGTGGTGCTGGTGCCCCCGATGGGACACACCTCGGAGACAGAGATGCCGAGGAGCACTCAGAAGTTGCCTTCATTGACCCCCAGCCTCTCCCGTACGAATCCTCGTGCCGTGTGGATGCGGGCCTTGACGGTGCCGAGCGGCGTCTGCGTGAGGGCGGCGATCTCGTCGTACGGCAGCGCACCGATGTCACGCAGGACGAACGCCTCGGCGGTCGCCGGGTGCGCCTGCTCGAGGGCCTCGATCGCGTCGAGCAGGTCGAGGCGGCTGCCGGCGATCACGCTGGTCGTGCGCGGGTCGGGGCTGACCGGCAGCTCGTCGACGGAGCGCTCGGCGAACCGCCGCTTCAACGTGCGATAGGTCTGCCGTGCCGAGTTGGACGCGATGACCGTGACCCAGCCCATGAACGAGCCCTCGCCGGAGTAGTCCTTCAGGTGCGTCGCGATCGACAGCAGCGCGTCCTGAGCGGCCTCCTCGGCGTCGAGCGTGTGCGGCAGCAACCGGGCGCACCGGCTCACGACCCTCGGCCGGATGGCCGCCAGCAGCTCTTCCATCGCGGGGGCCTCACCGGCTCGCGCCCTGGCGATCAGCTGCTCGTCGACATCCATGCCCCAGACGATACTGATACGGGTTGTCGCGCATACTGATGCGTGATGAAACAGATCGGACGCTACCGCCTCGACGAGGTCGAGGGGTTCGGCGCCTTCGCCACCGTCTGGCGCGGCTTCGACACCGAGCTCGAGACTCCGGTCGCGGTCAAGGTGCTGGCCGAGAACTGGGCCCATCACGCCGACGTACGTGAGCGGTTCCTCGCCGAGGCCCGTCTGCTCCGGCAGATCCACGATCCCCGTGTCGTACGGGTGCACGACATCGGCACCCATGAGGACCGGCCGTTCTTCGTCATGGACTACGTCTCGGGTGGCACGGTCGCCGACCGGGTGAAGCCGCCGGGATCGACCGAGGACGCCCTCCTGCTCGCCATCGAGTGCGCACGCGCCGTCCAGGTGCTGCACGACGAGGGCATGCTGCACCGCGACGTCAAGCCGAGCAACCTCCTCGTCGCGGAGGACGGCCGCGTGCTCGTCGCGGATCTCGGCAGCGCCAAGCGTCTCGCCGAGGCCAGCGGCGTCACGGTCACGACCGGCACGCCGGCCTACATGGCACCCGAGCAGGCACGCGGCGCACCGGTCGGCCCGCGCTCGGACGTCTACTCGCTGGGCGCCGTCACGTACGAGCTGCTCTCGGGCCGGCCGCCGTACGACGTGTCCGATCCCGGCACGCTGCTGCACCGGTCCAACGACAGCCGGCCCGCGCCTCTGGCGAGCTCCGGCAAGATCCCCCGCAACCTCGACCACCTGCTGGCGTCCTCGTTGGCGACCCGGCCGGACGACCGACCCGAGTCGGCCGCGGCGTTCGCCGACGCCCTCGAGCAGATCGTCGGCGGCACCAAGGTGCGCAACGTGCGGCGGGTGCGCCGGGAGGTGCCCTCGGGGCTCGCCCTCACCCTGGCGGTGCTGGTGTTCGCGGCGTCCGCCGCGGTCACCTGGTACGTGATCCGCTGAGGATCAGAACGTCTCGCCCGTCAGCTGCTCGTACGCCTGGACGTAGCGCTCACGGGTCTTCTCGACGATCTCTGCGGGCAACGCCGGCGGCTGCCGGTTGCTCTCACGGTCCCAGCCGCTCTCGGAGGTCATCCAGTCGCGGACGAACTGCTTGTCGTACGACGGCTGCGGCCGCCCCGGCTGCCAGGAGTCGGCAGGCCAGAATCGGGACGAGTCCGGGGTGAGCACCTCGTCGGCGAGGACGATCGTGCCGTCGGGACGCGCGCCGAACTCGAGCTTGGTGTCGGCCAGGATGATGCCGCGCTCGCGGGCGATGTCCTCGGCCCGCGCGTAGACGGCGAGAGTCAGGTCGCGCAGCGCCTCGGCGCTCTCAGCGCCGATCGTCTCGGTGATCTGCGCGAACGACACGTTCTCGTCGTGCTCGCCCAGATCGGCCTTGGTGGCCGGGGTGAAGATCGGCTCGGGCAGCCGCGAGGCGTCGACCAGCCCGGGCGGCAGCGGCACGCCGCACGTCTCGCCGGTCGCGTTGTAGTCGCGCAAGCCGGAACCGGTCAGGTAGCCCCGGGCCACGCACTCGACCGGGAACATGTCGAGCTTCTCGACGATCAGGGCCCGGCCGCGCACCCGCTCGGGCACCGCGGTCGACACGACGTGGTTGGGCACGATGTCGCTGAGCTGGTCGAACCACCACAGCGACATGCGCGTGAGGATCTCGCCCTTGTCGGGGATGCCTGGCGTCAGGAGGAAGTCGTAGGCCGAGATGCGGTCGGACGCGACCATGAGCAGATGGCCGTCCTGCACTTCGTACAGGTCGCGCACCTTGCCTGAGTGCAGGTGGCGGGCTCCGGGGATGTCGAGTGGCACAGGCTCAGACTAGTGGCGCGGTGGCGGGGTCGCGGCGGGCCGTCGCATGATGGGCAGGTGACCGGACGGACCGACACCGCGACCAGGCGGATCAACGCCACGACCGAGGCCCTCTACCGGGCCCTGACCGACGCAGAGGCGCGCGTCCGGTGGCTCCCACCCACAGGCATGAGCGCCCGGATGGAGCGGTACGACCTGAGGGTCGGCGGCGGCTATCGCATGGTGCTGACGTACGACGACCCGTCGGGCGAGATCGGCAAGAGCACCGCCGACTCCGACGTCGTCGAGGCCACGTTCGTCGAGCTCGTCGACGGGGAGCGTGTGGTCGAGGCGATCGAGTTCGAGTCCGACGACGCGGCGTTCGCGGGGACCATGACGATGACGTGGCAGCTCACGCCCATGGCCGCCGGCACCGAGGTCAGCATCGTGGCCTCGGGCGTACCCACCGGCATCTCCCCCATCGACCACGCGACCGGCATGCAGTCGTCGCTGGCCAATCTCGCCGCCTACGTCGAGTCAGCCTGATCCTGGCTCGTCACGCAGGAGACGCTGTTGCCCCACGGTCCACAGCTTGGACGTGGCCCAGAAGATCAGGACGCCGATCGACAGCACGAGGCTGACCGCGGCCATGGCGACGAGCAGCACGTAGAGCGTGACCTGCCGCTTCTGCTCGACCACGCCCGTCGGCATCACGGGCGCCGGCAGCTGGGCTGCCTCCTGCCGCTGGGCGATGACGTGGGTGACGCACATGACCGCGATCAGCACCGCGGCCAGGACCGCGGCGTCGCTGTCCGCATGGTCGACCATTGAGTCCGCGACCCTCGCTCCGGCGACCTTGGCCTGCGAGAGGGACGACGCGTCGCCGTCGGTCAGGAAGCCTCTCCGGAAGGACTCACCCGGTGCCGCGTGCTTGTCCACCGCGTCTATCATCCGGGCCAGCACGACCAGGACCAGGCCCAGCAGGAGGAGGGGGATCAGCGAGATCAGCGGCCTGAACCCCACGGCCTTGAGGAGCTTCATCTGTTCCTGCGCGAGCAGCTCGCGATCGTGACCGTAGGTCTGCTCCAACGCCTTGATCTGTGGCTCGAGCTTCCGCAGCTCGCGGCGCGTGCGGAGCTGCTGGACGTACAACGGCAGGAGCAGGATGCGGATCGTCACGGCGGTCCCGACGATCGCCAGCGCCCAGGCCCAACCGGGATCAGCAGCACTGAAGATCTTGTGCCAGGCCAGCAACGGGG
This sequence comes from Aeromicrobium sp. Root236, assembly GCF_001428805.1. Lineage (NCBI taxonomy): Bacteria > Bacillati > Actinomycetota > Actinomycetes > Propionibacteriales > Nocardioidaceae > Aeromicrobium > Aeromicrobium sp. Root236. The sequence continues at coordinate 2,904,827 of NZ_LMIS01000001.1, read as the reverse complement.
CCGAGACGACGTAGTCGAGCGGCGTCAGAACAGCATCCAGGAAGTCCGACATGGCGCCCTTCCGCGAGAACTACAGGATCGAACCAGGAGTGTAGGCCGCAGCTTCCGGGTTGGCGGCCAGAATCTGCTCGATGCGGCTGACCACCGCCTGCACCTGGCTGACCGCTGCACCGGTGAAGTCGATCGGCGACGCCACGAGGCTGGCGAGGTCGGCCTCCGACAGGCCGAGACGCTCGTCGGCGGCGAGGCGGGCGAACAGGTCGTTCTCGGCCGCACCCTTCTCGCGCATCTCGAGGGCGACGGCGACGGCGTGCTGCTTGACCGCGTCGTACGCCGTCTCGCGGCCCTGACCGTTGCGGACCGATGCCATGAGCACCTTGGTCGTCGCGAGGAACGGCAGGTAGCGGTCGAGCTCGCGCTGGATCACGGCCGGGAACACGCCGAACTCGTCGAGCACCGTCAGGAACGTCTCGAACAGTCCGTCGGCGGCGTAGAACGCGTCGGGCAGGGCGACCCGGCGGACGACCGAGCACGACACGTCGCCCTCGTTCCACTGGTCGCCGGCGAGCTCGCCGATCATCGAGGCATAGCCGCGCAGCACGACTGCGAGCCCGTTGACGCGCTCGCACGAGCGGGTGTTCATCTTGTGCGGCATCGCGCTGGACCCGACCTGGCCGGGGCGGAAGCCCTCGGTGACGGTCTCGTTGCCGGCCATGAGCCGGATCGTGGTGGCGAGGTTGGACGGCGCGGCGACGAGCTGGACCAGCGCCGTGACGACGTCGTAGTCGAGGGATCGCGGATAGACCTGGCCGACGCTCGTCAGCACCTTGTCGAAGCCGAGGTGGCGGGCGACGCGCACCTCGAGCTCGGCGAGCTTGGCCTCGTCGCCGCCCAACAGGTCGAGCTGGTCCTGGCTCGTGCCGACCGGGCCCTTGATGCCGCGCAGCGGGTAGCGGGCGATGAGGTCGTCGAGCCGGTCGATCGCGACCATGAGCTCGTCGGCAACCGTCGCGAAACGCTTGCCGAGCGTCGTGGCCTGCGCGGCGACGTTGTGGCTGCGGCCGGCCATCACGAGCTCGGCGTGCTCCGAGGCGAGGCGACCGAGCCGGCCCAGGGTGGCGATCGCACGGTCGCGCATCAGCTCGAGCGACGCCTTGATCTGCAGCTGCTCGACGTTCTCGGTGAGGTCGCGCGACGTCATGCCCTTGTGGATGTGCTCGGTGCCGGCGAGCGCCGCGAACTCCTCGATGCGGGCCTTGACGTCGTGGCGCGTGACCTTCTCGCGGGCGGCGATCGAGGCGAGGTCGACGCGATCGATGACCGACTCGTACGACTCGATGACGCCGTCGGGGGTCTCGACGCCGAGGTCCTTCTGGGCCTTGAGCACCGCGATCCAGAGCCGGCGCTCGAGCACGATCTTGTGCTCCGGCGACCAGATGCGCGCCACCTCGGGCGAGGCGTAGCGGCTGGCCAGGACGTTCGGTGTGCTCACAGCTCTATTGTCCCCTGCTCCGCCGCGAGGGCGATGTCGGTCCGGTGGTGGGCTCCGCGGATGCTGATGAGGCCGACGCCCTCGTACGCCTTGCGGCGAGCCTCGGCGAGGTCAGCACCGACAGCAGTGACCGACAGGACACGGCCGCCGGCGGTCACGATCGTGCCGTCGCGCAGCGCGGTGCCGGCGTGGATGACGTCGACGCCGTCGAGCTCGGCGACGCGGTCGAGGCCCTCGATCGGGTCACCGGTGTTGGGTGACTCGGGATAGCCCTCTGAGGCCACGACGACCGTCACCGACGAGTCGCTCGACCACTGCGGCAGGCCGACCTCGGCGAGGCCACCCGTCGCCGCACCGTGCAGCAGCGCCGACAGGGGCGTGCGCAGCAGCGCGAGGATCGACTGGGTCTCGGGATCGCCGAACCGGGCATTGAACTCGATGACCCGCACGCCGCGGCTGGTCAGCGCAAGGCCGGCGTAGAGCAGGCCCTGGAACGGCGTGCCACGACGGGCCATCTCCTGCACGGTCGGCACGAGCACCCGCCGCGACACCTCCGCGACGAGGTCGTCGGGTGCCCACGGCAGCGGCGTGTAGGCACCCATGCCACCGGTGTTGGGTCCTTCGTCGCCGTCGAGGGCGCGCTTGAAGTCCTGCGCCGGCTGCAACGGCAGCACGGTCTCGCCGTCGGTGATCGCGAACAGCGACACCTCGGGGCCGTCGAGGAACTCCTCGATGACGACCCGGTCGCAGGCAGCGGCGTGGTCGATCGCGGCCTGCCGGTCGGTCGTCACGACGACACCCTTGCCGGCGGCCAGCGCATCGTCCTTGACGACATACGGAGGGCCGAACGAGTCGAGCGCGGCCTCGACCTGCTCCGCCGTCTCGCACACGTGCGCGAGAGCCGTCGGCACCTCGGCGCCGGCCATGACCTGCTTGGCGAACGCCTTGGAGCCCTCGAGCTGCGCGGCGGCCTTGGACGGGCCGAAGCAGGCGATGCCCGCATCGCGTACGGCATCGGCGACGCCGGCGACCAGCGGCGCCTCGGGGCCGATGACGACCAGGTCGGCGCCGAGCTCGGTGGCGAGCGCGGCCACGGCCGCACCGTTCATCGCGTCGACGTCGTGCAGGGTGGCGACGGCGGCGATGCCGGGGTTGCCCGGTGCCGCGTGCACCTCGGTGACCTGCGGGTCGCGGGACAGCGCGAGGGCCAGGGCGTGCTCACGGCCGCCGGAGCCGATGACGAGAGTCTTCACGGGGGTCGAGCCTATCGGCAACGAGCAGGGGCCCCGCCTCTCGGCGGAGCCCCTCTCGGATGACGCGTGCTGCTACTTGGTGACGGTGATCGACTTCAACACGGTCGACGTGCTGGCCTGGTCGGTTCCGTAGAACGTGACCCGGATGTTGCTCGTGCCCGACTTGAGCAGCGGGAGGTGCAGCGTGTACGTCCCGTTCGCCCGTACCGTCGTCGTCGCGACGACCTTGGCGCGGTAGACCACCTTGACCGTCCCGCCCGCGACCGCGGCACCGCCGGGCGCCGTGACCGTGCCGTAGACGATGACGTGGCTTCGGACCGACGGCTTGCTGTTGCTGAGCTTGACGATCTTGGTCGTCGACGTGACCTTGGCGAACGTGCTCTTCACACCGTTCCAGGTGATGCTTCTGACGACACCGTTGCCACCGGCATCGGAGTAGACCCCGAAGGCCAGCACCTTGTAGGAGCCGATCGAGCTCAGGATGTCCCCGAGCTGCGCAGGCGTGTTGGCCGGCAGGTCGCCCAGGGGCTTGCTGGAGACCCACTCGTCGCCGAGGTGGAACGTGTTGACGCCCACGTCCGCCTTCGCCTGGGGTCGCAGCGTCGCGAACTGCGTGTTGCCGTCGGCGTCCTCGAAGAACACCGGCACCTGGAAGTGCACGTCACCGCTCACGACGTCGTAGGAGCCCGTCCGCAGCGCCTCGGCCAGGTCCACGTTGCGGTCGTCCGTGTTCTTGCTGTTGTCGGCGTAGCCCTTGATGACCTGCGAGCGGGTCGCGCCGAGGTTCAGCACACCGTTCGCGATCCTGGCGACACCCTCAGCGGCACCCTGGTGCCATCCGGCGTACACGCTCTCGTCGGGGGCGATCCCGTTCGGCATGACGTTGCTCGCAGTCGGCGCGGCCGGCGCGTCGGCGAACGTCGTGGACGTCCGGCCGAACGTGATGTGCGAGACCACTGCGGACGTGCCCGGAGTGGTCAGGACGCCGTAGGCGATGACCTTGTAGTTGCCGAGCGCGGCCACGATGTCGCTGAGCCGTGCGTTGGTGTTGGCCGGGATGTCCGCGTTGATCGCCTTGCTCGACTGCCACTGCTGATCGAGGGACAGCGCTCCGTCGGTGCCGTTGTTGCGCAGGGTGGCGAACTGGACGCCACCGCCGTTGTCGAAGCGCAGCGCGATCTGGAAGAACGCCGCACCCGACTCGACGTCATAGCTGGCGTCCGGGATGACACCAGCGAGGTTGGCGTTGACGGCCGTGAGGTTGGTGCTGGTGTTGTTGTAGCCCTTGATCACCTGCGAACGCCCCGACAGCTCGACGCCCTCGCCGGTCACCTGCTGTCGACCGGTCGCGTTCTCGTAGCCCTGGTGCCAGGACGCGTAGTTGTTGGCCGTCTCCTCGTTCGCGACCTCGGAGTCGGTGACCGTGTCGTTGCTGACCGCGTCGGCGGCGAACTCGTACGTGTCGCCGTCGAACGTGATCGACGAGACCGCCGAGGTGTGACCGACGTCGGTCAGCACGCCGAAGGCGATCGTCTTGTAGATGCTGGCGCCACCGTCGAGAGCGCCGACGATGGTCGACAGCGTGGTGGGCGTGTTGGCGGCGATCGTGCCGAACGCCTTGCTCGAGACCCATGAGTCGCTCAGGCCGATCGTGGTGGGGCCGTCCGCCGCGACGGCTGGACGCAGCGTCGTGAAGACGGCGGGATCGCTGCCCGCCGCACCATCGGAGTCGACGAACAGCGGCACCTGGAAGTACGCCTGGCCCTGTGCCACGTCGTACGACGCACCGTTGAGCGCCGTGCCGAGATCGGCGTTGACGCCGTCCTTGGCCAGGTCCACGTTGTCGTTGTCGGTGTAGCCGTTGATGATCTGCGAACGACCGATCGACGACAGCCCTTGCGACGAGATGCCCGAGGCGTAGCGCGCATCGGCGTATCCCTGGTGCCAGCCCGCGTACGTCGTCTCGTCGGGACGAATGTCGGAGGCGTGCACGGCAACCGTGTCGGCCTGGGCCGGAGACGTGAGCAACAGGCTCGTGCTGATGAGGGCACCGGCGGCTGCGCCGGCGCTGAGGCGCCGGAGCGCAACTGATCTGGTGGGCATGGTTTCCCGTGCGTGGGCCAAACGGACCCGCGGCGCATTCCCCCGAGGGCGGACGTCGCGAAAATGCGACGACCTGTATCAGTTGTACGCTTGTTTCACTTTTGCCGTGGGCTTACTGCGAAACGGCCGCGTGCCCACCTCTCAGAGCAGGTCGTGACGGACGATCGTCTGCTCGCGGTCGGGGCCGACGCCGATCGTCGAGATCCGCGCACCCGAGATCTTCTCGAGCTCCAGCACGTACGTCTGCGCGGCCTTCGGCAGGTCCTCGAACGTACGAGCGCCGGAGATGTCCTCGTGCCAGCCCTCGAAGTACTCGTAGACCGGCTTGGCGTGGTGGAACCCGGTCTGCGTCATCGGCATCTCGTCGACCCGCTCGCCGTCGACGTCGTACGCGACACACACCGGGATGCGGTCCCAGCCGGTCAGCACGTCGAGCTTGGTGAGCACGAAGTCCGTGACGCCGTTGATGCGGGCGGCGTAGCGCGCGATCGGCGCGTCGTACCAGCCGCACCGGCGCGGACGGCCGGTCGTCGTGCCGAACTCGGCGCCGTTCTTGCGCAGCTGCTCGCCGTCGTCGTCGAACAGCTCGGTGGGGAACGGGCCCTCGCCGACGCGCGTCGCGTACGCCTTGACGATGCCGATGACGCGGGTGATCTCGGTCGGCGCGATGCCCGAGCCGGTGCACGCGCCGCCGGTCGTCGCCGACGACGAGGTCACGAAGGGGTAGGTGCCGTGGTCGACGTCGAGCAGAGTGGCCTGGCCCGCCTCGAGCAGCACGGTCTTGTCGGCGGCGAGCGCCTCGTGCAGCAGCAGCGGGGTGTCGGCCATCATCGGGCGGAGCCGGTCGACGTACGACAACAGCTCCTCGACGATCTCGTCGACCTCGACGGCGCGACGGTTGTAGATCTTGGTGAGGATCTGGTTCTTGAGCTCGAGCGCCCCCTCGACCTTCTGGCGCAGGATCTTCTCGTCGAACAGGTCCTGCACGCGGATGCCGAGGCGGTTCATCTTGTCGGCGTACGTCGGCCCGATGCCGCGACCGGTCGTGCCGATCTTGCGGCTGCCGAGGAACCGCTCGGCGACCTTGTCCATCGTGCGGTTGTAGTCCGCGATGACGTGGGCGTTGGAGCTGATGACGAGCTTCGAGGTGTCGATGCCGCGTTCGTTGAGCCCGTCGATCTCCTCGAACAGCACCTTGAGGTCGACCACGACGCCGTTGCCGATGACCGGCACGCAGCCGGGGCTGAGGATGCCGCTGGGCAGGAGGTGCAGGGCGTACTTCTGGTCGCCGATGACGACCGTGTGCCCGGCGTTGTTGCCGCCGTTGAACTTCACGACATAGTCGACACGGCTGCCGAGGATGTCCGTGGCCTTGCCTTTGCCTTCGTCGCCCCACTGGGCTCCGACGATCACGACTGCGGGCATGGGATGCACCCCTCACACATGCGACAAGCCCCGGTCTCGCGGGGCTCTTACCGAGGCAGTCTAGCGGAATCGGGCGCCGTGAGCGCGGCTCAGTTCGCCTGGCGGGCGCGGTACGCCGCCACGGCTGCGCGATTGCTGCAGGTCGTGCTGCAGAACCGGCGGGACCGGTTGCGCGACAGGTCCAGGACCAGGCCCTCGCAGTCGGCGTCGGCGCAGACGCCGAGTCGCGACAGCTCGTCGCCACGGATCACGTCGATCATCGCCATCGCGGTCTCGACGAGGATGCGTACGTCGAGTGAGCGGTCGTCCTCGACGGCGTGCAGGTGCCAGTCGGTGTCGCCGTGGCGCACCAGCTGCGGGAGGGCCCGTGCCTCGGCCAGGATCTGGTTGACCTGCTGCACGGCATCGTCGCGAGAGCTGGTCAGCAGCGTGCGCAGCCGCGGCAGGATGCGGTGCACGGCGTCGAGCTCGGCCTGGTCGCCGTCGAGCTTGCCCGTGTAGTTGTGCTTCACGAAGAACGCGCCCAGCTCCGCCGTCGTCGTCATCGTGACGGGCGGCTCGGCCGAGTTGACGAGCTCCACGGCGGCAACCAGCGCACCCTCCGTGTCATAGGCAAAGACCATGTTGACACCTTACATCCGCCGCCGTAGTGTCATGTGTCATGACCGCTTTGGCTGATGACAGCACCCGGACGCCACTGTCCCGCCGCACCTCGGGCATCGGCCTCGCGGTGCTCGCCGCGGCATCGTTCGCACTGTCCGGCCCTCTGGCCAAGGCCATGATCGACTCGGGCTGGACCGCCGGCTCGGCCGTCACGGTCCGCATCCTGATCGCCGGAGGCGTGCTGATCGTCCCGGCCCTGATCGTGCTGCGCGGTCGCTGGTCGCTCCTGCGCCGCAACGCGGGGTTGATCATCGCGTACGGCCTCATCGCCGTCGCCGGGTGCCAGCTGGCGTACTTCAACGCCGTCGACCACATGCAGGTCGGCGTCGCGATCCTCATCGAGTTCACCGCCCCGGTCGCCGTGATCGGCTGGATGTGGTTCCGGCACGGTCAGCGGCCGAGCCGTCTGACGATCACCGGCGCGGTGCTCGCGATCGCCGGGCTCATGCTGGTGCTGGACCTGGTGTCCGGTGCCGACGTCGACCCGATCGGCATGGTGTGGGCGCTCGGCGCGATGGCCGGAGCGGCGTTCTACTGGATCATCTCCGCCGACGAGGACAACGGACTGCCCGGCATCGTGCTCGCCGCCGGCGGGCTGCTGTTCGGTGGCGTGACCCTCCTGCTCGCCGGGCTCGTCGGCATCGTGCCGCTCGCCACCTCCCGCGCGGACGTCACCCTCGCGGGGTCGGAGTGGCCGTGGTGGCTGCCCGTCGTGACGCTCGGCGTGGTCACGGCCGGGCTCGCATACGTCCTGGGCATTGCGGCGACCCGGCGCCTCGGCTCCAGGCTGGCGTCGTTCGTCGGCCTCACGGAAGCGGTCGCCAGCGTGCTGTTCGCCTGGCTCCTACTTGACGAGGCCCCGCGGGCCATCCAGTTCGCCGGCGGTCTGCTGATCCTGCTCGGCGTCATCGCCGTACGCCTCGGCGAGCCCGCGACTGAGCATGCCCAGGAGCCCGTTGCGCCGTAGGGTTGCGGTCTCATGACCTCACTCCTCGCGATCGCCAACGCCGACGCCGGCACCGCCGACGAGCAGGCCATCGCCGCCGTCGTCGAGGCGTGGCACGGGTTCGACGTCGAGCTGGTGACCACCTCGTCGCCCGAAGACCTCGCCGAGGCGCTCGCCGCGCATCCCTCCGTCGACGGCGTCGTGGTGCTCGGCGGCGACGGCAGCCTGCACGCCGTCGTCGACGCTCTCCGGTCGGCCGGCCGCCTCGACGTCGTCGTCGGCCTCGTGCCGCTCGGCACCGGCAACGACTTCGCCACGACGCTCGCACTTCCGGAGGACCCGGTCGACGCCGCGAAGGTCGTCGCCGCCGGGCGCACCCGCGCGATCGACCTGATCATCGACGGCCGGGACGAGGTCGTGGTCAACGCCGCCCACATCGGCATCGGTGCCGAGGCCGCCAAGGCAGCCCGGCCGTGGAAGAAGGCCCTCGGTCCGGTCGGCTACGTCGTCGGCGCGGTGCTCACGGGCGTGCGCGGGCTCACCCAGCCGGGTGCCCGCCTCCGCATCACGGTCGACGGCAAGCCGCTGACCCGCAAGGAGCCGGTCATCCAGGTCGCCGTCGGCAACGGCGGCTACGTCGGGGGCGGCACCGCGCTGCTCCCCGAGGCGGACCCGTCCGACGGCAAGCTGGACGTCGCCGTCTCCTACACCGAGTCACCGCGGCGCCGCATCGCGTACGCCTGGCACGTCCGCCGCGGCGACCACCACCGGCGCGACGACGTCGTCTACCTCCGGGGCACCGAGGTCGAGGTGCGCGGCGACGAGCTGGCCTGCACCAGCGACGGCGAGCTCACCGGCCCGAGCGCCGAGCACTCGTGGCGCATCGAGCCCGCCGCCCTGACGATGTACGTCCCTTAGTCCTTCTTCGGGCTTGTTGCTCAGCCCTTCGGGCCACTCGGCCTGCTGCTCAGCCCTTCGGGCTACTCGGCTTGTTGCTCAGCCCTTCGGGCTGACGAGCTCGGCGTACGCCTCGGGGCTCGACTCGTGCAGGAACTCGCGGCAGCGGTGCGCCTCACCCGTGTCGCCGAACCGCTCGGACGCGTCCGCGAGGGCCACGAGCGAGCGGAGGAACGGGCGGTTGGGCTCGTGGTTCCACGGCAGCGGGCCGTGACCCTTCCAGCCGTTGCGGCGCAGCAGGTCGAGCGAGCGGTGGTAGCCCGTGCGCGCGAACGCATAACCCTCGAGGTCGAGCCCGTCGGCCAACGCCAGCTCGGCGAGCGTGACCCAGGCGAGCGCCGAGTCCGGGTGGGTGGCGGCCACGTTCTTGGGGTCGTCACCCTCGGCCAGGGACGCTGCGCCGGGGTCTTCAGGCAGCAGGGTTGCGGGCGGTTCACCGAACAAGTTCGTCATGCCCGCACCCTACGGCCTCGGCTCAACAGGCCACGCAGTCCTCCAGCTCGCGGTCGACCGCGACCGGGACGAGCTCGGGCGCCGGCCGGCGGAAGCCGACCACCGCGAGCGTGCTGAGCACGCCGACCACGGTGAGCCCGACGATGACCTGGATCGCCGTCGTCATGCCGGGCAGCAGCGCGTCAGGCTTGGCCACCGTGTCGCCGGCGCCGATCACGGCCGAGATCACCGCAAGCATCACGGCACCACCGATCTGCAGGCTCGTGTTGACCAGCCCGGAGGCCAGGCCCTGCTCGTGATCGGCGACCCCGGCCGTGGCCTGGGAGTTGATCGACGGGAAGCACAGCGCGAAGCCGAGCCCCAGCAGCAGCATCGTCGGCAGCAGGAAGTTGGCGTACGCCATGCCGGGCGACACCCGGAGGAACAGGGCGTACCCGATCGCGAACGACGTCAGTCCGGCGGCGATCACCAGACGCGTGTCGAAGCGCTGCAGCACCGAGCCCATCTTGACGACACTGGCGACGACCAGGATGCCGGCCGGCAGGAAGCCGAGCGCCATCGCGAGCGGCGACCAGCCCAGGGCGTTCTGCAGGTAGAGCGTGACGACGAACTGGAACGACACGTACGCGCCGAACATCACGGCGCCAGCCAGGTTGGCGTGCACCACGCGGGCCGAGCGCAGGATGCCGAGGCGTACGAGCGGGTGGTCGTGCCGCAGCTCGACGGCGACGAACAGCGCAGCGAGCGCGATGCTGGCTGCCAGCAGGCCGAGCGTCGCGACGCTGGTCCAGCCGCGCTCCGGTGCCTCGACGACGGCGTACACGAGGATCAGCAGCGACGCCGTGCTGGTGAAGGCGCCGACGAGGTCGAAGTGCTTGAGCGACGAGGCCTGGCGCTCAGCGCGCGGCACGACCTTGAGTCCGGCGAACAGCAGCAGCAGTGCCGCCGGGCCGGGCAGCAGGAACGTCATGCGCCAGCCGAGCTCGGTGAGCAGCCCGCCGAAGACGAGGCCCATCGAGAAGCCGCTGGCCCCGCAGACGGTGTAGATGCTGAGCGCACGGTTGCGGGCCGGGCCCTCGGCGAATGTCGTCGTGATGATCGACAGGCCGGCCGGCACGGTGAACGCCGCGGCGACACCCTTGACGAAGCGGAGCGAGATCAGCGCCAGGTCGTTGCTGAGGAACGCGCTGACGACCGAGGCGATGCCGAACGCGCCGACGGCGAAGAGGAACACCGAACGCCGGCCCAGCAGGTCCGCGGATCGGCCGCCGAGCAGCAGCAGGCCGCCGTAGCCGAGCACGTAGCCGGAGACGATCCACTGCAGGGCCGACGGGGACATGTGGAGGTCCTCGCCGATCGACGGGAGGGCGACGCCGACCATCGAGATGTCGAGGCCGTCGAGGAAGAGCGCACCGGCGAGGACGACGAGGAGCACCCAGGTGCGGCTCGACCATCCGGTGCCCTCGGTGACATGGAGGGTTGGGGAGTCAGGCTTGGTGCCTGTCAGAACTGAGGTCATGCCTCACAGTCTTATGCACGTGCATCTAATGCGCAAGCAACTAATGCATGAACATCTTATGCGGACGCGGTGATATCCTTCACACGTGTCCAAGGTGTCCGATGAGAAGCTCGCCCAGTCGTGGCACGAGCTGATGGGTCGCTACAACCAGCTGAGCTGCCGGCTCGATCGTGAGCTCGGTGCGCAGCACGACCTGAGCTCGAGCGAGTTCGAGGTCCTGCAGGTGCTGCACAACGCCGCCGAGAAGGTCCGCATGGCGTTCCTCGCCGAGCAGGTGCACCTGAGCCAGAGCGCGCTGTCACGCCTCGTGAGCCGGCTGGAGAACGACGGACTGGTCTGCCGCAACACGTGCACCGACGACCGTCGCGCGCAGTGGACCGAGATCACCCAGGCAGGCCGGGAGCGCTACGAGGCGGCCCGGCCCACGCATCGCAAGATCCTCCGCGAGGAAGCCGGCGACTGCGCGGAGCTCGCGGCCGGCGTGCTGCTGCCCGCCGACCGCTGAGCCTGCGTCAGAGCTTGGTGCCGGCGCTGCGGAGGTTGGCGCACGCCTCGGCGACACGCGACGCCATGCCGGCCTCGGCGGCCTTGCCCCAGGCACGCGGGTCGTACGCCTTCTTGTTGCCGACCTCGCCGTCGATCTTGAGCACGCCGTCGTAGTTGGTGAACATGTGCCCGACGACCGGACGGGTGAAGGCGTACTGCGTGTCGGTGTCGACGTTCATCTTGACGACGCCGTAGTCGACCGCCGCCGAGATCTCCTCGGGCAGCGAGCCCGAGCCGCCGTGGAACACGAGGTCGAACGGGTGGTCCTTGCCGTACTTCTCACCGACGACCTGCTGCGCCGTCTCGAGCACCTCGGGGCGCAGCTTGACGCCGCCGGGCTTGTAGACGCCGTGCACGTTGCCGAACGTCAGGGCGGTGAGGTAGCGGCCGTTCTCTCCGAGGCCCAGCGCCTCAGCCGTGGCGAGGGCGTCCTCAGGCGTCGAGTAGAGCTTGTCGTCGATCGCACCGACGACGCCGTCCTCCTCGCCGCCGACGACGCCGATCTCGACCTCGAGGATGATGCCGGCCGCGTGACAGCGGGCCAGCAGCTCCTTGGCGATCTCGAGGTTCTCGTCGAGCGGCACGGCCGAGCCGTCCCACATGTGCGACTGGAAGTAGGGCAGTCCGCCGGACTTGACCCGCTCCTCGGACGCCGCGACGAGCGGGCGCACGAAGCCGTCGAGCTTGTCCTTGGGGCAGTGGTCGGTGTGCAGCGCGACGTTGACCGGGTAGTTCTTGGCGACCTCTTCGGCGTACGCGGCGAAGGCCAGCGAGCCGGTGACCATGTTCTTGACCGTGGGACCGGAGAAGTACTCGGCGCCACCGGTCGAGACCTGGAGGATGCCGTCGCTCTCGGCCTCGGCGAAGCCTGCGAGTGCCGCGTTGAGGGTCTGCGAGGACGAGACGTTGATGGCCGGGAACGCGAACGACTCGCGCTTGGCCTTGTCGAGCATCTCGGCGTAGACCTCGGGTGTGGCGACGGGCATGCGAATCTCCTGGGTGGCTGGCGAGGGGTGCGGAGACCAGTATCCCAGTCCCCGTGGTTACGGGCGAGTCACCCCAGCGCCTTGACCGCTGCCCGCGCGGCAACCTGGATCGGGCTCCACACCGAGGAGAACGGCGGGGCGTACGCCAGGTCGAGCATCACGATGTCGTCGACCGTCATCTCGGCGGCGAGCGCCGTCGCGGCCACGTCGATCCGCAGCGCCGAGTCCTCGCCGCCGACGATCTGTGCGCCCAGCAGGCGACGTGTCGCCCGGTCGGCGATCATCACCACCGTCATGGTCTCCGGGTCGGGCATGTATCCCGCGAAGTTGGTCGTCTCGATGCTCACGGTCAGGGGGTCGAACCCTGCGTCGCGGGCCTGCCGCTCCCCCAGCCCCGTGCGCGAGACCTCGAGGGCGCAGAACTTGGTGATCGCCGTGCCCACGACCCCGGGGAAGCTCACCCGCGGTGCCGCTCCGGCGACGTCGGCGAGGATGCTGACGGCCGCGACGAGTCCCTGCTTGTTGGCGTGAGTGCCGAGCGGGACGTGGATCAGGTCGCCGGTCACCCGGTCCTTGGTGACGACGCAGTCGCCGGCGGCCCAGATGTCGTCGAAGCCGACGACCCGCTGGTGCTCGTCGACGACGATGCCGTCCTTGGCGCCGAGGGGTAGACCCGCATCGCCCGCCAGCGCCGACCGGGCCGTGACGCCGAGCCCGAGGACCACGAGGTCGGCCTCGATCGAGTCGTCCTCGGTGTCCACCGCGCTGACCCGGCCGTCGTCGTCCAGCTTGAACCCGGTGACCGCCGTGTCGGACAGCAGCCGGATGCCGTGCTTGCGCATCGCGGCAGCGACCTTCTCGCCGAGCCGCGGCTCGATGATCGACAGCGGCGTCTTCGACCGGTCGATGACGGTCGTGTCGAAGCCGCGGGCCACGCACGCCTCCGCGATCTCGAGGCCGACGTAGCCGGAACCGACGACCACGACCTTCTCCGGCCGCTTCGCCAGGCCGTCGATCAGCGCCTGCCCGTCGTCGAGCGTCTGCACGCCGTAGATGCCCGCCCCCTCGATGCCAGGGAGGTCGGGTCGTACGGGCTCGGCACCCGTGGCGATGACGAGCCGGTCGTACGGCAGGTCGTTGCCGCCGAGGATCGACACGGTGTGCGCGACGGGGTCGATCGCCGTCGCCTCGACCCCCATGCGCACGTCGATGCCGTTGTCCAGGTGGGCCTGCACGCTCCGCGCGACGAGCGCCTCGGGCGACTCGACCTCGCCGGAGATCCAGTAGGGGATGCCGCACGCCGAGTACGACGTCCAGGTCCCCCGCTCCAGCACGACCACCTCGTGGTCCGCCGGCAGCTGCCGACGCAGCGCCGAGGCGACGGTCATGCCGGCGGCGTCTCCCCCGATGACGACCACGCGTTGACTCATGGTGCGAGCCTAGAAGGTCTTCTCGAACCAGTGGTCGGGATAGGGGTTGTCGTTGTAGCGCGGGATCTCGACGTAGCCCGCAGCGCGATACATCGCCAACGCCTCGCTCAGAGAGCTGTTGGTGTCGAGCCGGACGACCCGGTGCCCGAGCGCGACGGACTCCTCCTCGAGCCGGCGGAGGAGCCGGCCCGCGAGCCCGGGGCCCCGCCACTCGCGGTGCACCCACATCCGCTTGATCTCGCCGACGTCGGCGGACAGCGACTGCAGTCCGCCGCAGCCGACCACGACGCCACCACTGACCGCGACGAGGAACCGCCCGGTCGCACCACCCAGCGTGTGCTCGTCGGCGGCGCCGGCCGCCACGTCGAACCCGCCCTCGAACGTCTCGTCCAGCTCGCGGAAGTACGCCGCGACAGCCGTCCGGGCATAGTCGGAGCCCGGATCGACGAGGTCGAGGGAGACCGTCGCCGCGCGGATCAGGCGGTCGGCCTGGTCGAGGCTCTCCGCCAGGCGTACGCGCTGCCGGTCGGACAACGCGTCGACCAGGCCGTGGGCGAGGGAGTCGGACCTGTCGTCGAGATCCTGCTGCGCAGCGACTCCTCGAGGGGTCAGCGTCGCGATGCGGCGTCGGGCGTCGGCAGGATCGGGCGTGACTGCGATGAGCCCTTCGGACTCGAGCTGGCGCAGCAGGCGGCTCAGGTAGCCGGAGTCGAGGTCCATGCGCTCCCGCAGCTCACGCACGCTGGTGCCACCACCCCGCAGCTCGAACAGCAGTCGGGACGGCCCGAGCGGGCGACCCGAGCCGAGGAAGGACTCGTCGAGCACACCCACACGCTGCGACCATGAACGGTTGAACCGGCGGAGCGTCGCCACGGGATCGTCGACCATTCTCTGACCTTAGTCAGACAATGGCGTACGCGTCAATCAAGGTCGGCGTGCTGGCGGATCCAGGCGTGCATCGCGATGGCCGCGGCAGCACCGGCGTTGATCGACCGGGTCGAGCCGAACTGGGCGATCGAGAGCGTGCGCTCGCAGACCGCCCTGGCCTCGTCGGAGAGCCCCGGACCCTCCTGCCCGAACACCAGCACGCACTCACGCGGCAGCTCCGCGGTCTCGATCGGCACCGAGTCGTGGACGTTGTCGATGCCGATGACGGCGAGGCCGGCTTCCGCCGCCCACGCAACGAGGTCGTCGACCGACGCGTGATGGCGTACGTGCTGGTAGCGGTCGGTCACCATCGCACCGCGCCGGTTCCACCGCTTCTTGCCGACGATGTGGACCTCGGCCGCGGCGAACGCGTTGGCCGTGCGCACGATCGAGCCGATGTTGAAGTCGTGCTGCCAGTTCTCGATCGCCACGTGGAACGGGTGCCTGATCAGGTCGAGGTCGGCGACGATCGCGTCGAGCGTCCAGTAGCGGTAGCGGTCGACGACGTTGCGGCGGTCACCCTCGCGCAGCAGCTCTGCGTCGTAGTGGTCACCGGCGGGCCACTCCCCCTCCCACGGGCCGACCCCGACGTCGGCCTCAGGCTCGGTCATGCCGGTGAGGCCGCGATCCCGAACTCGTCGCGATACGCGCGGATCGCCGGCAGGTGCTCCGCGTGCCGGCCTGACTCCTCGACGTACTGGATGATCTGGCCGAAGTCGATGATCGAGACGACCGGGACGCCGAAGTCCCGCTCGACCTCCTGGATCGCCGAGAGCTCGCCGCCGCCCCGCTCCTGACGATCGACCGCGACCATGACGCCGGCGACCTGCGCGCCTTCACCGTCGACGATGTCCATGACCTCGCGGATCGCGGTGCCCGCCGTGATGACGTCGTCGATGATCAGCACCCGGCCCTGCAGGGGTGAGCCCACGATCAGGCCACCCTCGCCGTGGTCCTTGGGCTCCTTGCGGTTGAAGCACCACGGGACGTCACGGCCGAGCTGCTCCGAGAGCTGCACCGCCGTGGCCGACGCGATCGGGATGCCCTTGTAGGCCGGGCCGAGGAGCACGTCGAACTCGACGCCGCTGCGGTCGATCGCCGCGGCGTAGAACCGGCCCAGCGCCGCCAGCCGGGCGCCGGTGTTGAAGAGCCCGGCGTTGAAGAAGTAGGGCGACGTACGCCCCGACTTCAGCGTGAACTCACCGAACCCGAGCACCTCGTGGTCGAGGGAGAACTCGATGAACTCGCGCTGGTAGTCATGCATGCGGCAAGCCTAGGGCGCGATCAGTTGGTCGCGGTCGTGCCCTGCTTCTTGTCGTACGTCTTGACGAGCTCGCCGATCACGACGCTGCGGTTGTTGGTGTGGAACAGCTCGGAGCACGTGAGCAGGGTGATGAGCCGCTCGGTCGGCTTCTGGCCGCGGGCGTCAGGGTCCGGCACCGGCCACAGCGGCCACGACGTCGTGAACGGCACCGTGATCGAGGTGCCGGAGTTGCGCAGCTTGTAGGTGAAGATGTCGCGGCGCGTCTCGACGACGACGAGATCGCCCTTCTTGAGCTTGGGGAACTTGCTGAACGGCTCGCCGTGCGTGACGCGGTGGCCGGCGATGGCGAAGTTGCCGATCTGCCCGGGCTTGGCGCTCTTGGTGTCCCAGCCGACACCGCGCGCGAGGGCGCCCTTGTCGAAGCCCTTGACGATCGGCACCTCGTAGTCCTTGCCGAAGCGCTTGACCCGCAGCATCGCGATCGCGTCGCCCTCGACGCCCTTGTCCCACTGGCGCCGGGTCTCTTCCTTGATCTGCTTCTGCTTGTGCTTGGAGACGATGTTGGTGCCGATGTACTGCCACGCGAAGTAGCCCATCACCGACAGGCCACCCAGCAGCAGGATCACGCCGATCGCCGTCGCAATGCGGCGTCTGGGCCGGCTCGGCGGGCGCTCCGGCGCGATCGTGGCAGTCATGCACCAGATTGTGTCATCCCGCCGGTATGCCCGGCGTACGAAGGCGCAAAACTCAGGAAACCGTCAGCCGAACACCCGCGAGAGATCCGGTACGTCCTGCAGCTGGCGGTCGAAGATCCGCCGCGCGGTGTTGACCGAGTCGACGAGAGGGTGCAGCGCCAGGGCCCGCACCGCCAGCTCGCGCGACGCGGTTGTCGCCGCCTCGATCGCGGTGCGCTCGACGTCCTTGACCGTCGCCACCAGGGCCGCCGCATGCGGCGCCAGCGGATCGAGCGGCAGTGCGCGTGGGCCGTTGGCATCGACGACACAGGGCACCTCGATCACGGCGTCGGCCGGCAGGCCCGGCAGCGTGCTGCCGTTGCGCACGTTGAGGACGAGCGTCGCCTCCTGGTTGCGGGCGATCGCGTGCATCAGCTCGAGGGCCACGCGGTCGTAGCCGCCGCCGTCGAGGTCGTCCTCGTCGCGCTCGCCGGCACCGGTCACGTCGCGGCTGTCGGCCATGTAGGACTCCTCGCGATCGCGCCGGGTCCGGTCCCAGGCGGCGTACGCGTCACCGGCTCCCTCGCCTCCCGCGTAGAACCCGCCCTGCTGGCGCAGCAGGAACTCACCGCGCGTCTCCTTCGCCGCCTCGATCCCGGCGATGGCGTCCTTGGTGTAGTACCAGTACCAGAGGTACTCGTTGGGCACGGCGCCGATCGTCCGCAGCCACGTCGGGCCGAACAGCCGGCCCTCCTCGATCGTGAGTAGCTTGTCGGGATCGGCCAGCAGGCCGGGCAGCACGTCGACGCCGTCGACCAGCACGCGGCGCAGCCAGCCGAGGTGGTTGAGACCGGCATAGTCGAAGACCGCACTGGACCGGTCGAGGTCGAGCGCACGCGCCACCCGCTTGAACATCCCGACGGGCGAGTCGCAGATCCCGACGACCCGGTCGCCGAGGATCGCGGACATGGCCTCGGTGACCATGCCGGCCGGGTTGGTGAAGTTGATGACGTACGCGTCGGGGGCGTGCTCCTTGACCGTGCGGGCGATCTGCACCGCGACCGGGACGGTTCGCAGTCCGTAGCAGACGCCGCCGGCACCGGTGGTCTCCTGGCCGAGGACCCCCTCGTCGAGCGCGGCCCGTTCGTCACACACCCGACCCTCGAGGCCGCCGACCCGGATCGCCGAGAACACGAAGTCGGTGCCGCGCACGGCCTCCGCCAGGTCGGTCTCGAGCCGGATCGCGGGACCTGCGACGCCGGCTTCGGCCTCGAGCCGGGCCAGCACCTCGCCGACGCGCCGCAGTCGCGCGGGGTCCACGTCGTACAGCACGAGCTCGTTGACCCGGGAGTCCGAGTCGTCACTCAGGAGCGCGCGATAGACGAGCGGCACGCGGAATCCGCCACCACCCAGCACGGTCAGTTGCATGCTTCCCCCTAGTTGTTCGGTCCGGCTTCCGCCGTCTGCACGTCGCACCCGGCCTCGCGGAATGCGGCGAGCGTGGTCGTGTCGGCCCCCGTCGTCGTCACGAGGGCGTTGATCGCCTCGGGCCCGCAGACCCTGGCGACGCCGCTGCCGGGGAACTTGTCGCTGTCGGCGACGAGCGTGACGTGGTCGGCGGCGGCGATCATGCCCTGCTTGACCGGCACCTCGACGACGGTCGTGTCGAGCACCGACCCGTCGGCGCGTATGCCACTCGTGCCCAGGAAGAGCTTGTCGACGTGGATCTGCTTGAGCGCCTGCTCGGTGATGAAGCCGACCAGGCTGCGGTAGTTGCGACGCAGGACGCCGCCGAGGACGATCAGCTCGGTCGCGGTGTCGTGCTCGAACACCTCGAGCACCGCGAGGCTCGACGTGACGACCGTGATCGACCGGCCCCGCAGCTCGACCGCGAGCTGGTGCGTCGTCGTGCCGATGTCGAGCAGGACGACGTCGCCGTCTTCGACCAGGGCCGCAGCGCTCCGGGCGACCGCCGTCTTCTCGTCGAGATGGCTGGTGGACACCTGTGCGAACGGGGGCTCCGGGCTGGTCGCGAGCGCCGCCCCGCCATGCACGCGCGTGAGCGCTCCTTGCGACTCGAGATGTGCCAGGTCGCGCCGCACGGTCGCCTCGCTGACCCGCAGCAGGCCGGAGAGCACGGCCACCTCCGTGGGCCCGGCGGTGCGCAGTCGCTCCAGGATGCGCTCATGGCGGACGCTCGACAGCATGGAATGCACAATAGCAGTCAACTTCGCGCAAATCTTGCCAAAAGCGCGCACCTGAGTGAGACTACGAGTCACGGTGGGGTGCCGCACCCCACCGCGTAGAGAAGGGAACGGGCCGGTGGACACCGCGGAACCCCGGGATGTTTTCGTCGCAGGAAGGGTCTTCCTCGACATCATCTTCACCGGCATGCTCGCGGCACCGTCCGGCGGGCACGAGGTCTGGACCGACGGCATGGGCTCGAGCCCCGGCGGTGTGGCCAACCTCGCCGTCGCGTGCTCCCGGCTCGGCCTCTCCACGACGCTGTCGGCTGCCTTCGGCGGCGACGCGTACGGCGAGTACTGCTGGAAGGAGCTGTCCGAGTCCGAGAACATCGACCTCAGCCACTCCCGCCGGTTCCCCGACTGGCACTCCCCCGTCACGGTGTCCCTGGCGTTCGACGACGACCGCGCGATGGTGACCCACGAGCACCCGCCGCCGATCCCGGCCGAGGAGCTCCTCGGCGAGGTGCCCTGCACCCGCGCCGCGTTCGCCGACATGGGCGTCGAGCGCGCCTCCTGGGTCGACACGATGGTGGCCAACGGCACGAAGATCTTCGCCGACGCGGGCTGGGACGCCACCGAGCGGTGGGACACCGCGGAGCTGCGCGAACGCCTCGACGGTTGCCACGCGTTCGTGCCCAACGCCGCCGAGGCCATGGCCTACACGCGGACGACGAGCCCCGGCGCAGCGGTCGAGGAGCTGCGCGAGTGGGTGCCGCTGGCCGTCGTGACCGCCGGCAGTGGTGGCGCGTTCGCCGCTGACGCCGCGACCGGCGAGACCGCCTGGGTGCCCGGCGTGCCCGTCGAGGCCCTCGATCCCACCGGCGCGGGCGACGTGTTCCTCGCCGGTCTCATGGCCGGCGAGCTCGCCGGCTGGTCGCTCCTCCATCGACTCCGCTTCGCGAACCTCTGCGCCGCCTTGTCCGTACGCGGATTCGGCGGCGCCCTTGCCTCCCCCGGCTGGATCGACATCGCCCAGTGGTGGGCCGCGGCCAGGTCCGAGAAGCGGTTCGCCCGCGACTACGAGTTCCTCGACGACGTGCTCCCCACCAAGGATCAACGACCGGTGAGCCGGGCCGTCGCGACGATCGGCTTCGCCACGCCAGTTCTCACACCCCCGAAGGAGAAATCATGACGAGCAGACGCACCAGGTGGGCCGGCGCCGCAACGGTGGCCGCCCTTCTGTTCGCGAGCGCGTGCGCGCCCGGGTCCGACAACAAGAAGGACTCGGACGAGCCGGCCAACGTCAAGACCGACGTCGCCAAGATGGGCAAGCTGACGCTGACCGTCTGGGACCAGGAGGTCCGTGGCGGCCAGGCCGAGCAGATCGCCGCCCTCAACAAGCAGTTCATGGACAAGTACCCCAACGTCACGATCAAGCGGGTCTCGCGCTCGTTCGACGACCTGCGCAAGACCCTGCGCCTCGCGATCACCGACGACAAGGCGCCCGACGTCGTGCAGGCCAACAACGGCCGCTCCGACATGGGCCAGTTCGTCAAGGCCGGGCTGCTGCGCTCGCTCGAGCCCTACAACAAGGCGTACAAGTGGTCCGACCGCTACCCCGAGTCGGTGCGCGCGCTCGCGTCGTACACCGAGGACGGCAAGACGTTCGGCGCCGGCAACCTCTACGGCCTGCCACAGGCCGGCGAGCTCGTCGGGCTCTGGTACAACAAGGCCAAGCTGTCGAAGCTCGGCATCGAGGTGCCCACGACGCTGACCGACTTCGAGGCCGCACTGGCCAAGGCCAAGCAGGCCGGTGAGACGCCGATCCAGTTCGGCAACCTCGACGCCTGGCCGGGCATCCACACGTTCGGGTTCGTGCAGAACCAGTTCGTCCCCCGCGACGACATCCGCAACCTCGGCTTCGGCCGCAAGGGCGCCTCGTGGACGTCGGCGGAGAACGAGAAGGCCGCCACGACGTTCGCCGACTGGGTCAAGAAGGGCTACTTCACCAAGGACTTCAACGGTCTCGGCTATGACCCCGCGTGGCAGGACTTCGCGAAGGGCAAGGGCGTGTTCCTGCCCGCCGGCACCTGGTTGCTGGCCGACCTCAAGAAGGCGCTCGGCGACGATCTCGGCTTCGCCCTGCCGCCGGTCGGCGACAGCGGCAAGCAGGCCGTCACAGGCGGCACGGGTCTCCCGTTCGCCATCACCGAGGCCAGCAAGCACGCCGACGCCGCCGGGGCGTACATCAACTTCATCACGAGCCCCGAGGCGATGAAGCTCATCGCCAAGGCCGGCAACCTGCCGGTCACCGACGTCGACTCCGCCGGCACGACCGGAGCCCAGAAGGAGGTCTTCGACGCGTGGACCAAGGCGACGGGCGACGATGCGCTCGTGCCCTACCTGGACTACGCGACGCCCGACTTCTACGACCTGTTGACCGCGCAGGTCCAGAAGCTCGGATCCGGCTCGGAGAAGCCGAAGAGCTTCCTGGACAACCTCGAGAAGGAGTACACGACCTTCACGGCGAGCAACGGTGGCTGACACCGTCCCCCAGCCTCCCCGGGTGAGCCGTCGGCAGGCGGGCCCACCCGGGGAGCCCCGGCGCATCGCGTACGTCTACATCGCGCCGGCTCTCCTGGTCTTCGGACTGTTCTTCCTCACGCCTCTGGTGCACGCCGTCTGGCTCTCGCTCTACGAGTGGGACGGCCTCAGCGTCGGCAGGTGGGTCGGGCTCGACAACTACCGGCTCGTCCTGACCGACGACGCCCTGCGCGAGCCGTTCCTCCACGCCCTGACGCTGATCGTCTTCTTCAGCATCATCCCGTGCGCGCTCGGCCTGGCCCTGGCCAGCATGATCACCCGCAGCGCGGTGCGCGGCGTCAACTTCTTCCGCACGGTCCTGTTCCTCCCCCAGGTCGTCGCGCTCGTCGTCGTCGCGGTCGCGTGGCGGCAGATCTTCGCCCCGGACGGCCCGCTCAACGACTTCCTCCGCACCGTCGGCCTCGGCGACGTCGCGCGCGGCTGGCTCGGCGACGAGCGCTACGCCCTGATCTGCATCGGCGTCGTCGGCATCTGGGTCTGCACCGGCCTGTGCGTCGTGCTGTTCCTGGCCGGCCTGTCCAAGGTCCCCCGCGAGCTCTACGAGGCGGCGCGCCTCGACGGCGCCGGGCCGATCCGCGAGTTCATCACGATCAGCGTCCCGGCCGTGCGCGGTGAGCTCGCCGTCGCCCTGACCCTGACCCTCGTGGCAGCGATGCGGACGTTCGACCTCGTCTACGTCATGACCAGCGGCGGCCCCGGCACCTCCAGCCGGGTGCCCGCGTACGAGGTGTGGGACCGCGCGATCAACAAGGGCCAGGTCGGGGTCGGCGTGACGATCGCACTGGTCCTGACGGCGTTCATCCTGCTCTGCACGGTCCTGATCAACCGGCTCTCGGAGAGTGCTGACTCATGACCTCACGCTTCGAACGCATCACGACGTACGCGCTGCTGATCGCCGCCTCGGCGTTCGCGCTCTACCCGATGGGGCTCATCCTGTTCAGCGCCCTGCAGCCCGACTCCGTCGGCGGCACCGGCGCGTTCCACTTCGACAACTTCCAGACCGCGTGGCGGGTCGGGCACTTCGGCCGCTACATGGCCAACAGCATCCTCGTCGCCGTGGTCGTCGTGGTGGTCAGCGCGATCCTGTCCTCGCTGGCGGGCTACGCGTTCGGCACGATGAAGTTCCGCGGCTCGAGCGCGCTGTTCTACCTGCTGCTGCTCGGCCTCATGGTGCCGAGCGAGGCGATCGTGATCCCGCTCTACTACGACCTGCGCGGCATGGGACTCACGGACACGTACGTCGCGCTGATCCTCCCGCAGATCGCCCAGTCACTGGCGTTCGGCGTGTTCTGGATGCGGCAGTACTTCCGCAGCGTCCCGTCCGAGATCGTCGAGGCGGCCCGGATGGACGGCGCCGGCCACGGCCGCGTGCTGTGGTCGATCCTGCTGCCGATGGGGCGTCCCGCGATCATCACGATGGTGCTGCTGGTCCTCATGTGGACGTGGAACGAGTTCCTCCTGCCGCTCGTCATGCTGCCGACCAACGAGGGCCTGCGCACCGCGCCGCTCGGCCTCTCGTTCTTCAAGGGGCAGTACACCGAAGGGACGTCGCTGCTCGCCGCCGGCGCCGTGCTGGTCGCGCTGCCGATCGTCGTGTTCTACATCTTCGCCCAGCGGCACTTCATCCGCGGGATGCTCGAAGGCTCGGTGAAGGGCTAGCCCGAGCCGCCACAGACCCCTGGGTCAACGGGACCCAGACCGCCTGCCACGACAGAAGGGATGAGTTATGCAGAGACATCGGCACGTACGCCCATCGCGTCGCACCACCCTCGTGGGGGCCGCGGTGCTCGCCCTGGCCGCACCGGTCGCGTCCGCCTCGGGGGCGGACGCCGGCACGACCCACACGACCGGTACGCACCGCAGCGCGGCCGACCTCGACGTCCTCTTCGTCGGCGCACATCCCGACGACGAGGCGGGACGGCTGTCGATGTTCGGG
The DNA here is from genome assembly GCF_001428805.1 of Aeromicrobium sp. Root236. NCBI lineage: Bacteria > Bacillati > Actinomycetota > Actinomycetes > Propionibacteriales > Nocardioidaceae > Aeromicrobium > Aeromicrobium sp. Root236. The sequence continues at coordinate 2,881,463 of NZ_LMIS01000001.1, read as the reverse complement.
GAGTGGCGCGAGCGGTATGGCACGCGTACCGGCGTCGTCACCGTGACCCGCGGCGAGGGCGGCGGCAACGCGGTCGGACCCGAGGAGGGACCTGCGCTGGGCCTGCTGCGTGAGCACGAGGAACGAGAGGCAGTCGGCAAGGCGAACGTCACGGACGTCTACAACCTCGACAAGGTCGACTCCTACTACTCCGTCAGCGAGCCGCTCTATCGCAAGATCTGGGGACACGAGGACACCCTCGGCCGGCTGGTCCGGGTCGTCCGCGAGACCAAGCCCGAGATCATCGCCACGATGAACACCGCCCCGAGCCCCGGCAACCACGGGGCGCACCAGGAGGCCGCGCTGCTGGCGGTCGAGGCGTACAACCTCGCGGGTGACCCTTCGGCGTATCCCGACCAGATCCGCAAGGAGGGCCTGAAGCCGTGGACGGCGAGCAAGCTGCTGACGGCCACCGCCCGCGGCTCAGGGGCGGCGAGCGGCGAGACGTGCACGACGACGTTCAAGCCGACCGATCCGACCGATGACATCTACGGCGTGTGGAGCGGGCGCACGTCGACGCAGTACGGCAAGACCTGGGCCCAGGTCGAGCGCGAGGCCCAGCGGGTATACAAGAGCCAGGGCTGGGCCGGGTTCCCGGACGTGTCGGCCGATCCCACGAAGCTCGGCTGCGACTACATGACGCAGGTCGACTCCAGGGTGCCGTTCACCCGCGGCGACCTCACCTCCCCCGCGTCCTCCTCCGCGACGATGTTGCAGGGCGCCCTGCTGCCGACGCCACATGGCCTGCCGCTCGGGACGAAGCTCGACGTGTCGGCCTCGACGTTCGCCGTCGTGCCCGGCGGATCGAGCACGATCACGGTCAAGGTGACGGCCCCCAGGACGAAGCGCCTGTCCGGCGCGACCCTCTCGGTCGGCCTGCCTGCTGGCTGGTCGGGCGCCGACACGGTCGCCCTCGGCGACCTGAAGCCGGGCGCCACGCGTACGAGGACGTTCGAGGTCACCGCACCTGCTGACGCGGCGACCAACAAGCGAGTCCTCGTCGACGTCAAGGTCCGGTCAGCGGGACGTACCGGCTATGGCAACCAGCAGCTCGAGGTGGCTCCGGCCGTGTCGGGCACGCAGCAGCTGCTGCCGCAGGTCGCGAGCTTCTCCGGCTGGGCGGCCGACAACGGCGTGCCGCAGCTACGGGGCACCGTCAAGCCGGTCCTGACCCTGCCGAGCGGCGGGTCGCGCGAGGTCCGCGTCGACCTGGTCAACAACAGCGGCTCGACCCAGAGCGGCTCGGTCGCCCTGAAGCTGCCCGCCGGGTTCAGCGCCGACGCGGCCACCAAGTCGTACGACGGCCTCGCTGCAGGTGCGAGGTCGAGCGTCACGTTCACCGTGACGAACGACGACGACGCCTTGCCGACCTCGAACGAGGGTGGCTCCGGCGGCGACTACGACTACACGATCGAGACGACGTCCGATGCCGGCACCGCGAGCTCGGCGGCCGCGCTCGAGCTCGTGCCGACCACCACGATCGAGGAGGCGACGCCCAAGGTCGACGGCGTGATCGACAGCGGCGAGTACGGATCGTCGTCGATCAACCTGAGCCGGGTGTGGGAGGGATCGGCGTGCACCGATGCCACCGACTGCTCCGCCGTCGGGCACCTCGCCCGCCACGGTGACGACCTCTTCGTCGCCGCCGAGGTCACGGACGAGCAGATGGGGACGTTGCTGGCCTCGAGCGACTGCAAGCGGCACTGGCGCACGGACTCCGTCGAGATCGCGATCGATCCCAAGGGCACCTCGGAGAACACCTCGACGACGTTCAAGATGTTCGTCCTGCCTGACACGTCGGACGGCGGTGCGTGCGCCGGCCGTGACGCCGACAACAACCAGGGAGCGATCGCGGAGACCGCGCCCTCGGTGACGTTCGCGGCCAAGGTCACCGGCGACGGCTACGTCGTCGAGACCAAGATCCCGGCCGCCGAGCTGCCCGACACGATCGATCCCGAGCACCTCGGTGTCGACGTGTTCGTCTACGACTCCGACACCCAGGACAAGACCGGTCAGACCCGCATCGGCTGGTCGACCTGGGGCGGCGTGCAGGGCGATCCCTACCGCTGGGGCGTCGTCACGGCACCGGGCTGGACCCCGCCGTCGGTCGCGACGAAGGCGCCGACGATCCCCGACGAGGCGCTGTCCAGCGTCGACTCGCCGTTGTCGATCGCGCAGGCCGTCCGCACGGGTGTCGCCCTCGCGGGTGGGCCGGCGGCAGATCCGCGCCGGTCGGCGGTCCTCCGCAGTGCCACGCGTTCGGGATCGACCGTCACGGCAGGCGTCGACGTCAAGGGCACCGGCACCGCGTCGTTGTTCGCCGTCGATGCTGACGGCAACAGCGTCGGCAAGGTCAAGGTCGACCTGACACGCGGCCACCGGAGCGTACGCATCCCGGTGAGCGGTGCCGCGGTGCGCGTCGTCATGGCGTACGCGCCGACGTCCGGCGGCACCACCAGCTCGGCGGCATCCATCCGCTGATCCCCGCCCGTTGCGGGCCCGGCGACCCCGGGCCCGCAGCGGGTCTTCACCCCAGGAGCTCCTCGTGAACGACGACGCCGCAGCCGGGGCGCACATGACCGGCGAGATCCTTGAGCAGCCCGACCGGTGGCGCGAGCTCCTGCGCACGGGACACCACGCCCTGACGGCCGCCGCGGAGCTGATCCGCGACACCGACCCGTCGCTCGTGGTGCTCGCCGCTCGCGGGTCCAGCGACCACGCCGCGATGTACGCCCAGTACCTCGTCCACAACGTCCTGCGCGTCCCAGCGCTGCTGGCGACACCGAGCACCGTCACGGCGTACGGCAGCGAGCTGCGCTACCCGCGCGCCGTCATGCTCGCGGTCTCCCAGTCCGGCGAGTCGCCAGACCTGCTGGAGACCGTGCGCGCCGCCAAGCACGCAGACGTCCCGGTCATCGCGTTCACCAACAGCACCTCGAGCAGCCTCGCCGCCATGGGCGACGTGCACGTGGGCCTCTCGGCCGGACCCGAGCTGTCGGTGGCCGCCACCAAGACGTACACCGCCGAGCTCCTGGCCCTGCATCTCGTGGTCCGGCTCGCGAGTGGCACGGAGTGGTCCGCCCTCGAACGACAGGTCAAGGCTGCGGCCGAGATCGCGGCGGCGGCCGTCACCACCCCGATGTCAGACCTCGCCGCGGCCCTGGCGGACGCCGACCGGATGCTGGTCGTGGGCCGTGGCTACTCGATGGCCACCGCCAAGGAAGGCGCCCTCAAGCTCATGGAGACCAACGCGATCGCGGCCTCCGGCTGGAGCGCTGCGGACGCCACCCATGGACCCCTCGGCCAGGTCGTGCCGGGCACCCCTGTGATCGTCCTCACAGGCAGCCCGTACGGCCGGGAGTCGGTGGTCGCCTTCGCCGACGCGGCTGGGCGTCTCGGTGCTCGCGTCATCGCGGTCGGCGAGCCCGTCGACGGTGCCGCCGCGCACGTCCCGGTCCCGGGATTGCAGGGCCACGAGCTCGATCCGGCCCTGCTTCCGCTGATCGAGGTGTTCCCCCTCCAACAGCTCGCCCTGGCGCTCGCCCTGCGCCGCGGCCGCGATCCGGACCGCCCGTCGGGTCTGGCCAAGGTCACCAAGACCCGCTGACCGGGAAGAAATCGTTGATTATTCGACCAAAACCTCCACACGGTTGTCTTGCTGGCGTAACATTATGACTGCAGGGTCAATACGCATTCATGCCGTTGGCGCCTGTTGTCGCCCCACCGTTTCACCCCCCGAGAACGGTGGGGCGACTTATGTCCCGAGACCGGAGCGAGCTCTGCGAGCGAGCGTCGAGGGAGGTTGAGCGATCGCGGCGAAGCCGCCCGTTGACGAAACCTCGTGAGCCGACCGGCCCGAGCGACCGACCCACCCTCACACCGCGTCGATGACCGTGGCATCCGCCGTACGGAACGACCGCGCGAACAGCAGCACCAACGGGATCAGCACGAGCGGGATCACGAACGCCCAGCGCAGGTGGTCCGCCGAGGCTGCGGCGCCGATGAGCCCACCGCCGAGGATCGCGCCGAGGTAGTTCGCGATGTTCATCCGTGCGATCGCCACGTCGAGAGACTTCGCCGGCACCGCTCCGGCCAGCGCGGCGAACGACAACGGCGCCAGGATCGCCAGCCCGAGGCCGGTCACGAAGAACCCGCCGATCGCCATCGCCGGCGCTGCAGCCGTCACGACGACCGCGAGGCCCACGACGCCGACCGTCGTACCGGTCACGACGACCTTGGTCGCACCGACCCGGCGTACGAGGAAGTCGCCGCCGAACCGCGAGATCAACGCCCCCGCCTCGTACGCCCCGTACGCCAGCGGCGCCACGCTCTTGGTCGAGTCGAGGGCGTCCTCGAGGTAGACGCTGCTCCACGTCAGGATGCCGGTGTCGGCGGCGTAGAACAGCAGGATGACGAGGCCGAAGACCAGGATCGGTCGCCACGGCAGGTCGAGACCCTTGGCGGACAACCCGGGATCGTGCTCCTGTGCCTCGACGAAGTGCGGCGCCGCGACCGCGACGGTGATCCACGTGACCACGGCGATGATGACGAGCGAGATCGCCAGCGGCAGGTCGATCCCGGCGGCACCCGCGGCGAACAGTGCGCCCGCGATGCCGGCGATCGACCACATGCCGTGGAAGTTCGCCATGATGCTGCGGCCATATGCCTGCTGCACGCGAACGCCCTGCATGTTCATGCCTGCGTCGACCGCACCGACACCGAGGCCGTAGACGACGAACGCGGCCACGACCAGCGGCAGCGTCGGGGCGACGCCGACAAGCAGCGCGCCGAGACCGATCGTCAGCAGCGCGAGCCGGAACGCCACGGCACTCGTCCGGTGCTCCGCCACGAGACCGGCGAGGACGCTGCCGACGCCGGACACCACGGCCACGAGCACGAGGATCCCGGTGAGCCCGCTGTCGCCGATGTCGAACTTGTCCTTGATCCGCGGCGCCTGGGTGACGATCGCCGCGAACACCAGGCCTTGCAACGCGAACCCCGCGGCGACGGCGATGCGCGTACGACTGAGGCTCGTCACGTCGTCATCGTAGGGCCGCGAGGGGTCGTGGATCGCAGATCGCGAATCCGCCACGGGGAGCGTCGTCGCAGTGCTACGTTGCGCCGACCGCACGACCATCTGGGGGAACCATGTCCTACCCGCCGTACCCTGGCGATCCACAAGCGGCTGAGGGGTTCCCGCGCTACGGCCCCGCCACGCAGGGCAGCTACCCGCCCCCTCCGCCCGGGTACTACTACCCTCCGCAACCGGTACCGGCCCACGGCCTGATGGCGGCCACGATCGCCATCGCAGCGCTCTTCACGGCCATCCAGGTCATCGAGGCCGGGCTCGCCTGGCCGGCACAGCAGTCGTACCTGGACGCCGCGGACAACGGGACCCCGGCGTTCGACGTCTGGACCCCGTACGACCTGGCCGCGCTCCCCCAGATCCCGTTGCTCATCGCGGCCTACGTCGTCACGTGCCTGTGGCTCTACAAGGTCCGCACCAACCATGAGGCGATGTTCCCCGGAGTCCACCAGGCGCGCAGCAAGGGCTGGGTCTGGGGCGGCTGGGTGTGCCCGGTCGTGAGCCTGTGGTTCCCGTTCCAGATCGTCCGGGACGTCTCTCACGACCCCCGCGAACCCAGGAACAGCACCGTGATCGGCTGGTGGTGGGCGCTGTGGCTGGTCACCACGGCCTCCGACCAGATCGGTGCGGCACTCGTCAGCGGCACGGACATCGACAAGGGCGCCGTCTCGGCTCTGGGGACCGTCGAGACCGTCGATGCGCTGATTCTTGTCAGCGCCTTCGTGCTCTGGATCACGACCGTGCGACGCATCAACCGACTGCAGGACCGACTCATGGGCGTCGCGAGCTGACTCAGTGCATGAAGCCCAGCGGGGCGTGGCGCAGATCGCGAATCCGCCACGGGGAGCGTCGTCGCAGTGCTACGTTGCGCCGACCGCACGACCATCTGGGGGAACCATGTCCTACCAGCCCTCTCAGGGCCCGGACCGACGCCTCCTCAGCCCTCGCGCCGAACCGGCACGGGGACTCATGTCCGCGGCGATCATCGTGGCCGCTGTGTTCGCGGCTCGCGAAGTCGTCGAGGCGGGACTGTCGTGGCCCGCGCAGGACCACATGGCCGTGGTGGCCAACACCGACGCCACAAACGTCTTCGTGACCCTGTACGACCTCGTGAACCTGTTGTGGCTGCCGACGCTGATCGGCGCCTACGTCGTCACGTGCCGATGGCTGTACCGCGTGCGCGTCAACGCCGAGATTCTCAACCCGGACGTGCACTATGGACGCCGACGTTGGTGGGTGTGGGCCGGATGGGTCGTCCCGTTCGTGAACCTCGGCATGCCGTACGAGATCGTTCGCGACGCCTCGAAGGACCCGCACAACAAGCCCACAGCGCCTCGGATCAACGCGTGGTGGACCTGCCTGCTGCTTGCGTTCTTCATCGACTGCCTCGGCGTCTCCGCCATCTCGATCCAGGCAGACGCGGCCGTGGACGAGGCGTACGCGGACCTGGGACTCGTCCAGACTGCCAACGCTGTCCTCTATGTCGTCGCCCTCGTGCTGTGGATCCGGATCATCCGCCGCATCGACCGGTTGCAGAACGAGCTCATGGTCGCTGCTCGCTGACTCAGTGCATGAAGCCCAGCGGGGCGTACGAGATCCCCGGGAACACCTTGCTGGTGTCGAGGGCCGGGAACCTGGCTCGCAGGATCTCCGTCAGGACACTGCGGTAGTCGGTCGTCACCGCGAGGTCGCCGTCGACCTGGGTGCCGGCCGAGAGCCCGGGCCAGCGCGAGTAGAAGCCGCCGTTCACGCCAGCACCGAGCGCGAACACGGCGTTGCCGTAGCCGTGGTCGACGCCGTGCGACCCGTTCTCCTTGAGCCGCCGGCCGAACTCGCTCAGGGTGACGACCGTGACCCGGCCCGCGTCCAGTCCGAGGTCGAGGAAGAACGCCGCGAGGCAGAGTGCCAGGTCCTTGACCGTGTCGTTGACCCGGTAGCCGAGGTCGACGTGGTGGTCCCAGCCGCCCGCGTCGACGGCGACCGCCTTGACCCCGACGTTCGCGCGGATCAGGCCCGCCGTCGACTTGAGGGCCGCGCCGAGCTCGGAGTACTTCGGGTAGATGACCCCGGCGAGTGGGCCGTCGTTGACCGAGCCCGAGATCGCGGCGGCGCGCCCTGCGAGCGTGATCGCGCCGAGGCCGGCCTCGCCGATCAGCCCGCCCCTGGCGGCGTACTGGGCACGCAGGCTGTCGGAGACCCGCTGGCTCATCACGGGGTCCTTCGAGAACGGCATCGCCAGGTCCGAGAACGCCTGGGTCGCGATCGTCGGCGCCGGCCCGACGAGCGAGGTCGGGGTGATCGTGTCGCCGATCTGCATCGCGTCGAACACGTCGGGCGACTCGGCGAGGCCCGACACCATCCGGTTGATCCAGCCGATGCGCGCCGAGCTGCCGGGGTCGGCGTCCTCGAGGGTCTCCATCGCGTCGAAGTGGCTCCGGTTGGGCGCCGGCAGGCCGACGGCGTGGATACCGGCAACCTGCCCGAGCAGCCACATCGGGCCCAGCGCCGTGAACGACGGGTGCAGCCCGAACGTGGAGTCGGCGTAGAGCAGCTTGTTCTTGGCGATCGCCGTCGTCGGCCGCGAGGAGTAGTAGGCCTCCTCGGCGTGCGGCACCATCATCGAGAGTCCGTCGGCACCACCCCGCAGGGAGATCACCACGAGCACGTTGGCGTTGGACGCGCCGAAGACCGTCGAGGTCAGCACGTCCCCAAACATCGAGGTCGCCACGCCCGCCATCGACGCCAGTCCAGCGGCCTTGAGCAGCGAACGACGGCTGACGTCGTAGTCGCCGCACCCGCAGTCGTCGACGGGGTTCATCGCAGCATCCCTTCAGGCGTGTTGAGGACCGCGCCGCGGATGACGACCCAGCCCCACTCGGTGACCTTGGCCGCCGACGTGACGACGTACGTCTCGGGCAGGTTGAGCGCCGAGGCCACGGCCGCGCGCAGCGGGAGGGACGCCGTACGCCCGAGCAGCATGCGCGACTGATGGTCGACGAGCTGCCCGAGCGTGCACGGCCACTGCGTCGGCAGCTGGTCGAGCTTCGCCGGGATCGCGACCTCGCGCGAGCCCCACCAGTTGCCGGCGAGGTTGTAGTGCATGTCCCACGAGCGCAGCACGCGTGCGGGCGACGTCCACGTCGACGACGTCTCCGGGAACCCGTCGGGCCGCGGCCACGTGTACGGGTTCTGGCCCATGTTGTTGCACATCCAGATGACCTTCTGCGCGAACGACTCGGCGTCCGACGAGCCGGTCGGAGCCATGCCGAGCACGCGCGCGGCGTTGACGACGTCCTCGACCGGCGTGCGCACCTTCTTGCGCTGGGCGGCGACGAACTCGGGATGCTTGACGAGCGTCCAGAGCGTCGCGCGGATGTCGGTGTCCGACTTCAGGTACGTGTTGGCGACCGCGCTCACGAGGCTGCTCGACGGGGTGTCGGACACGAACCGCACGCAGAGCCGGCGGGCGATCCGCCTGGCCGTCGCCGGGTGGCGGGCCAGGTAGTCGAGGTACGCGTTGACCGCCGGCCGGCCGTCCGACGAGGAGTTGGCGTGCGTGAACCCAAGGATGCGGACCCGGCCCCGGTAGTGGTTCGCCGTCGAGTACGACGCCGCGAAGTCGTCGAACACCCGCACGGAGAACCCCGTCAGCAGCCGGGCCGAGTTCTTGACGTCGTCCTCGTCGTACCCCGACGGCCGGCCGACGGTGTAGAGCTCGAGCAGCTCACGCCCCAGGTTCTCGTTGATCCCCGACTTGGTGTTGGAGCTGTTGTTGAGCCAGCCCGACATCGCCGGGTGCACGATCGTCCCGCGCAGCAGGTTCCGGTACGTGCTGAGCGCCCGCGACCGGATCACGGTGTCGTACGAGTAGCGCCACGGGAACGAGCGGTCCTCGCCCATCGGGATGTAGAGCAGGTTGGACCAGAAGTCGACCATGACCTCGTGCACCTGGCGCCGGCTCAGGATCTTGCGGGCCATCGAGTAGCAGGCGAAGTCGAAGCCGTAGTCCCACGAGGAGCGCTCGTCGGCCTTGACCCGCGCCCAGGCTGCTGACGGCGAGTCCGTGAGCCGGGGGAACCAGGAGATCACCGCGCCCGACCTGGTGTCGGTGATCTTGCCCCAGTCGAACTGGCTGCGCAGCCACGCGTCGGAGGAGCCCGCCGACCGAATGCTGGCCGCCAGGGACTCGTTGACCCCGAAGCTGAACCGGTTGCCGATGTGCTGCCACTTCGACGGCAGCACGACAGGCGTCACGGCCGCAGACGCGCGTGTGCTCACGGTGCTCCCTCCGTGCGGTCATCGAGGGACCGTGGCGACCACCCTCCGACGGGACTCCCAACCCGCCGGTCGGTCCGCCGGCTCTCCCAAACCGGTGGACGGGTCGCCACGACCTGACCTGCCCCCACAGTAGGCGCGAAACACGCGGTTGTGGGCGACTTGGAAAATTCGTCGCCGGTCACCGGCTAGTGTCTGCGCATGACCCCGACGTCCCCAGGCGGCCCACGGGTCCCGCGCATGGCGGACGTCGCACAGCGGGCCGGCGTCTCCCACCAGACCGTCTCCAGGGTCATCAACGGGATGCCGGGCGTACGTCCCGAGACCCGCGACCGGGTGCTCAAGGCCGCCGAGGAACTGCGCTACCGGCGCAACCTGGCCGCCCGTCTGTTGGCCTCCAGCCGTTCGCGAACCGTCGGCGTGGTGACGTGGGGCACCGAGCAGTTCGGCCCGGCCAACGTCCTGCTGGCGCTCGAAGCGGCAGCCCGCGAGTCCGAGTACCGGCTCGCCACGGTCAACGTCGAGTCGATGTCGCGCGAGGCGTTCCGCGCCGCGGTCACCGACCTGCAGGAGCGCATCGTCGAGGCGATGGTCGTCATCGTCCCCCACGAGACGATCCTCCGGGAGGCGCACTCCCTCGACCTCGACATCCCGACCGTGGTGGTCGAGGGCGACATGTCCCGTACGCCGCTGACCGCCGGGTTCGACAACTTCGAGGGCGGCCGGCTCGCGACCCGCCACCTGCTCGACCTCGGGCACGAGACCGTGATCCACCTGTCCGGACCCAACGGCTGGGCCGAGGCGCACGCCCGGCGCGACGGCTGGCGCGCCGAGCTCGAGAGCCGGAAGCGCCGCATCCCGCCACTGCGCTGGGGCGGTGACTGGAGTGCTGCGAGCGGCTACCGCACGGGGCTGTCCCTGGCCCGCGAGCGCGACGTCACGGCGGTCTTCGCCGGCAACGACCAGATGGCCTTGGGCCTGCTGCGCGCGATGCGGGAGGCCGGCCGCCGGGTGCCGGAGGACGTCAGCGTCATCGGCTTCGACGACCTGCCCGAGGCGGGCTACTTCCTGCCGCCGCTGACGACCATGCGGCAGGACTTCCCGGCCCTCGGGCAAAGGGTCATGGAGGTGCTGTCGCGTGTCCTCGACGGCGAGGAGCAGCCGACCGTCGACCTCGTGCCGACCACCCTCGTGGTCCGCGAGTCCACCGCTCCACCGCCGGCTCGATAGGGCTGCGACGCCACAGGGTGTCACCCCGCATCGGCTGAAATTCAGTGCCTCCGAGGGGTTGACGGGGGCTGTGATCCACAGCACACTACCCTGATGTGAGCGTTCACGTGAGCGCTCACATCTAGCCTTTGGAGGAGGGCCCTGTTGAGCCAGCACGCGCCCGTTTCCGGCAGCACAGGACCCGTCGTCATCGGTGTCGACTTCGGCACCCAGTCCGGCCGCGCCCTCATCGTGCGGGTCTCGGACGGCCAGGAGCTCGGCTCCGCGGTTCACCCGTACGCCCATGGCGTCCTCGATCGTGAGCTGCCCGACGGCACTCCGCTCGCCCCCGACTGGGCGCTCCAGGTGGCGTCGGACTACCTCGAGGTCCTCGAGGTGGCGGTGCCGCGTGCGTTGGAGCAGGCGGGCGTCGACCCCACCTCGGTCATCGGCATCGCCACCGACTTCACGGCCTGCACGATGGTGCCGACCACCGCTGACGGCACCCCGCTCTCCGAGGTCTCCGACCTCGCGGCCGAGCCTCACGCGTACGTCAAGCTGTGGCGTCACCACGCGGCGCAGGGTCAGGCCGACCGGCTCAACGAGCTGGCCCGCAAGCGCTCCGAGGTGTGGCTCGCGCGCTACGGCGGACTGATCTCGTCGGAGTGGGAATTTGCCAAGGGACTGCAGCTCCTCGAGGAGGCGCCCGAGGTCTACGCCCGCACGGCGCACTTCGTCGAGGCCGCCGACTGGATCGTGTGGCAGCTGTGCGGGACGCTGACCCGCAACGCCTGCAGCGCCGGCTACAAGGGCATCCTCCAGGACGGCACCTACCCGAGTCGCGACTTCCTCGCCGAGCTGCACCCCGGCTTCGCCGACTTCGTGACCGACAAGATCGATCGCCCGCTCGCCGCGCTCGGCGAACGCGTCGGATCACTGACCGAGGCGGCCGCGGCGCTGACCGGACTGCCTGCCGGCATCGCCGTCGCGGCTGGCAACGTCGACGCCCACGTCACCGCGCCGGCGGCCCAGTCGATCGGCCCCGGACAGATGGTCCTGATCATGGGCACCTCGACGTGCCACGTCATGAACAGCGACGTGCTCCGCGAGGTCCCGGGCATGTGCGGGGTCGTCGAGGGCGGCATCACCCCCGGCCTGTGGGGCTACGAGGCCGGACAGAGCGGCGTGGGCGACATCTTCGAGTGGTTCACGACGCAGCAGGTGCCCGCCGAGGTCACGCAGGCCGCTGACGACGCGGGGGTGACGGTCCACGAGCACCTCAGCAGGCTGGCCGCGCAGCAGGCGGTCGGCGAGCACGGCCTGCTGGCGCTCGACTGGCACAGCGGCAACCGCTCGGTGCTGGTCGACCACGACCTGTCCGGCCTCGTCGTCGGGCTCACGCTGGCCACCCGGCCCGAGGACGTCTACCGCGCACTGCTGGAGGCCACGGCGTTCGGCACGCGGCTGATCCTCGAGACGTTCGCCGAGGCCGGCGTGCCGGTGCACGAGATCGTCATCGCGGGCGGCCTGCAGAAGAACGCCTTGCTGATGCAGATCTACGCCGACGTGCTCAACCTGCCGCTGTCCACGATCGGCTCGGAGCAGGGGCCGGCGCTCGGCTCCGCGATCCACGCCGCCGTCGCCGCCGGTGCCTACCCCGACGTCCAGGCCGCATCCGACGCGATGGGCCGGGTCGACCGCAACCGCCACGTCCCCGACGCCGCGCGCGCCCAGGCGTACGACGCCCTCTATGACGACTACCGCGCGCTGCACGACCACTTCGGTCGCGGTGGCGACGACGTCATGCACCGCCTCAAGGCCCGCAAGCTCGAGGCGATCCGATGACCACCCCACAGACTCGCGCAGGGGCTTTGACGTCTGCGCAAGAAAAAGAAGGAAACGGACAGGGACAGCCCCTGCAGTCCGAGCAACGAAGGAGAAAATCAGTGCGAAAAGTACTCGCAACAGTCGCCGGCGTCGCAGTGGCGCTGAGCCTGACGGCGTGCGGCGGCTCCGGTGATGGCGGAGGCGGCGGCGACAAGGGCACCATCGGCGTCGCGATGCCGACCAAGTCGTCGGAGCGCTGGATCGCCGACGGCAACAACATCAAGAAGCAGCTCGAGGCGGCCGGCTACAAGGTCGACCTCCAGTACGCCGAGGACGACATCCCGACCCAGGTCTCGCAGGTCGAGAACATGGTCACCAAGGGCGAGAAGATGCTCGTCATCGCGGCCATCGACGGCACGGCGCTCGGCGACGTGCTGCAGAAGGCCGAGGACACCGACATCCCGATCATCGCGTACGACCGCCTGATCCGTGACTCGGACGCCGTCGACTACTACACGACGTTCGACAACGAGAAGGTCGGCGAGCTCCAGGCGCAGTCGCTGCTCACGGGCCTCGAGGCCAAGGGCAAGGCGCCCTACAACGTCGAGCTGTTCGCCGGCTCGCCGGACGACAACAACGCGACGTTCTTCTGGAACGGCGCGATGAAGGTCCTGCAGCCCAAGATCGACTCCGGCGACCTCAAGATCGTCTCGGGCCAGACCGGCTTCAAGCAGGCCGCGATCCTGCGTTGGGACCCCGCCACGGCGCAGCAGCGCATGGACAACATCCTGACGAAGAGCTACAGCAGCGAGACCGTCAACGGCGTCCTGTCGCCGTACGACGGACTGTCCCTGGGCATCATCGCGGCGCTCAAGGCCAACGGCTACGGCGCCGGCGACAAGCCCCTGCCCGTCGTCACCGGTCAGGACGCCGAGGTCCAGTCGGTCAAGTCGATCCTCCAGGGCGAGCAGTACTCGACGATCTTCAAGGACACGCGCGAGCTGGCCAAGGTCACGGTCGCGATGATCAAGGCGATCGGTGCTGACAAGAAGCCCGAGGTCAACGACACCAAGACGTACGACAACGGCAAGAAGGTTGTCCCGTCCTACCTGCTGGACCCGGTCCCCGTGACCAAGGACAGCGTTCAGAAGGTCCTGGTCGACTCCGGCTACTACACGGACGCCGACCTCAAGTGATACGTGTGGGGCGCCCCTTCTGCGTAGGGGCGCCCCACAGCTCACACCCCCACTGGACCGACAGGACATCCGCACCATGAAACCCATCCTGGAGATGCGCTCCATCACCAAGGAGTTCCCCGGCGTCATCGCGCTCGACGACGTCAACCTCACCGTCAAGACCGGCGACATCCACGCGATCTGCGGTGAGAACGGCGCCGGCAAGTCGACGCTCATGAAGGTGCTCAGCGGCGTCTACCCGCACGGCTCCTACGACGGCGACATCGTGTTCGACGGCGACGTCGTCGAGTTCAAGGACATCCGCCAGAGCGAGGCGGCCGGCATCGTCATCATCCACCAGGAGCTCGCGCTGATACCCGAGCTGTCGATCGCCGAGAACATCTTCCTGGGCAACGAGAAGGCGTCCGGCGGCATCATCAGCTGGGACCGCACCAACCGTCAGGCGATCGAGCTGCTGGCCCGGGTCGGGCTGGCGGAGAACCCCCTGACGCCCGTCAAGCACCTCGGCGTCGGCAAGCAGCAGCTCGTCGAGATCGCCAAGGCGCTGTCCAAGGACGTCCGGCTGCTGATCCTCGACGAGCCCACCGCAGCCCTCAACGACGACGACTCCCAGCACCTCCTCGGCCTGCTCAAGGGCCTGCAGGACAAGGGCATCACGTCGATCATGATCTCCCACAAGCTCAACGAGATCGAGCAGATCGCCGACGCGATCACGATCCTGCGCGACGGCAAGACCATCGAGACCCTCGTGGTCTCCGAGGACCGCGTCGACGAGGACCGCATCATCCGCGGCATGGTCGGTCGCGACCTCGAGCACCGCTTCCCGGAGCACGAGCCGGAGATCGGCGACGTGCTGCTCGAGGTCCGCAACTGGACCGTCATGCACCCGCTCGACGGGTCACGCGCGGTCATCAAGGACGCCAACCTCGAGGTGCATCGCGGCGAGATCGTCGGCATCGCCGGGCTGATGGGCGCCGGACGCACCGAGCTCGCGCGCAGCATCTTCGGCCGCTCGTACGGCAGCCACATCGAAGGGCAGCTGATCCTCGACGGCAAGGAGCTGCACCTCAAGTCGGTGCACGCCGCGATCGAGGCCGGCATCGCCTACCTCACCGAGGACCGCAAGGCGCTCGGCCTCAACCTGCTCGACGACATCAAGCGGTCCGTCACGGCGGCCGGGATCGACAAGCTGCGCAAGGGCCTCACGGTCGACCAGCGTGAAGAGGTCGTCGTGGCCGAGCGCTATCGAAGCAGCATGAACATCAAGACGCCGACCGTCAACGAGGGCGTCGCCAAGCTCTCGGGCGGCAACCAGCAGAAGGTCGTGCTGAGCAAGTGGATGTACACCGATCCCCAGGTGCTGATCCTCGACGAGCCGACCCGCGGCATCGACGTCGGCGCCAAGTATGAGATCTACGGCGTCATCCAGCGCCTCGCCAAGCAGGGCCGCGGCGTCATCGTCATCTCCTCGGAGCTGCCGGAGCTGCTCGGCCTCTGCGACCGCATCTACACCCTCGCCGAAGGCCGCATCACCGGCGAGCTCGACCGCGCGCAAGCCGACCAGGAGACCCTGATGCGCTACATGACCACGACACACGGACAAGAGGTAGGACGATGAGCACCGCAAGCACGATGAAGGGCCTGTTGCGAGGCAACGTCAGGCAGTACGGCATGGTCATCGCCCTCGTGGCGATCGTCCTGTTCTTCCAGATCAAGACCGACGGCGTGCTGCTGAAGCCGCTCAACGTCACCAACCTGCTGACCCAGAACGCCGCGATCCTCATCCTGGCGATCGGCATGGTCATGGTCATCATCGCCCGCCACATCGACCTGTCGGTCGGCTCGGTTGCCGCCTTCGTCGGCGCCGTCGCGGCGACCATGATGACCAAGTGGGACATCCCCTGGCTCATCGCCGTGATCCTGTGCCTCGGCATCGGGGCGGCGATCGGCGCCTGGCACGGGTTCTGGGTGGCGTACGTCGGCATCCCCGCGTTCATCGTGACGCTGTCGAGCATGCTGCTGTTCCGCGGCCTGACGCTCGTCGTGCTCGACGGCGCGACGATCGGCAACCTGCCCCAGGGCTTCGAGTCGATGGGCAACGGCTTCCTCCCCGAGGTCGGGCCCGACACCGGGCTGGCCAACCTGACCCTCGTGATCGCCGCCCTCCTGGCGGTGTTCCTGGTGTTCCTGGAGTTCCGCAAGCGCTCGTCGGCGATCCGCTACAACTTCGAGGTCCTCCCGCTCCCCGTGTTCTACGCCAAGCTGATCGTGATCGTCGCGGTCCTCTTCGGCTTCTCGTACGTCCTGGCGCAGTACCGCGGCCTGCCGGTCGTCGGCCTGATCCTGTTCGTCCTGATCGGCATCTACAGCTTCATCATGGAGCGCACGATCATCGGCCGGCACGTCTACGCGATCGGTGGCAACGTCGACGCCGCGACGATGTCGGGCGTTCGTACGCGCCGCATCGACTTCCTCGTCATGACCAACATGGGGCTGCTCGCCGCACTCGCCGGCATGGTCACGGCCGCGCGCCTCACGGCTGCCAACCCCAAGGCCGGCACCAACTTCGAGCTCGACGCGATCGCTGCTGCGTTCATCGGCGGCGCGGCGGTCACCGGCGGTGTCGGCACGGTCGTCGGCGCCATCATCGGTGGCTTCGTCATGGGTGTCCTCAACAACGGCATGTCGCTCATGGGCACCTCGATCGACTGGCAGCAGGCCGTCAAGGGCCTCGTGCTGCTGGCCGCCGTCGCGTTCGACGTCTGGAACAAGAAGCGCACGTCGGTCGGCGGTGGTGCGGGGTCCGAGGACGCGTCAACGACCGCACCGCCACCCGACGACCTCGTCGACGAGATCAAGCAGGCCGAGGTGCCGGGCACCGAAGAGGTCCGTACCTAGCCGCCTAGGATCGACCGCATGAAGACCTCCAGCGCACGCCTGACAGGTCTCGGCACCACGATCTTCGCCGAGATGAGCGCGCTCGCGCTGCGGACCGGTGCGGTCAACCTCGGCCAGGGCTTCCCGGACACGGACGGCCCGGCCGAGGTGATCGAGGTCGCGGTCGACGCGCTGCGGGGCGGGCGCAACCAATACGCCCCCGGCACCGGCGTGCCGGAGCTGCGGCACGCGATCGCGGCCCACCAGAAGCGCTTCTATGGTGTGGACGTCGAGCCCGACACCGAGGTCGGCGTCACCACCGGCGCGACCGAGGCCATCGCGTCGGCGCTGCTCGGACTCATCGACCCGGGCGACGAGGTCATCGTCCTCGAGCCCTACTACGACTCGTACGTCGCGGTGATCCAGATGGCCGGTGGCGTGCGCCGGCCCGTCACGCTGCGCGCCCCGGACTTCCGGCTGCCCATCGACGAGCTGCGCGCCGCGGTGTCGCCGCGTACGACGGCGATCCTGCTCAACTCGCCGCACAACCCGACCGGCACCGTGCTCCGGCGCGAGGAGCTCGATGCCATCGCCGCCGTGGCGACCGAGCACGACCTCGTGGTGATCAGCGACGAGGTCTACGAGCACCTCACGTTCGACGGCCTCCCCCACATCCCGATCACGACGCTGCCGGGCATGGCCGAACGTACGCTGACGATCTCGAGCGGCGGCAAGAGCTTCTCGTTCACCGGGTGGAAGATCGGCTGGGCCACGGGACCGGCGGCGCTGGTGCAGGCGATGATCGGCGCCAAGCAGTTCCTGACCTACACGTCAGGGTCGCCGCTGCAGCCGGCGATCGCGCACGCACTCGGCGCCGACGACGCGTACTTCGACACCTTCCGCAGCCAGCTCCAGTCGCAGCGCGACCTGCTGTGCGACGGGCTCGCCGAGCTCGGGTTCGAGGTGTACGTGCCGGAGGGCACCTACTTCGCGACGACCGACATCAGGTCGCTGGGCTTCGACGACGGTGTCGAGTTCTGCCGCACGCTGCCCGAACGCGCCGGCGTCGTCGCGATCCCCCACCAGGTGTTCTACGACGACGTCGAAGCCGGCCGGCCCCTGGTGCGCTGGGCCTTCTGCAAGCGTCCCGAGGTCATCGAGGAAGCCCTGAACCGCCTGAAGGTGCTCGCCACTTAGGTGGTTGAGGTGCGGAGGCCGCCCGCGGCCGAGCCTCGAAACCACCGGTGGTTTCGAGGCTCCGCTTCGCTCCGCACCTCAACCACCTAGTGCTCACCGGTAGGCCGGGGCTCTCGAGGTGCTGCCCTCGGCGCCCTTCCTCAGCATCGGCAGCACCCTCGGGCGTACCAGCTCCGACAGCACGATGACGCTGGTCGACCGCACGACCGAGCCCGACTGGCTGATGTGGAGCAGGGTCGCCTGGAGGTCCTCGTGCGAGGTAGCGGCGATCTTGCAGACGATGTCCGCGGTGCCGCTCGTGACGTACGCCTCGAGCACGTTGGGCAGCGAGTCGAGCTCGTCGGTCACCGCGTCGAGCGAGCCCTGCGCGATCTCGAGCGTCACGAAGGCCAGCACCGGGTGCCCCGCGGCGACGAGGTCGATGTCGGGCCCGTAGCCGGTGATGACGCCGGCGCGCTCCAGCTTGGCGAGCCGGGACTGCACCGTCGCGCGCGCGACCTGGGTGATGCGGGACAGCTCGAGGTCACCCACCCGGGGGTGCTCGCGCATCGCCTCGACGAGCGCGACATCCAGCTGATCCATGCTGCCTCCCAGGTATGCAGATTGCCGAGATGTCCCTCAGACTACCGGCCTGACGTAGCACATGTGACCATCATTGACTGCGCCGCTTGCCCATCTCGGCGTGATGCGTTGATGTGGGGCCATGACCCTCGACCTGACTGACTCCGAACGCCTGGCCCACCTCGACCTCGACCAGCTCAAGCAGCTCGTCGGCCTGGTCGAGTACGACACCACGACGGACCCCTTCCCGGTCACCGGTTGGGACGCCGTCGTCTGGGCAGTCGGCAACGCGACGCAGTCGGCGCACTTCTACCAGTCGGCGTTCGGCATGGAGCTCGTCGCGTACTCCGGCCCCGAGACCGGCAACCGCGACCACCACGCGTACGTCCTGGAGAGCGGCGCCGTGCGGTTCGTCCTCAAGGGCGGCGTCGACCCCGACAGCCCGATCCTCGACCACCACCGCGCCCACGGCGACGGCGTCATCGACATCGCCCTCGAGGTGCCCGACGTCGACACGTGCATCGACCACGCCCGCGCGCAGGGCGCGACGATCCTCGAGGAGCCGCACGACCTGACCGACGAGCACGGCACCGTACGCATCGCGGCGATCGCGGCCTACGGCGAGACCCGCCACACGCTCGTCGACCGCAGCGCGTACACCGGCGCCTACCTGCCCGGCTAC
Organism: Aeromicrobium sp. Root236; assembly: GCF_001428805.1. Classification (NCBI taxonomy): domain Bacteria; kingdom Bacillati; phylum Actinomycetota; class Actinomycetes; order Propionibacteriales; family Nocardioidaceae; genus Aeromicrobium; species Aeromicrobium sp. Root236. Next base: position 2,862,514 of record NZ_LMIS01000001.1, on the reverse strand, counting down.
GTCGAGCGGCGCTCGACGTACGCGAAGCCGGCCGACGCGCCGAAGCGGATCTTCCAGGCCCTCGACCACGTCGTCGGCAACGTCGAGCTCGGCCACATGGACGAGTGGGTCGACTTCTACAACCGCATCATGGGCTTCACCAACATGGCCGAGTTCATCGGCGACGACATCGCGACCGAGTACAGCGCGCTGATGAGCAAGGTCGTGGCCAGCGGCAACCACCGGGTGAAGTTCCCGCTCAACGAGCCCGCGGTCGGCAAGCGCAAGTCGCAGATCGACGAGTACCTCGAGTTCTACCGCGGCCCCGGCGCCCAGCACCTCGCCCTCGCGACCAACGACATCCTCGACACCGTCGACCGTCTGCGGGCCGCCGGCATCGAGTTCCTCGACACGCCCGAGTCGTACTACACCGACCCGGAGCTGCGCGATCGCATCGGCAACGTCCGCGTCCCGATCGAGGAGCTGCAGAAGCGCGGCATCCTGGTCGACCGCGACGAGGACGGCTACCTGCTGCAGATCTTCACCAAGCCGATCGGCGACCGGCCGACGGTGTTCTTCGAGCTGATCGAGCGGCACGGCTCGCTCGGCTTCGGCAAGGGCAACTTCCAGGCGCTGTTCGAGGCGATCGAGCGCGAGCAGGCCAAGCGCGGCAACTTCTGACACTTGGTGGATTTGGCCGCCCGCGCGAGACTGGTTCACGAACATGTGACAGCAATCGGGGGAAGGCTGGGTAACGATGTCGAACCTGGAGATGGTGGTGGGCGCACTCGTCGAGGTCCTGGCGCTGCTCATCGCCTGGGTGATCTATCCAGTTGTCGCGGGCCGAGGCAGGACGCGGCGACACCAGTAGCCGCCCGCAAGCGCGGGGCGCCGCATCGCTGCGGTCGCCCCGCGACGTCCTGGACTGTCAGGCGAGCCAGAGCTCGCTGACCTGCTCTGCACGACCCCTTCCCTGCTCGTAGCCGGCCCGAGCGGCCGCCGGCCGCAGCGACACGTCCATCGCGTTCGGGCCGAACAGATGCTCGGACTGACTGTCCGGCACGATCGTCTCGACCCTGCTGCCATGCGCCCGCAGCTCCTCGACCTGCACGGGAAGCCCCGTACGCCACTCCAGCGGATGGAGCGTCTTCCCGCCCAGCGGAGACAGCACGAGCACCCGCTCGTAGCCGACGGCGAGGTCGGCGTTCTCGGCATTGGCCCGGTAGCCACCGTCGAGGTACGGCCGCCCTCCGATCCGGTACGGGAAGCCGCCACCGGCGCAGCTGGCGGCGACCGCGTCCACCAGCTCCACGCCGCTGTCGCGGTCGAACACCACCGGTTCGCCGGTCTCGGCATCCACCGCCGTCAGGTGCACGGCTCGGCGTGGCCACTCCTGGCTGGGCAGCCGCGACGCGACCGTGGCGCGCCACTGCGCCTGCCAGGATCCGTCCGACTCCGCCTCCTTGGCGAGCGCCGCTGCGCCCATCCTGCGGCGCATGTCCACCACGTCCTCGGAGGAGGCGATGATCGCGAGGAACCGGTCGAGATGGTCGGACATCAGCCGGCTCGGACCCCGTCCTTCGGCAGGACCCGGTGATCCGACCCGTTGCGGAGGAACGGCCGCAAGGGTCATGTCCAGCAGCTCGGCCGGCGTCGCGCCGACGATCTGGGCGGCGGCCGTCGAACCCGCGGACGTACCGATCGTCAGGTCGGCCGTTGTCACGTCGACGCCGGCCTCGTGCAGCCCGGCGATGACGCCGATCAGCCACGCGTTGCCGGTCGACCCGCCGCCACCGAGGACGAGGGCTCGCTCGCCTCCGCCGGACCCGGCAGCTGCGGTCGTGGGGGTGTGCAGGGGTGAAGCAGATGAAATGTTCATAGGAGTGCCTTTCGCAAGATGCGGCGGGGCGCTCCGGGCGGCGACTGCGTCAGTCGCGCGATCGTGGACTGCAGGGGAGCGCCCACTGGGATGTTGCGTACATGGGTCTCACCTCCTGCCGATGGATCACGATCGCGGCGACTCTAGCCCGACCCCGCCACGATCCGCAACCAACGCGGTCTGCCGGTTCACAAAGCGATAGTATATGCGTATGAATGCAGATAGTCAGATCGAGCTGCCCTCCCCCGACGAGATCGATCTCGCCAGCGAGGTGTTCCGCATGCTCTCAGACGGGACGCGCTTGAGCCTGCTCTGGTGCCTCGTCGACCGGGAGCTGTCCGTCGGTCAGCTTGCCTCGACCGTCGGCAAGGCGCCGTCAGCGGTGTCGCAGCACCTGGCCAAGCTGAGGTTGGCTCGACTCGTGCAGACGCGCCGTGACGGCAACACGATCTACTACCGGCTCGAGAACGATCACGCCCGCCAGCTGGTGCTCGACGGGATCCGGCACGCTGAGCACCAAGGGCCGGACGTGCCGGCACACCACCGAAGCGGCGCGGCGATCAGTCAGCTGCCCACCTCCGCCGAGTCGCGTTGATGACGACCCACCGTCCTCACGAGCATCACTCGCACGATCACGATCACGATCACCCGCATGATCACGCCCATCCGAGTGGGCTGAGGGGATTCTTCCTCTCGATCTTCCAGCCGCACAGCCACGACGCAGCCGACTCGATCGACTCCGAGCTCGAGTCCAGCACAGAGGGCATACGGGCGCTGAAGATCAGCCTCTTGGTGCTGCTGGCCACCGCGATCGCGCAGCTGGTGATCGTCATCCTGACCGGCTCCGTGGCGTTGCTGGCCGACACGATCCACAACTTCTCCGACGCGCTCACCGCCGTGCCGTTGTGGATCGCCTTCGTCCTGGTCCGGCGACCGCCCACTCGCCGATTCACCTACGGCCTCGGCCGCGTCGAGGACATCGCCGGGCTGTTCATCGTGCTGATGATCGCGCTGTCAGCGGTCGTCGCCGGATATGAGTCCATCCATCGACTGATCGATCCACGCGACATCGCCCACCCGTGGGTGGTGCTCGCTGCCGGCATCATCGGCTTCGCCGGCAATGAGCTCGTCGCCGTCTATCGCATCCGGGTCGGCCGCAAGATCGCGTCTGCCGCACTCGTCGCTGACGGGCTCCACGCCCGCACCGACGGGTTCACGTCCCTCGCCGTGGCGCTGGGCGCTATCGGCGTCCTGGCCGGGTTCCCGCTGGCCGACCCGATCGTGGGACTGCTCATCACGGTGGCCATCCTGGTCGTCCTCAAGGGCGCTGTCACCGAGGTCTTCCGCCGACTGCTCGACGGTGTCGACCCAGCGCTCGTCGACCATGCCGAGCAGGCACTGCTCGGCACTCCGGGAGTCCTCGGTGTCGACTCGGTCCGGCTGCGCTGGATCGGTCACGAGCTGCACGCCGAGACCAGCGTCGAGGTCAACGGGGCTCTTGACCTCCACGCGGCCCACGACATCGCACACGACGCAGAAGCTCATCTTCGCCGAGACGTGCCGAAGCTGATCCGGGCGACCGTACACGTGAGTCCGCCTGCATCGTCTTGAGCGGGAGCCAAGCTCCCAAGGTCAATTTTTCGTTGAGCCGCTTGTCAGAATCGAACTGACGACCTTTTCATTACGAGAGGTTGGCAGCCTCATTTCTCCCTGCAATTGCAGGCCCATGCATGCCTCTGATTGCATCGATTCTTACCCTGGGGGCGCGCCGGGGGCGCGCGCCCAAGCCAAGAGTGCTGGACCATATGCGACCCTGACATTCTCACTGCAAGTGACTGGCGGTGCAGATTGTGCCTGTCATTTCAGTTGCATTCGTGGCTCACGGGCGACAGATTTCACTGTCGGGGTGCGCCGGGGGTGCGCGTGCCGATCTCCCTCACGTCACACAACGGTCGGTTGCTGGCCGATCAACAGCCAGCGGACTGGACCCACACCGAAAGGGTCCGATTGTCGATCGTCTTCGTATGTTCTCCGGCAAGGAGAGTCGCCATCATGCGCGCCCAGACGAGCACGCACTCGTCACCAACCCAAGCGTGGTCGATCGGGTGCTCTATCCAGTGATAGTCGTAGAAGCCGGATCGCAGCTTCGCTGCGTACGTGTCCAACGTGTCCATCACGCCATTTGCGTGCGTGTAGCGAAGATCGGGGTGGCAGCAGCTCTCGAAGGCGTCCCAGCCGCAGCCCAAGATGGCACCGAACCGGGCATCCTCCAGTCGGAGGACCTCCTCGAGCGCAGTCGTCTGAGACCCCTACGTGCCTCGGCGTCAGCCCAGCGACGAAGTTGCTCGGGAGCGGCCGGGATCACCTGCCGTACCGCGCAAGGCCTGCCGCCGTCGACGGCGACCATCGTGAAGTAGCAGCTGTTCGTATGCCGTCGCGCACCACTGGTCACGTCCTCGGCCTCGACGCGGATCCCGACTTCGAGCGACGTACGTCCGGTGTGGTTCACCGAAGCGAGAAAGGTGACGACATCGCCGTTGTGCAGCGCGCTGCGAAAGCAGACCTGGTCGACTGAGGCTGTCACCATGTACGGCCGCGTGAATCGACTCGCACAGGTGTAAGCAACCTGGTCGAGGTATTTCAAGATCAGGCCACCACGAACGTTGCCCGCGAAGTTGACCATCTCCGGCGTCATGAGGATCGTCATCGTCAGCTCGCGAGACTCCTCATGCGACGGGTCAATGATCACGCCGTCTCCCTACCGGCATCGCCGTCGAGATAGGTCACCGTCGGCCGGTCGTCGTTCGCCTCTTCCTCAGAATTCTCGAGGTAGGTCACAGTCGGGCCGTCGGCATCGACAGGTTCCTCCTCGAACGCTCGTCGCACGACCTCACGCGGGTCGAGATCCTTGAGATCGACTCCGCCGAGCTCAGCACCAAGCTCGGCCTTGGCGTTCTCGGCCATCTTTCGGACGGTACGGACGAACCCGCCCGCCTGCTGCGCGAGTCCTGGCAGCTTGTCGGGCCCGAACACGAGCATTGCCACGACAGCGATGACGAACATCTCTGGCCAACCCATTCCGAACATGACAGTCCAATCAATCGATGCGGGACAGCTCGTCGTCCGCAAGAGCCTCGTCTACGACGGACGCTCGACGGCGATCGACAACTCGCGCGATGATCTCCGCGATGAGGTAGAGCACGGTCATCGGCGCTGCGAGGATCAGCATCGTGAGGGGGTCCGTCGAGGGCGTCGCGATGGCCGCGAACACGAAGATTCCGATGACCGTCCACGGCCGGGCAGAGGCGAGCTGACGAGGGCTCACGAGACCGAGGCGATTGAGCATCACGACGACCAGCGGAATCTCCGCCGCGATCCCGAAGACCAGCATCGTCCGCAGCACGAAGCTGAGGTAGTCGTCGAGCGACGTGAGGGACGCGATCGAGTCCGGGATGAATCCGATGAGCACCTCGATGCCCTTCGGCAGCACTAGGTACCCGATGAAGGCGCCACCAATGAACAAGGGCGCGCCCGTCGCGGTCATCAGGTATGCCCAGCGCTTCTCGCGACGATGCAGCGCCGGCAGGATGAAGCGCCAAGCCTGGTTGATCCACACCGGACTGGCGACGACCACCCCGATCGCCACGGCCAGCTTGATGCGAACGTTGAAGGCCGCACCCACACCACCGCTGATGACGATCTGCGCGTCGACGTTCTTCCCTTCGACCAGCGGTGCGATCCCCTTGACGTAGGGATCGGTGATCAAGGTGAAAATCGGGTCGAACAAGAACCAGCCCGCGATGGTCGCAATCGCGACCGCCGCAGCGCTGATCGTCAGCCTTCGTCGCAGCTCTCGGAGGTGCTCGACGAGCGGCATGCTGCCATCAGCCGAGTTCCGTGTGCGACGAGGCATCGGCTTCAAACCTCGCGCGGGATCTGCTTCGCCGGCACGACATCCTCGGTCGCGTCCGTCGCTGGCTCAGCCGCGTCCTCGGACAGACTCTTGACCTCGGTCTTGAAGATCCGGAGTGCCTGGCCTGATCCTCGCGCAAGGTCCGGCAGCTTCTTGCCGCCGAACAGCAGCAGCACGACGCCCAGGATGATCAAGATCTCCGTTGGTCCCAATTGTCTGAACATGTCAGTTCCTTCCTGTTGACGACCCGACGGTCGCCGCGTCGTGGACGTTGGCTCGCCGACCGATGAGATCGGCGAGCCCGATGTTTTCCCCGAGAGATGATGACGCCGACAGTTCGTCCGGCGAATCGCTCAGAATTGGCGATCAAGGCAGCGAGGGCACTCGTCCCACTCGATTCGGAGGCGATCTTCATCAGGTCCAAGAGCGTCTCCACTGATTCGAGCATCGCGACGTCGCCGAACACGAGCGTGGTGTGGACCGACGCGGAGTTGATGGCGAACGTCAGCTCACCTGGTGAGGGCGTCGGCGATGCGTCGGCAATGGTCAGGGCGAAGGGCACCGTCACTCGGTGACCCGCCTCGATCGATTGACCGAGCCGCGGCATCGCCGATGGCTCAACGCACACCTCCGCATAGGAGTCGAGCCCTTCGAGGTGCGCGAAGTCAGCCGCGGTCTGTGGGTCGATCGGCAGGCCCAGCCCCGCCGTGTTCAAGGCCGACACCTAGACCGACCTGGTCTCGCCTGAGCCACGTACCCGGTCGATGTTGGCCAAGATGCGCCCAGTGATGTCCGGCCACAGCTCCATAGGGAGGTCGTGCCCCAACCCTTCTATCAACCACAGCTCGCTGTCGGGTATCACCTGACTCAGCTCGACGGATCCTGTGTGCCTGATAACCTTGTCTACGCAGCCGTGCATCACGAGCGAAGGCACCGAGACCTTCGCAAGTGCATCCAGGTCAACGGGGTCACTGGCCAAGGCTCGGGACTGCCGAATGACCCCATCAGGGTCATAGCAGCGGTCCCACATCAGCCCACCGAGCTCTCGCTTCCACGCCTCATCGAACGAGTATCTCTGCGAAGCACCGAGCTGAGCCCGCTGGAGGTGAATGCTTATCGCCTCATCACGCGTCGACGCCCGCGGGCACCGATGGAGAGCATCAACCCCTCCATCGGATGCAGCGAAATGCCGCGCCGAAGCCGCCGAATAGAGGAGAGTCAGGCTTGCCACGTCGTCCGGATGTCGGACGACCAGGTGCTGCGCCACCATCCCGCCCATGGACTGTCCGACCACATGGGCCGGCGCGATGCCGAGGTGTTGGATGAGCTCGTGCACGTCGCCTGCCATGTCACGGAGCCCGTACGCCTGGCCGGGGTAGTGTTGCGACAGACCCGCATCGCGGTTGTCGAGACGGACCACTTGGAACCCCGCGTCGATGAAGGCCTGGCAGAAACCATCGCGCCAGCCCAGCAAGTGTGCGCTGCGGCCCTCGATGAAGACGATGGACGGACCGCCGACCGGCCCGCGAACGTCGTAGAAGATCACTCCCTCGTCTGTCTTGGTCATCTCAGGCATCGGGCACCTCTCTGGTAGCGGCACGTATGGCCGGGTTTGCTCTAAAATTTCGGCGCCGTGGTCGCCGGACTTCTGACAGCATGTTTGTCGTGGTGGGCGGCGAGGAACACCACCACGTGCCGCCGCCCACCACGAGTCTTGGTGCCCAACACTTCATCAGGACGCGATCGCTCCACACATCTCGAGCACCGCCAACACACACACGGCTCCCGAGACGGCCGCGATCGGCCACCCGTCGGTCAGCGGTTTGTCCGGCTTCCGGGATCGCCCGGCGGAACGTACGACGACGACCGACATCGGGATCGCTGCCATCAGCCACAGCAGCCTTCCATCGAGGCTCGTTGCGCCGAGCCTGCTCACCACCACCGCGGCGACCAGCAATGACAGCTCGGTGCGGCGCCAGGCGAGCGCCGTACGTTCGGGTTGCAGGCCAGGATCCTGGCGACTCATGGCCATACGATCCCCACCACGATCGCCACCGCAACCATGGCGAGGCCCACCGTGACCAGGGACAGGCGCGGACCGGGGAGTGGCTCGGAGTGCCGGAGGGCGTGCTCGGAGGCTGCCCAGTGCGTCCATGCGGCGATCGACGCGAAGGCGCTCAGACCAGCCATGGCCACGGCCGCCGTGATGCTGAGCCAGTGCGGTACGGACAACTTGAGCACATCGAGTGCCACGGCGGCTCCCAAGAAGGCCAGCGCCGTCCGGATCCAGGCGAGATAGGTCCGCTCGTTCGCGAAGCTGAACCGCGGGTCCGGCTCGTCGCCGCTGCCGAACACCGACGTCGGCCGGCGAGTCCTGTCCTCACGCATCTCGTACCGTCCGGAATCCGAGGTTGCCGGACGTCGAGGTCGGGGTGTTCGCGGACCGGGCCGCGACGCGGTAACGATTGCAGTAGGAGTCGTGGCACAGGTAGGACCCGCCCCTTATGACCCGGTCGGTCCCCAAGGTCGAGGACGGCTCGAGCGAGTAGGTCTGGGCGTCGAAACGGTCGGCGCACCACTCCCAGACGTTGCCGACCATTTGCCACAGGCCGAAACCGTTCGGTGCATACGACCTGACCGGCGCAGTCGTGTGGAAACCGTCGTCGGCGGAATTGCGGTGCGGGAACTCGCCCTGCCAGATGTTGCACTGCCAGCGACCATCAGCATCGAGGAGCTCGTCGCCCCATGGATAGCGTGCGCCTTCGAGACCGCCGCGCGCAGCGAACTCCCACTCCGCCTCAGTGGGAAGGCGACGTCCCGTCCAGGAGCAGTACGCCGACGCGTCACCCCAGGAGGCATGGACGACCGGGTGCTCATCACGGTCGCCGATTCCGGAGGCAGAGCCTTCCGGATGACACCAGTCCGCGCCGCGCACGGTGACCCACCAGGGGGTGCCGGAGGCCCGGCCCAGGACGTCGCTGTCCGGTGCCTCGACGTAGAGGTGGAACACCGCGCTGAATCCCGAGCGCTCGGCTTCCGTCACGTACCCGGTCGCGTCGACGAAGGTGGCGAACTGGGCGTTCGTCACGGACACCGCATCGACGCTGAACGGCCGCACGGTCACGTCGTGGACGGGGCGCTCACCGTCCAACGGGTGTCCGTCGCCGTGGTGGTCGCCTCGTCGATAGGTGCCGCCGGAAAGCACGACCTGCTCGAGCGTGTGAGCTGCCGGAGTCTGTGGCAACGACTGGTCGCGCACCCTGAGCGCCACCGGGGTCGGGCCGCCGGACGGAGCACAGCATGCACGATGGGTCACAGGTAGTCCTCGGCTGAAGCCATGGCCGTGGCACGGGGCTCAGGGATTCCCTTCGACCGATAGAAGTCGATCGTGGTCTCGAAGGGGATCAGCCCGATGCTGTCGGCCCAGCTCCGCCACGCGGCGACGAGCTGGTCGACGACCTCGGGGTGCTGGTCGGCCAGGTCGTGCAGCTCGGTGCGGTCGTTGTCGATGTCGTACAGCTCCCACGCGTCGGGATAGGAGCGAACGAGCTTCCAGCTGTCGCGGCGCATCGCGGCATTGCCGCAGTGCTCCCAGAACAGGTCGCCCTCGGCCACCTCGTGCCCCTGCCACGTGGGCAGCATGCTGCGTCCGGTCAACAAGTGCGCCGACCGGTCGGAGGGGTATGTCGTACCGGTGGCCTCCAGCAAGGTCGGCAGGACGTCGACGAGCTGGAACGGTTGAGTCACGATGCTGCTGGCCCGCACTCCACCGGCGGGCCAGTGCGCGATGAACGGGGCGGCGATACCACCCTCGTGGACCCACTTCTTGTAGTAGCGGAACGGCGTGTTCGACAAGTTCGCCCACGCCTGCCCATAGCTCGCGTACGTCTCCTCGCCACCGGGCGCCACCTCGGGGTCGTTGCCTATGTGCACGGGACGGCCGTCCCGCGTCTCGTGGGACAAGATGTCGGTCCGTCTCCTGAACCGGTCGGGGTCCCCTTGCGGGAGGTCCTCGTTCGAGGCGCCGTTGTCGGAGAGGAAGATGATCAGTGTGTCGTCCAGGACGCCCTGGCGCTCCAGCTCGTCGACGATCCGGCCGATCCCGGTGTCCATCCGTTCCACCTGAGCCGCGTACGTCTGCATCCGTCGCAGCTGCCACGCCTTGCGGCTCTCGTCAGCCCAGGCCGGCTGCGTCGGGTCGCGGATGCTCAGCGTCGTGGCGGGGTCCACGATCCCCATGCGCACCATCCGCTCCAAGCGCTGCTCGCGCAGCACGTCCCAGCCCGCGTCGAACACCCCGTCGTACGCCCGGATGTCCTCCTCCGGCGCGTGCAACGGCCAATGCGGGGCGGTGAAGGCCGCGTAGAGGAAGAACGGCCGGTCGCCGCCGCTGCTCGTGCGGATGAACTCGACGGCTTCGTCGCTGACCGCGTCGGTGTAGAAGAAGTCGGGGTCCTTGGTCTCGTCCTGGGCGTCATCCTCGTCGCGCTTGAGGGTCTTCGGCTCGTAGTAGCTACCGCAGCCGATCATCGTGCCGAAGAAGTGGTCGAAGCCGCGTCGGGTCGGCCAGGTTGCCCCCGGGGCATCGATATCGTTGCTCAGGTGCCACTTGCCACTGAGGAACGTACGGAACCCGTGCGACCCGAGCACCTCCGCAGCGGTCAGGCAGTCGACGCTCAGGGTGCCCGGATAGCCGGTCGGGCTCTCGTCGTTCGTGAGGATCCCGATGCCGGTCTGCTGCGGGTGCAGGCCGGTCAGCAGCGAGGCGCGCGAGGGGCTGCACCGGGCGGTGTTGTAGAACTGGGTCAGTCGCGCGCCTCCCGCGGCCAACCGGTCGAGGTGGGGCGTGCGGATCTCGCCGCCGTAGGGCGCGATGTCGGAGTAGCCGAGGTCATCGGCGAGGATCAGGACGACATTCGTCACCTGCTGAGTTCCTTTCCTGGACCCGGGGTCACCGGGTGATGCGTGCGTTGAACGTGTCGGCCATCAGGGCGAACCCGAGGATGACCCACGCGAGAGCGAACGTCGGGGCGAGCACGTACAGCGGGCTGTCGGCGATGTAGGGCAGCCCGGCCTGGACGATGCTTCCCAGCGAGGCGTTGGGTGCCTGCACGCCGACACCCAGGATGCTGAGCGCACCCTCGATGAACACCGCATCGGCGATCGCGATGGCACTCTGCACGAGCAGGGCCGAGCGGATGTTCGGCAGCACGTGCCGACGCAGGATGCGCCAGCGCGAGGCCCCGAGGGACCGAGCCGCCAGCACGTAGTCACGACCCAGCTGACTCAGCATTCCCCCACGCGCCAGACGACCGAAGATCGGTACGTTGACGACCGCGATCGCGACGATCACCGCAGAGGTGCCGGGCGTCATGACGAGGGCGATCGCGATGCCGAGCACGAGCGTCGGGAACCCGATGATGACGTCGAACAGGCGGGCGGTGATTTGCCCGAGGCGGGGCGAGAGCACACCGGTCAGGCCCAGCAGTGTTCCGATCATGCCGCCGATCGGGATCGCGGCGAGAGCGATCAGCATGTCGAGCCGCACGGCATACGTGAGTCGCGACAGCAGATCCCGACCCACCTCGTCGGTGCCCAACAGGTGAGAGCCGCTCGCACCGGCGAAGGCGTCAGGTCCTTGCGTGTCCAAGCCGTACGGAACGAGGAGTGGTCCCGCCGCCACCACCACGATGGTGACCAGCACCATGACGGAGCTGACGATGCCGGCGCGTGACGACAGCAGCCAGGAGGACCTGAGCCGGCTTGCTGCCTCGGTGAACATCCCGGGCTGCGGCTGATTCTGTGCGATGGCGGACATGGATCTCCTAGACGAGTCGGACTCGCGGGTCGATGACGGCAAGGACGATCTCCGAGATCAGTTGCACGACGATCGCCGTGACGACCGCGAACAGGATGAGGTCCTGCACGACGAAGTAGTCGCGGCTCTGGACGCTGGAGACGAGCAGCTGGCCGACGCCGTTGCGGGCGAACAACGCCTCCACGAGCACCGCGCCACCCAAGAGGCCTCCGAAGCGGATCCCGATCACCACGATCGCCGTCGACATCGAGTTGCGCAGGACATGGACCCAGAGCACGCGGCGGTGCGTCAGGCCTTTGGCATTGGCGGCACGGACATAGTCCTCGTGCATCGCCTCGCGCATGCTGCTCTGCAGCATCCGAGCGATGACCGCCCCATGGGGGATGGCCAACGTGATCGCCGGCAGGACGAGGCTCTGGAACGCACCCACGGGGCTGTGGGTCGCCAGGGTCTCGCCGCTCACCGGGAGGATGTCGGGCCAGACGACGCCGAACAGCACCAGCAACAGCACCGCGGTCACGTACGTCGGCAGCGCGAGCAGGACCGAGAACGTGGTGTCGAGGAAGGCCCGGACCCGGCCCGATCGGGTCGAGCCGCCGAGCACCCCGAGGCCGATTCCCAACAGACACATGAGCACCGTCGCAGCGATCGCGAGCTCGAGCGTGCTCTCCATCCGTTCACCGATCAGCGAGGCGATCGACTGCTGATAGATGATCGAGTCACCGAGGCGCCCCGTGGCCAGGTCTCCGAGCCAATGGACGTACTGCACAGGCAGTGAGGCATCCAGGCCCAGCGACTTCTCGATCGAGGCGACTGTCGCCGCCGACGCGTCGGGGCCGGCCAGCACGGTCGCCGGACTGCCCGGTGCCATCCGCATCAGCACGAAGATGATGACGGACGCCGCCCAGACGGTCAGCAGGGCGGCCGGCGCCCGACGCAACAGATATGCGGTCATGATGCTCCTCAGCGGTAGGCGAGGGATTGCGGGTCGAGGTAGTGGAATGCCGTCGAGACCTTGACGTTGCCCTCGACTTCCTTGGAGACCACGAGTGGCGGCGGCGACATGACGAGAGGCAGGTTGAAGGCCTGATCGACGAGGTACTGCCCCAGTGCGGCGTTCGCGGCGGCGACATGGTCCTTGTCGGCCGCGCCCGCAGCCGCGATCAGCTGCAGGTACTTCGGCGACGTGAAGTGCGTGCCGCCGTCCGGCTTCAGGTGCGCCGTTGCGCTGGCGCAGGCGACCGGCGAGAGGCTGCCGAATCCCGTCGCGTGGACGAAGCAGGTTCCGAGCTTGCCGGCGACGTTGCGCTCGACGAAGGCGGCGCCCTCGAGGATCTGCGGCTTGACCTTGAGGCCGGCCGCCTCCAGGTTGTTGCGGACGATGTCGAAGATCGCGAGCGCGATGAGGTCGCTGCTGTTGACCGTCACCGGGATGCTGGTCCCGACCAGCCCGAGCGCGTCGAGCTCGGCGCGGGCAGCGTCCGGGTCGTAGGTCCAGGTCGTGTTGGTCTTCTGGTCCCAGCCCGGCGTGTTCTTGGGCCACCACAGGTTCGTCGGGCTCGCCGAGTTCTTGTAGACCTGCTTGGCGATGCGGCCGCGGTCGAGTGCCTTGGCGACGGCCTGACGTGCCTTGATGTCATTGAACGGCTTGGTCGAGGCGTCGAGCCCGACCACGTAGCACTGGACTCCGCCGACGGACTCGACACGCAGCTTGCCGTTCGAGCCGATCGTGTCGGCGTCGAGCGGGGTGAGGCCGTCGGTCAGCTGGGTCCGGCCCGACCTCGCGGAGGCGATCAACGCCTGCGACTGCTTGATGATCAGGATCGTGACGCTCGTGAGCTCGGACTCACCGCCCCAGTACTTCGGGTTCTTCTTTAGCTTGAGGGCGTTGCCGGCGCGGTAGTTGACCCACGAGAACGGCCCCGTGCCGACGACCAGCTTGCCAGCCGCAGCCTGCTTGTACGTCTCCTTGTCGACCATCGGCGTGATCTCGAACAGCTCGAACAGGCGGTTGCTGGGCTGCTTGAGCGTGATGACCAGACCGTGATCGTCCGTCGGTCGCATCGAGGCGATCGACTGGGCCACGCCGGCCAGCTGGGAGAGGTTCTCGGGGATCGCGGCCTGCTCCAGCGAGTACTTCACGTCGGCGGAGGTCAGCGGGCGCCCGGAGTGGAACACGACGTCATCGCGCAGCGTGAGGGTGAGGGTCCGAAGGTCGTCACTCTGCTTCCACGACTTCGCCACGAGCGGCTGTGGCTCGTGATTCTCGTCCAGCTCGGTGAGGTAGTCGAACACCAGGTGCTCCCACAGGCTGTTGCCGGCAAAGGCCTGCATCGCGGCGCCGAAGTTGGGCTCGCCCGGCTGCGCCAGCGTCATGGTCGTCGACCTGCTGCTTCCGCCGTCCGAGCTCGTGGCGCAGCCCGAGGCCAGGACTGCCGTGGCGGCAGCCGAGAGCACCAGGAACGATCTGCGAGACATATCTGTGTGTGTCATGGCGACTTCTTTCGTTTGCGAGCTTGTTCGCTCAGGGATGGGATGTTGCCAGCGGTTCCTGCGTTGCTTCCCGAGCGAAGTGGCAGGCAGTCAAGTGGTCGGCGCCGACGGGTGTCGGCGGGCGGAGGACGGGCGACTCGGTCTCACACCGGAGGACAGCCGCGTCGCCGTCCTGGTCACGGATCTGCTGACGGAGCCAGCACCGCGTGTGGAAGCGGCATCCGGTCGGCGGATCGATCGGGCTGGGCACGTCGCCGTGGAGCTGGATCATCGTCGCGGACGACCGGCGGTCCGGAGACGGGTCAGGCACGGCGGACAGCAACGCCTGCGTGTACGGATGGGTGCTGCGGTCGTAGATCTCGGACTCATCACCCAGCTCGGCGACCTGCCCCAGGTACATGACGGCCACGCGATCGGCCAGATGCCGTACGACGGACAGATCGTGACCGATGAACACGTACGACAGCCCGAGCTCCTGCTGCAGGCTGCTGAGCAGGTTGAGGACCTGGGCCTGGATGGAGACGTCGAGAGCCGAGACCGGTTCGTCGCACACGATCAGCTTGGGCTTGAGCGCCAGCGCCCGGGCGATCCCGATGCGTTGGCGCTGCCCGCCGGAGAACTGGCTGGGATAGCGACGCAGGTGCTCCGGATTCATCCCGACCACCTCGAGCAGCTCCTGGATCCGACGCTTCCGATCACCACGTGGGGCGACCTCGGAGTGGATCTCGAACGGCTCACCGACGATCTGCTCCACAGTCATCCGCGGATTGAGCGATCCGTACGGGTCCTGCATGATCAGCTGAACGTCACGGCGCAACGCCTTGCGCTGCTTGCCCCGCGTCGCGAACATGTCCTGACCCTCGAACAGTGCGGCTCCAGAGATGGGCTCCTCGAGCAGCATCAGGAGCTTGGCCAAGGTGGACTTGCCGCATCCCGACTCCCCCACGAGCCCGAGGGTCTCGCCGCGACGCAGCTCGAACGACACTCCGTCGACCGCTTTGACGACCCGGTTGCCGCTCCGGCGTAGGCCGGACGACACGGGGTAGTGCTTGACGACATCCCGCACCTCGAGGATGGGCTCTGCCGACGTTCGAACCTCAGAGCTGGTCATCGAGCACCCGCTTCGTGTGATGGCATGCGGCCTCTCGGCCGGCGTCGATGATCTGCAGCACGGGCTGCTCGGTGACGCACCGCTCCTGGTTCGCGTACCCGCACCGTGGTTGGAACGCACACCCCTTGGGCAGGTCAGTCAGTGTGGGTGGCAGGCCGGGAATCGCACGAAGTGCCTTGCCCTTGTCCTCCAGCGACGGGATCGACTGCAGAAGGCCGCGGGTGTACGGGTGGCCCGGTCGACGGTAGAGGTCAGCCGCTGGGCCCCGCTCGACGACTCGCCCCGCGTACATGACCGCGATGTCGTCGGCGACCTGGGCGACCACGCCGAGATCGTGAGTGATGAGGACCAGGCCCATGTCGGACTCGCGCTGCAGGTCCGACAGCAGCTGCATGATCTGCGCCTGAACCGTGACGTCGAGGGCCGTCGTGGGCTCGTCCGCGATCAGCACCTGCGGGTCGAGCGAGAGGGCCATGGCGATCATCACCCGCTGCCGCATACCGCCGGAAAACTGGTGTGGGTAGTCGTCGACGCGCGCGGATGCGGCCGGGATCCGTACGCGATCGAGGAGCTCGACAGCCTTGATCCGCGAGTCCTTGCGTGACATCCCCTGCCTGACGCGGAGCGCCTCGGTGATCTGCCAGCCGACCGGGAACACCGGGTTGAGCGCTGACAAGGCGTCCTGGAAGATCATCGCGACACCCGAACCGCGCACCGCCCTCCGCTCGTCGTCGCTCAGGCTGAGCAGATCGCGGCCATCGAAGAGGACCTGCCCACCGGTCACGCGCGCCGGCGGGGTGTCGAGGATGCCCATGATCGCTTGAGCCGTCACGCTCTTGCCCGACCCGGACTCGCCGAGGATGGCCAGGGTCTGGCCGCGGGCCACACCCCAGCTCACGCCGTTGAGCGCTTTGGCGACGCCCGAACGGGTGGAGAACTCGACATGCAGGTCGCGCACCTCCAGCAGGGTGGCGGTGTCGACCTTCTCGCCGAGCTCGGACGCCGACGATGCGGCTCTTGACCGGCGAACGTTTCGGGAGGACTCGGACATCGTGATCATGCTTTGTTGTGACGCAGCAGTCTGAAGGAAGCGATGTCGCTTCGGTGGTACGACTCGGACGTCACCAGCTGCTCCTCGTCCGGCCCGATGTTCATGAGCGTCTGGTGCAGCACCGGCGCGCCTTCAGCCAGTCCGAGTCGCTCAGCCACCAGCTCGGACGCCGCGACGGCGTCGATCACGCCTTCAGAGCTCGCGATGTAGGTTCCGGCCTCGCGCCGCAGGAACGTCATCATGTCGAGGTTGACGTCCTTCAACGGCGTCGGGTCGATCTCGACTCCGTTGATCACAGGTGCCAGGTGGTCGACGATCAACACGGCAGGTGCGCCGTCGATGGCGAACACACGCTCGACCCGCCAGACCTGCGTCGCGGAGTCGAGTCCCAGTGACTCCCTGACGGCCTCGTCCGCCCCGCCCAACGTGATGTCGGCGTAGCTCAAGGTCGGCTCGTGCCCGGCGGACCGGATCACCTCGCGGGTGGTGGAGACGTGTGACAGGTCGAACGTCACCGGCTCGCCGCGTTCGCGCACGAACGTCCCCGCACCCCACCGGCGGTCGACGAGCCCTTCGGCGTAGAGCTGCTTCAGGGCCTCACGCATGCTGGCTCGGCTGACGTTGAGCTCCTCAGCGAGAACCGTCTCCGGCGGGAGTTTTTCGCCGGGCTCGTAGGAGTCAGCGATCCTGGCTCGGAGCAGCGCCGCCACACGATCTGACAACCGGCTGTGCAGTTCCATAGGTCACCCTTTCGTCTGAGGTCCGAAGGTCTGACCAATATAAGTGACGCCCATCACTCTGTCAATGGTTTGTCATGACATGAGGTGAGGGACTGCCGGCCACATCAGCGAAGGGCGGCCTGGCCATACGGCGTCACCGTGACGGGCCCGATCAGCCCGTAGTCCTGGCGTGCTTCTGACGCCTGCCCGGGGAACCCGGGCGTCACGCGCAGCCGATTGCGCAGCGTCGTCGCAACCCGCACCTCGATCGTGTTGCTTCCGCCCTTGAGGTAACGCGAGATGTCGACCGACCCCGTGACCTGGTCAACCGCGGGTATCGGCTCGCCGTTGACCTTGACCCGGAACGTGTCGAACACGTCGCCCAGCGAGAGTCGAGCGTGTCGTCCGCCCGTCCAGCCTTGAGGCGCGTGCATCGTCGTGGTGTAGGTGCCCACACCCGAGACGTCCTGGAGCTCTGGGATCTGCGACCACGGCTCGAGCCTGCTGACTTCCAGTTCGTGATCGGTCTTCTCCAGCGCCCCGTCGGCGCCGCGGTGCCAGTCGCTGACAGCAAGGTGCCACCGATCCAGTGTCCGCGCCGCCGGGACCTTGGGTAGCACGGTCTTCACCGTTCTCCCCGTGCTGAGAACCGTACGGAACGTACCGCTGGCATTCGAACGAATTACCAATCGACCACCGTCGACGGCGACCTCCGCCTCCGAGCTCAGGGCGTGGTTGACCGGAGCGTGGGCGAAGTTCCCTACTCCGATGACACGGGTCTGATGTGGAGCAACGGCGATGGACACGATCGTGCGTCCCGCGCGCCTGTTCCATTCACCGATGGCGGCGATGTCGCCGGTCCAGGGGTTCAGCTCTGCAGGACTGCCATCGCCTTCGAGTGCCACGTCGGTGGAGACCTCGTCGTCACTGGGGTTGTAGATGACGTAAACGTCGCCATCCCTCGTGCTTCGCCGCGTCGAGAGCAGGCCGGTGGGCTCCGCAGACTCCAGCGCGGGACGTGCGCCAAGCTTGGCCAGCATCGCCGGCACCTTCGACTCGTCGCCCACCGTACGCACCGAACGTTGCGTGAGCACCGAGTCCATGAGCCGGGTGACTTCGCGATCGGAGACCCCCCTTTCGAGCGCGCCGGACGTACGGGACGGGGCGTCGCCGACCACGACCACCGGCAGGCCGGCCTTGGCGAACGACAACACCCGTCGAGCGGCGTTCACCGAGATCGCACGCTGGTTGTCGAGCACCAGCGCTCGGTAGCCAGGCCCGGACGGGTCCAGCCGACGATCCTTCACCACGCTCGTGGGCAGGTCGATCAGCGAGGATGAGACATAGTCGGAGCTGTAGCCGGCACGGGACAGATTCGGGTCCTTGAAGATCGCGTCGGACAAGCTGCGATCCATGCTCTGGCGATAGATCGCGACATCGACACGTGGACGTCCTTGGCGCAGCACATACTGCATGCGGCTCAGCCAATCTGTGATCTGCGGGGTGTCCGCCCAGGTTGCCTGGCGTGGGCCGAATGCCTCGGAGAACCCGTTTCCGCCGCCGAGCGTGAACGGCGAGAAGCCGGGCCAAGCACCCATCCCGAGACCGTTCTCGTAGGCGAAGCCGTGGAGCACCACCTGGTTGACACCGCCCACGAAGCTGGCAGAGAAGCGACCCAGCAGGTCCTCCCAGGTCTGTCCGTAGGCTCCGCCCAGGACGGCGCAGCACTCGGTGGAGTAGATCGGCTTGTGGCCGAGGTGGGCGGCTCCCGCTTGGATCCGGTACTGCTGCAGCCGTTCGGTGGAGGCGGCACTGAGTGAGGTGACGAGGCCTTCCGTCTCCGGCACGTCGATCGCCAGACCGACCTGGCCGATCTCGGTCGTCTCGGCGTACGGCTGTGCGCGGTACTGCAAGCCCAGCTGGTGGGCGAATCGCTTCAGTGGCTCGACGTGATTCGCCACGTAGAGGTCGGTGAGGGTCTGGTAGTAGTCCTCTCGCACTCGTCGATCTGTGTTGGCACTGAAGACGTAGTCCGCGAGGTCCTCGACAGACACCGGGCTGTACTGGCGGTGCAGGCGATCGATCGTGAGCACCGGCAGGAATGGGCGAAGATCATACCCGCGGCGGTGCTTGAACTCAGCGAGGAAGTCGGGCGTCCAGTGCAGGGCCGAGTCGAGCTCGAGGGAGTCCTCGAACAGGTCTCCACCGGCTTTCCGCAACGACGCCTTCATTTGCGATGTCAGCACCGACTTCTGCCAGAAGTCGATCGCCGCGTCGGCTCCTGACTTCGCGAAGTGGTCGACCACGTACGCCGGCTTCCCAGATGCCCCGTCGGCGCCGACGACCGTGGCCTGTCCGGTGCCGCGGCGCCAGAAACCGAAGACCTGCCACTCGCCACCCTCCGGGGCAGTCCAGCTGATCGACCCGTCGGCGGCGTCGGCGGTCAGGTCGACCGATGAATCCTTGAGGGCGATCGAGCCGGATCCTGCTTTGCAAGTGCTCGCGCACTTCACCGCCTGCGCAGCCACCAGCGTCTGCTTGGTGACGCCAGATGCCGCTTCGGGAGCCGCCGGAGCCGCTCCCGTGTACGCCTTGCCGCCGGCAACCGTTGCGGTCCCGACCGCGAGCTCCTGCGCTGCATCGGGACTGTCCGGCGTGACACCAGGCACTGCGAGTGGCCAGGCCGGTCCGACCGTGAAATCGACATCGAGACCGAGCCTCTTGCCGGTGTCCAGCGCGACCTGCATGCGATCTTGCATCGCCGCCGATCCCCAGCCTTGCGTCGCGGGATCCGCCGCGAACATGCAGAGGATCTCCACGCCCCCGAACCCGGCAGCGGCGATCGAGGCCATCTCCTTCTTGATCTCGCCAGCGGTGATCTCTCCGCACGTCCACCACCAACGCGTCTTGGGTCGATAGCTGTCGTCTGGATGACTGAACCCCTTGGCCGTCTGGGTCGTCATCGTCAGACCCGTGGACACCGCCGTACCCGCGAAATTCTGGCCGCCCGCATAGACCGGCACGGCTGAGCCGACTACGCCAACCACCACCGCTGCGACGGCGCCCAGCACAGCAACACGGCGAATCTGGCGGCGGGGCCGAGCAGACATACGAACTCCTTGAATCGTTTTAATCCAGTGTCGAGTCGATCCTGCCCCGTCCAGTGTGACCGGCGCAACAATTTGGCTAAATAATTTTGACCGGCGGTCAGATTTCTCGCGTTGACCTATATTTTCGGCATGCCGACATACCGCGTAGGGCGCGAGACCCGTCAGCTGGTGCTGGACGCCGCCGCGTCTTTGTTCACCGCTCGGGGCTACGACGCCGTGGCGTTGAGCGACATTGCCTCAGCCGCCGGTTGCTCGAAGGGCACAGTGCTCTACCACTTCAAGACCAAGGTCGACATCCTCGGGGAGCTGATGTCCCCAGTCGTGGACGATTACAACGCCATCCGCAGCCGCATCGCAGATCTGGAACCATCCGAAGCGCAGTCAGTGGTCGTTGCCGAGTACGTCGATCTGCTCGTGCGTCGACGACGCTTGGCAGGCATCCTTCGGCTCGACCTGCCCAGACTCATGGAAGAGGAGGCGATGGCACCCCTCGTCCGAGCCGGCGCCTTCCTGCCTGCGGCGCTGACCGCCGGTCGTGTCGATCCCGCTGCACAGATCACCGCCATGCTGGCGATCTTCGGCGCCCTGGGCGCCGTGCTGCAAGACTTCTCCGACGTTCCTGACGAAGACCTGCGCGAGCATGTGGTCCTTGGGCTCAGCACCCTGCTGCGGCCCTATGCCGAGGAGCATCCTGCGATCACTAGTTGAACTTTCGGCCCTCGGGGATGGGCGCGAGCCTCCACGACTGCTGGACAGCCGATGCACGCGGTCACGAGGTATCTCGCACGACAAGTTCTACGGGCAGAACGATCTGAATCGGTGGAATGCCCGGCTCGTCGATGAGGCGGATGATCGAGCTGGCCATGCACCACCCCATGTCTCGAGCGGGCTGGCGAATGGTCGTCAGCCGAGGAACGGCTGTGGCTGCCTCACGTGAGTCGTCGAAGCCCACAACAGCAATGTCGCCCCCAACTGTGCGCTCACTCTCGCGAATCGCCCTGATCGCGCCAAGGGCCATCATGTCGCTCGCTGCGAACACCGCGACGGTGTCAGGCCGGCGGTCCAGCAGGGCGAGCATACCTCGATAGCCCGAGCCTTCGGTGAAGTCACCCTCCACGATCAAGGACTGGTCCGGCCGGATCGAAGACGCCTCCAGCACCTCAACGAATCCGGCCAAACGCTCCCGGCCGGACCGCATGTCGCGCGGTCCTGTGATTGAAGCGATGACTCCGCGCCCGCGGTCGATCAGGTGGCTCGCTGCCAAACGACCGCCCGCGCGGTTGTCGACATCGACCCATGACCCGTCGAGTGAGGCTGACGACCGACCGCCTCCCACGACCGGGACTCCACGTTCTGCCACGGCCGTCGGGAGGTCGTCACCTTCTCGCAGCGACATGGTCAGCACGCCATCCACCTGGTTGCTGCCGAGGAAGTCGAGGATGTTCGCCGTTCGAGTTCTGGCCGGCGCCAAGTGCAGCACAAGGTGTCGAGACGCCTGGCTGAGACCCTCGGAGATTCCTTTCACCACAGCGCCGAAGAACGGCTCGTTGAAGATGCGCTCCTCAGACTCCGAAATGACGAGGGCCACCGCCCCCGTTCGTCCCGCGACCAGGGACCGAGCAGCCTGATTGGGCATGTAGCTCAGAGACTTGACGGCAGCCAGCACGGCTTCTTTCGTGGACTCCGAAACCTGTGGTGATCCGTTCAGCACTCGAGAGGCTGTGCCGCGCCCGACGTTGGCAAGCGCAGCGACGTCGTCAAGCGTCGGACGCCTTCCCCGCTCGCCTTGTTTCCTTGCCATTCGGGCACCTCCGCGTGCTTACGACAGGGACACAGGAAGGGACTCATATGCGGCCAGCCGATCCGTGCGGACCTGCTTCGGAGTGCCGGCAAGCGACACCGACGAGTACCGCTCGGCCACGATCGACAGGATCATCTCGGTCTCGGACCGGGAGATCAGTTGCCCAGCGCACGCGTGCGTCCCAAGGCCGAACGTCAGATTTCGACTGGCGTCAATCGGCCGGTCATAGTCAAACTCGTCGGGGTTGGAGAACACGGCGGGATCCCGGTTGGCCGCGCCGATCGGGAATTGCACGCGCGACCCGGCCGGGATGTGGACGCCGCTGATCTCCACGTCCTCGGTGGGGAAACGGGTGATGATGAGCTCGACCGGGTTGAGACGAGCGACCTCGTTGATGATCCGGTCCCGATATTCTGGCTTGTCACGGAAGTCCGTCATGACGTACGGGTGCTCGGCGAAGACCTCGAAGGCCGACCCGATCAGGTAGGCGGGATTGGGGGCTCCGGACATGTAGAAGAGCACGACATTCTCCAGCACGTCCCGCCAGGAGATCTCGCCCTTCTGATGAAGAGCAATGAGCTCGTCGGCCAGACCGTTGCCCGGGTTCGCCAACTTCTCGTCGAGCAGGGCAGCCGTCGTGTTGAACATGTAGTCGAGTCCTGCGATCGACTTCTCGCGCGTGCCCGGCACAGGGTCACTGGCCTGGATCAGCATCGCGTCCCAAAGCGCCCAGAACAGTGGCTCCACATCTCCGAACGGCAGGTCCAGGACGTGTGACATCGTGAAATGGGTCGGGACCACACCCAGGTCGAAATGCGCGTCGATGGTGTCACCCGGCGAGTAGGCGTCGAGCACGCTCAGAGTCGACTCACGGGTCAGCTCGACCCATTGCTTCATCAGCTTTGGAGTGAACCAACGCGAGAACAGCCGCCGCTTGGCGGTGTGTATCGGCGGGTCCTGCGAGAGGACGGTGTTCTCGAACGCCGCCCATGGGCCCGGGCTGACCCAGTCGGCCTCACGGATGCTCATGATGGGCAGCTTGGCAAAGTGCATCGCGTCCGAGTATCCCGTGACCACAAAGCTGTGTTCGTCGGTCTGGTGAACCGGCGCCAAATCCCTCGCTCGCGCATACCAAGGATAAGGGTTGGTGCGGAACTCCTCGCTGTTCCAAGGGAACAGCTCTTTGCTCGTGTAAGCCGTGGACGACATGGTGCTCCTTCTGGGTCAGACGTTGATTGACGGCTGGAGGTCGGCGACAAGCTCGTTCGCCCAATCGACCGCGACGTCAACTGGAGACGTCCCGCTCGTGGCGTCATGGCGCCCGGTCATCCCGATCTGTTCCGCGCCCAGCTCGACCAACAGCGCACTCAACGTGTCGATGGCGCGGTTGTAGTTCTCATACGAGCTGTCTCCCAGACCGAATGCTGCGAAGCGGAGCCCGTCCAGCGCGGGGCGATCGTCGGCGAGTGCTTCATAGAATGGCTCGGCCGATGCGGACAGGCCGCCTTCGCCGTACGTCGAGGAGATCAGAACCACTACGTCTCCAGAACCGAGATCCGGAATGTCAACATCCGTCAGCTCGGTCACCACAGCGCCTAGCCCAGCGGTGGTCATCACCTCGGCGATCTCGTCGGCGACCATCTCGGCATTTCCCGACTCCGTCCCGAAAAGGACGTTCACCTCTGTCATATCCATCTCCTCTCTCACAAGCTCAGTTGCTGCCTGGTCGCATCCGAACCGGCGCGGGAATGTGCCGCTCGGCGGTGCGCGTCCACGACGACATGCATCTCCGGAAGCGACGAAATCTTCTGCCGACACCGGCCCGGGCCGGCCCGGCGAACTTCCTCGGCATCGACGGCGAGCCAGTCGTCGTATGACAAGACGGCCGCGTCCATCAGAGGACGGATTCCATCGGCACCTGCACGCCGCGTCTTCTGGTCGACAAGGGTCACCACTTCGGCCGCTGCAGCTTTCGCCAGCGCGCGATTCTCGGCCAAATTCCCGAGGACACCGGACGAGCATCCGCCGATGCGGACGACAGGGAGCGAACCGTCGAAGGACGTATGGGGCCCCTGCGGATCGGCTGCCACGAACCCCGTGGCGGTGACGATGCTGTCGACGACATAGACGTGCTCGGCTCCGGATCCCGCCGAGTCGGCAGCCACGAGCACACTCCGCTCGTCCACATGATCAACCCGCAAGGGCGTTCGAGTGAACTCGATCTCGATCGTGGTCGGGGTCTCTTGATCGCTCGCAGTTACCCGCTCTCCGTCGATCCACACCTCCGTGGAAGGCAGCGCGCACAACTCGGTGAGCATCACGGCGTCCCAGCGCGCCTTCTCACGGGGGCCTCTTCCCAGGATTCGGATCGATTCAATGCGCGGGATCTCGAGGGACGCTCGCGCCGTGTCGTCGATGTCGGAACCGATCAACTCCTCGTCGGTCTTGGCGAGGAGCCGAGCGACGTCCAGGGCGACGTTGCCCGCACCGATGATGAGGACATCCTGGCCCAGTCGGCGCGAGGGATCGTCGGACCAGGCACGCAGGCGCTCGTCAGGGTCTGAGTTGAGGTATCGCATGACTTCTCCGGCACCGAAGAGCGCCGCGTAGGGGTCGACCGGGATGCCCAGAGGTCGGTCCTGCGCGAGCCCCGTTGCCATCACGACGACGTGGTAGTTGTCGGTGAGCTCCTCCAGAGAGAGGTCTGCGCCCACCGTCACGCCTCCGAAGAACTCCGTGCCACCGGACGCGAAGAGGCGTTCGAACTGCCGCGCCACGTTCTTCATCCCCTGGTGGTCTGGGGCGACGCCATATCGGATCAGTCCGAAGGGCGCAGGGCGCGAGTCGAAGACACTGATCTGGACGCCGGGAAGCACCTTGCGCAGAGCCGCCGCGGTGTAGCAACCCGACGGTCCCCCTCCGACGACGGCCACGTGCACTGGTCCATCGGACTCAATCGTCCGTTCCGCTCTCATCGGATCACCTCCCGCGAACCCTAACTAACGTTTGTAAGGTACAACCATATATGACTTTGACTCGCATACGAATCAGAGACGCGATCCCCGAAGGCACGCCATGTGGGGCGGGCCGAAGGCGACCCACCCCACGTGACGAGCTACTTGAGGTACTCAGCCACGTTGTCCTTCGTGACCAACGTGAAGGGCAAGTTGTAGGCCGCGTCAACCTTCTTGCCGTCCAAGAATGACTTGACCACGTCAACGGCCTTGATCCCCTGCTCGGCAGAGTTCTGTTTGACGGTAGCGGTCATCAGGCCGTCCGAGATGGCTTTCATACCGGTTGGTGTGCCATCGACACCGACGATGACCTTGAACTCGTCCATTCGCCCGGCTTCCTTGATGGCCGAAGCGGCACCGAGGGCCATCTCGTCATTGTGCGTGACGAGTCCGGAGATCTCGCCCTTCTTCGAGTACCGACGGAGCAGGTCCTCCATGACCCGCTTCGCCTCGTCACGAGAACCGTTCGCCTGGATCTCCGTGGCAACCTTCAGATTGGCATCCTTCTTCTCCTCGAAGCCGGCTTTGCGCCTATCCGTCCACGAAGCGCCGTATGTGCCGACGATGTAGATCAGCTTGCCGCCGTCCGGCAGCATTTTGTTGACGTACTCAGCCTGGATCCGTCCGGCCTCGGTGTCGTCGACACCGATGTAGCTCGCCTCCTTGACGCTGCTGCCCTTCTCGAACGCGGTGCTCAGGATGAACAACGGGATGTCAGCGCTGTTGGCGAGCTTGGCGGCACTCTGACTCGTCTTGCCGTCGATCGGCATCATGATGATGGCGTCGACCTTGCGAGTTGTCAGGTCCTCGACCTGGTTCAGCTCTGTGGCCACATCTCCCTTGGCGTCCACAGTGACCAAGTTGATGCCGGACGATTTTGCCTGCTTCTTCATGGCCGCGCTCATCGCCGCAAGATCGGGATCACGCAGATTGAGCATGGACACACCGACCGTGAAGGAGTCGCCGTCCGATCCGCCGCTGCCCGACCCACTGGCACAAGCGGTTGTCGTGAGGGCCACGGCCGTGACGGCCGCCGCGATGCCGAAGACTCGGCGTCTAACAAAGTGCTGCATGGAAGTTACTCCTTCGAGGTGGGGGTGTGGTGCTGCTGGCCGAGGGGCAAGCCGTCGGCGATCATGGGGTCTTCCAGCGGTTGAGAAGCACAGCAAGGACCAAGATCAGTCCCTGCACTCCCTGCTGGTAGTACGACGAGACGTTGAGCAGATTGAGACCGTTCAGGACGACGCCCAACAGCAGCACACCCATCACGGTCCCGCGGATCGTGCCGATGCCGCCGAACAAACTGGTTCCCCCGATGACCACTGCAGCGATCGCCTGCAGCTCATATCCCGTGCCGTTGAGCGGCGCAGCCCCGTCCAGGCGAGCCGTCAAAACCATGCCCGCAATGGCAGCGAACAGTGCCGAGATCATGTAGACGGCGATCAGAACGCGTCGTGAGGAGATGCCGACCTTGCGAGCAGACTCCTCGCTGCCACCCACCGCGTACACGTGGTAACCGAACTTGGTACGCGAGAGCACGAAGTCGGAAATGAGAGCGAATCCGAAGAAGAGCAACACCGGCACCGGGATCGGCCCGATGTAGCCGCTGCCCAACCATTGGATCGGGTCGCTCACGTCCGACACCACCTCGCCGTCGGTCAGGACCAGTGCGGCGCTGCGCGCGACTGCCATCATTGCCAGCGTGGCGAGGAACGGCATGATCGCGCCCCAGGTGACCATCGCCGCGCTGATGTAGCCGACCGCCGCCCCCACAGCGAGACCTATGAGGATCGGAACGATGAACGCCGAACCACTCCCGGGCGCTGCCATCGCCATGCCGATACCGGACAACCCGAGGACCGATCCCACAGACAGATCGATGCCGGCCGTGATCATGACGAAGGTCATGCCGAGCGCGACGAGTCCAACCACCGAGGACTGCCGAACCACGTTGACCAAGTTGTCGACCGTGAGAAAGTTCGGAGCTGTGACGCTCAGATAGACGACGACCACGGTGAAGATCAATCCGATGCCGTAGTCACCAGTGAAGTATCTGAGCTTGGTGGTGATCGAGAGCGAATCCTCGGTGCCGAGCCTGCTCGGGGCCGCCGCCTGCAATGTGCTGCTCATGATTCGAGAACCTCCTGTGCTGCAAACGTGACTGGCTGCGCCGCTGCTTTTGCCGCGGGCGATGACGTGCTGCCGATGAGCCGGCGTTCCTTCGACGGATGACTGGGCTCGCAGAGCTCACCGGTTGAGATCAGGTGGGCGACCTGCGACTCCGAGACCTCGCCGTTGGCGAACCGCCCGACGACCTCGCCCTGACGCATCACGGCGAACCGGTCGGCCACGGCGAACGCCTCATCCAGTCGGTGAGTGATGATGATGACCGCGATCCCGAGGTCCTTCAGGCGCTGGGTGACCTCGATCAGCTTGTCGACCTTCGCGACGGACAGGTTCGCGGTCGGCTCATCCATGATGACCAGTCGTGCGTCGAAGGCGAGCGCGCGTCCGATGGCCACGGCCTGGCGCTGTCCGCCGGACAGTCGGCGAACCTTGAGCCGCGGGTTGATCGGAATGTCCAGCGTGTCGAGCACTCTTTGCGTCTCGCGCTCCATCGTCTTGGTGTCGACGATCCGGACCAGCGGCCCCAAGAGATTCTTGCGAGGTTCACGGCCCAAGAAGATGTTCGAGCGGACGTCGAGGTTGTCTGCCAGCGCGAAGTCCTGGTAGATCATCTCGATCCCCTTGCTCCGGGAGACCGACGGACTGGGGAACGCGATCGGCTTCCCGTCGAATTCGATGGTGCCGGCGTCCGGCTGGTAGACACCCGTGAGCACTTTCATCAACGTCGACTTGCCCGCTGCATTGTCCCCCAGGAGCGCGAACGTCTCGCCAGGCATGACGTCGATGCTCACTCCCTTGAGTGACACGACAGCGCCAAAGGACTTCCGGATGCCGTTGAGCGAAACCAGCGGGGTGGTCACGAGGCCGCACCATCATTGAGTCGGTCGCCGAAACCCGGTGTCGGCGTCACCCGAGGCGGGTTGCTCCCGTCGTTCGTGAAGAGTCGGTTCGTCATGGGGTGCTGCCTTTCAGTCGGGGTGACTTGCGCCACACCTTAACCTAACGTGCGTTCGTAAGGAAGAGGTTGCGTAAATGTTGCCAATGCAGAAACTTGTGCGGTTGCAGAAAGAAACAGTCGGCTTCGGTGAATCCTGTTGTGTTTGCTACCCGCCGAGAATCGCTCGGTGGTGCTGGGGAATTTCGGACTCGGTCAGGTGCGTGGCGCCGCCTCTGCGGGAACACGAGCGGCCAATGTCGCCAGTCGACTGCTCGACGTGGTGCGCAGGAATGCCGCTGCATCCGCGGCTCCACAAGCGTCCGCCCAGAGTGCGCGTCCGGCCAGGAAGCCCTGAGCACCTCCGGCGACAGCGGCCGACAGCGCATCGCCGAAGTACTCGCCCGGCACTCCGGACGACAAAATGACCCAAGGAACGGACAGCGCCTCCGTGATTCCCTTCGAAGCCTCCGTCGCGAGCTCGTGATGCTCAGGGGAGGTATAGACGACCTCGGCCTTGTACAGGTCAGGGGCCGTGGCGGCGAGGTCCTGGGCAGCCGCAATCAACGCCTCGTTGCGCCGTGGAATCGACCAGCTCGCGAAGTCGGGGGGTCGGACCACACCTTCCACGATTCCGGGCAAGCCCATCCCCCTCGCGACGCCCATGAACTCGTGGGCCAGATCGACGGCTTCCGATCGAATGTCGTAGCTCCACGGCACGAGCATCTTCAGTGCCTGCGCGTTGAACTCGTAGGCGATCTCCGGAGTCAGGCCTTGATCGATCGTCGCTTGGTCCACCGGGCCACCCGGGACGGAAGCGGTCAAGACGTCAGCAGCAAGGATGACTGGACAAAGAGAAGCGGCGGCGGCGCGGAACCCGAAATCGCGATCAAGCAGCAGACCACTGGCACCAGGCGCCAGCTCTGTAGCGACATCAACCTTGAACTGGACGAGGTCCTCATCGCTGACGTCCTGTCCACCTGCCTGCTCCGCGAGCATGGCTCTCAGTGATCCCCGTTGGTCCACTGCGACCATGGAGAAGAACCCGTTTTCGTCACGCAGGTGGTCGACCGGTGCGGCGGAGTTCGTCGTGGAAGCCAAGGGATGCCCTTCAAGTCGTACGCGCTCGTGCAGCGATTTGATGGATGATCTGAACCTGGCCCGGAAAGCTCGGCCAACTCGACGGTAGGACGAACACCGATACGGATGCTTGTCCGTCAAGGCCCACAATTTGCACCTGCACGCCGCACCACAACCTGTGCTGATGTCAGGCGGAAGCAGCGTTGGCGATGTCCTGGCGTGCGCTCTGCGCACGGTAGGCCCGAGGGGATGCCGCGTACTGGGTCTTGAACAGCTTGCTGAAGTGCGCCGCATCCCAGAATCCCCATCGCGCACCTATGACGCTAACGGAATCGTGGTCGAATCCCCGATCGGCCAGCTCCGAGCGGCAGTGCTCCAGGCGACGCCACCTGATCCATCCGGCGACCGACAAGGACTCGCGCTCGAAAGCTCGATGGAGCGTACGGATCGAGACGTTGAGACATCGTGCGACCTGGTTCGGCCCCAGCTCGAAGTCCCTGAGGTTGAGCTCGATGTATTCCTTGGCTCGGCCGATGTTCGGATCCCGTGAACGCCCGTCGACGTGTCCGTCCTCGCACGCCAGAGCGACGAAGCCGACCAGGTGACGAGCAAGCTGGCCGGGGTGCATCGGCGCGATGACGTCAAGGTCGGCGGCAAGACCGTCGAGCATCCGCGCCACGAGGTGGGGGGTTCCCTCCCGCGTATCGAACACGCGGCCGACCGCTGACTCCAGTGCGTGGCCGTACGGCCCGACCGCTCCGATCGGCACGTTCACGAGGAGCAGCGCGGCATTCTCGGCGCACTCGATGCGCAGTTCCTCCGTGTTCGAGAGGAGGACGATCTCCCCGGCGCGCAGATCGGTCGGCGTCGAGGTCTGCTCCACTCGGACCGGACCAACCATGACGTAGAGAACCAGGAAGGGCCACCGTTGCGCGTGCACCCGGGTTGGCTCAGCGATCACCCGGGTCGATGCCCCGAGCCAGCGCGAGATCAGCAGCTCGTCGAAGCGTCGGCGCACCTGCGGAGTCGGTACTGGGGCGGGATGGCGCGCGACATCGATCATGGCGGCAGACATCAGCTCGCCACTCCAGATGTACGAAGAAATTCCTCGACAGCAGCCGACGTCGGCATCGCCGTCGAGCACTCGAACTGAGTCGCGACAAGAGCGCCGGCGCCGTTGGCGAACTGGAGCGTTCGATCGAGACTCCAATTTTCGAGCAAGCCGTGGCAGAACGCTCCTCCGAACGCGTCCCCAGCTCCGAGTCCGTTGACGACGTCAATCGAGAGCGGCGCGACCTCGACTCGTTCCTCGCGTGTCCAGGCCAACACCCCCCGCGGCCCCATCTTCACCACAGCGATCTCCACCCCGCGGTCAAGCAGCGCCTCCGCCGCGCGGTCGGGCTCGGTCTCCCCAACGGCGACTCGGCACTCCTCAAGGTTGCCGATCGCGACCGTCACATGCGCCAACGCCTCGCTCACGGCGACCGAGGCCTCCTCCTCGCTGGCCCAGAAGCCCGGCCGGTAGTCGAGGTCGAGGATCGTGTTGGCCCGCCGGCCTCGGCTCGCCCAGGCCGCATGATGCGCCGACCGCGAAGGCTCCCGTGACAGCCCCGTAGCGGTCGCGAAGTAGACAGGCACGTCGGCCACCAGATCGAGTGGGATGTCATCAGTCGTCAGGAACATGTCCGGCGCGGTGGGATTGCGGAAGATGTGGAGAGGGAAATCATCCGGTGGGAACATCTCGCAGAACGTCAGCACCGAGTTCATCCCGTTCACAGGTGTGACCCAGGTCGTGTCGACTCCGAGCCCGCGGAGCTCTCGCTCTGCGTAGGCGCCGAAGGCATCCGCGCCGGTGCGCGTCAGGAGCGCGACATCGCGGCCGTGCCTGGCGACGGCTACAGCGACGTTCGCCGCGCTACCACCGATCGACTTGCTGAACGAGGTCACGTCCGCCAGGGAAACCCCAACCTGTTGCGGGTAGAGGTCGATGCAGACTCGGCCGGCGACCATGACATCCATGTCAGCGGATCACGACAGGGTTGACCGGCGCGCCGCTCGCCCCAGCCACCTTGAGCGGCGCGGCGGTATAGAGGAACGTCCAGCGGTTGTCCTCCGCGCACGCGTCAGCCAGGTCCTCGAGCAGGCACAGCTCTGTCATCGCGATACCCAGGTTTCGCATCAACGCCGAGTGAAGGGGAATCTCGATCTCGGTCCCCGGGTCGCGACTACGTTCGTTCGCCATCGTGTCGGTGACGAGGTTGGGGATCTCAAGGTTCTTGAACCACGACACAAGCTCCCGGCTGTAGACGAGCCCCGGCTCGGTCCAGTCTTGGTAGAAGTCCTCCCGAGTGCGCGAGTAGTAGGAGCCGATCCACCCCGTACGAATCATCAAGATGTCGTGCTTCTCGACGACGACGCCTTGAGCCGCCGCGGCCTCCAGCAGATCCTCGTGATCGAATGCCTCGCCACGATCAAGAACTGCCTTGCCGCGATGCCGCGCCATGTCGATCAGCACTCCACGGCCTGCAACGCCCCTCTGCCCGATCGGGAGGACCGACGCCTTTGACAGGCCTCCGATCGTGGTGTCTGCGGAGTACCCGTTCCAGATCTGATCGTCGTACCAGACATGCCCCAGCGCGTCGTACTGCGTCGAGCCTTGAAGGAACATTTCGATCTTGTCGTCGGCCCAGTGGTGCCCGCTGGACGGAGTCTCCTTGTCTCCGCGCACGAAGGACGACTCGTCGACAACCTGGGTACGAACGGCCCGGCTCCGGTCAGGCCAGACGGGCTCGCCCGCCTCGGCAGGGATGCCTACCGGAGTCTGGAGAGTGAAGACCTCACCGCTCACCACGCTCGCCACGCCACGGAGCACCTCGGACGGCGTGAGGTAGTTGAGGCTCCCGACTTCATCGTCAGGACCCCACTTGCCCCAATTGCTCAGGGGCGCCGAACCCAGCAAGTCAGCGATCGTGCGGGGACCCTGATCATTCACGAGTGGCTCCTCAGTACGTGGTGTCCAATGCTGCGGCGAACTCCATCGCTCCAGCCGTATGACCCAGGACACTAGGCAGACCTTTACAAGATGTCAAGATGTACGCACATGCTTCCCAGATGTTATTGTGTCCCGGTGAGTGCCCTGAACGCGCAAGCCGAGCTCCTGGCCCGGCTGGCTGACGTCCCCTTGACTCGATCGGGAGCGACGGCACTTCATTGGCAGTGCGGAGAAACCTTGCGACAGCTCATACAGGAGCTGCACTACCCGCCCGGCGTCCCCTTGCCGCCCGAGAACGACATGGCCAAGGCACTCGGCGTCAGCCGCCCCACCCTGCGTCAAGCCATGAAGCGCCTGTCCGCAGAGGGCGTCGTGCATTCGCAGCGCGGGGTCGGCGCCTTCGCGCTGCGCACCGGGATCACCCGCGGCGTTGGACTCAGCAGCTTGCATCGTGACCTTTTGAGCAGTGGGCGAAGCCCCTCGACCAAGGTGCTCCTCATCGAGACGCTCGCCGCCCAGTCGCCCATCACCGAGGAGCTCAATCTCGAGCCGGGCCGCAAGCTCTTTCATGTCAAACGGGTTCGCTACGCCGATGGCCAACCGCTCGTGATGATCTACACGTACCTGGCGCTGCCCGACGATGCCCATCTCACCCGCGAGCAGCTCGAGAAGGACGGCCTCTACAACCTTCTCCACCAAGTTTGCGGTGTCGAGCTTGTCGGCGGCCAGCAACGCGTGAGCGTTCGTCAAGCGACCGCCAGCGAGGCCACCCACCTGGGAATCGAGGCCGCAGCACCGGTCATGGTCGCTCACCGCGTCGCCTTCGACACTCAAGGACGAGGCGTGGAGTATGCCCACATCGTCTACCCGGAGGGCGTCGAGCTGCAATCAGATCTTCGCGGCACCTCGTTGCGAGCCGGAACGCTCCTCGCCTGAGTAGAGGGCGGCCCCGGACTCGGAGGCGACTGGTCCGTCGGCAAGACCTGCCGACGGACCAGTCAGCTCAGTTGGTCAACGAGCGGGCTGCCTGGTCAATGAGCCGCTGAAGGTAGAGCGCCCGGTTGACATCCAGCTCGTGCGGCGTGCCGGACGCAACGGCGGCCGCGAATTCCGAGCGAATCGTCCCGGGCGTGTTGGGCCCGGTGTCAGCCGCGACGAACGAGGTGCTGAGCTCGCCCTGCTCGGTGAAGAGTCGCACGTCGGTCACGTCCGATTGCACCGTGCTGTTCAGCGACAGGCCTGCCTGACTGACCGCACCGTTCTCGTGCTCGGCGGTGACCGCCACCCAGCGCCGCGGATCGCCCGCGGCCCTGATCTCGGCGATGGGACCAACCGCGGCATCGAGGAGATCGAAGACGTGAGGGCCGAGGTCGAGGATTGCACCGAGCTCGATTCGCCAAGGGGTTGCGAATGTGCCGCCCGGAAGACACGCTCCGTTGATGAAGTTGGCCATGGCACCGATCGGTGTCCTCGACGACGCTTCCGCCAAGAATGCACGAACGTGATCGGTGTAACGGTTCGTGAACATGATCTGGTTGACCACGCCGGAGGCGTTCACGGCGTCAGCAACCTCTTCAGCCCGCTTGAGGCTCAGACCCAGGGGCTTCTCCAGCAGTAGTGCCTTACCTGCCTCCGCTGCCTTGATCGCGTAGTCCGCCTGTGCATCTGGCGGCACCGCGAAGACCACGGCGTCAACCTGATCGAGCAGCTCGTCGTACGAGTCGACGGCTTTGGATCCGAGGTCCGAGGCGAGCTCTTGCGCCGCGTCGGCTCTCCTGGCCCACACCGCAACCAGCTCTGTCTCGGGGCCTCCAGTGACCATCGGGCCGTGAAACAACTTGGCCCACGGTCCAGCACCCACCAGTCCCACACGCAGCGCCACCATCAGAGCCAACCTCCGGTCATTCGCATCAGGATCAGATTCATGCCTCGAAGCGTAATATCGTTGCCTAACGTCCGCTAGTTCGTTCCTGCCCTCAACTTGCACCTGAGTGCCGAAGTGTCGAGGCACCGGCGATGGCGTGGACATTCAACTAACCGGGCTGAGAAGCACAAGAACCATCCGCGGCCCTTCACTACCGTCATGAAGGATCAGTGGCCACACAACCGTGGACACGTCGCATCGCGAGATCGACTCATCGTTGACACAGGAGAAAAATGACGAAAGAGCTGCGAGTCGCCATTGTCGGCGGCGCCGGATTCATGGGTTATGCCCACAGCCTCGGATGGGCATTGGCACCGATCGCCAACGACATCGGCGGCACCGTGCGCAAGAGCGTGCTGGTCGACGCGGATGAGGATCGCGCTGCCAGCTCGGCGGCCCGATTCGGTTGGGATAAGTGGAGCACGGACTGGCGCGAGGTCGTCACCCGAGATGACATCGACATCGTCGACATCACCACCCCACCCGACTCACACGCTGAGATCGCTCTCGCCGCCATCGCTGCCGGCAAGCATGTGATCGTTGAGAAGCCCATCACCAACGACACCGACGACGCCTTCGCGATGGTCCAGGCTGCCGAGAAGGCCGGAGTCGTTGCCCACGTGGGGTTCAACTACCGGCACACCCCAGCCGTGACCTTCATCAAGCGCCTCCTGGACGACGGCACTCTGGGCCTGCCTCTACAGTTCCGGGGCCACTACCTTCAGGACCAGCGCCTCGGTCGGGTTGAGCTCTCGGGTTGGCGGTCGAAGAAGAGCGCTGGCGGCTCCGGCGTCGTCGGCGATACCGGTTCGCACATCATCGACCTCGCGGAATACCTCGTCGGTGACGTGGTCCGAACGAATGCGCTGGCTCGAAGCAAGGCTCCCGGCACGGATGTGGGATGGGCGCCCGAGGCTGACCGTGTCGAGCAGGATCTGCTTGAAGATGCTGCTCTCTGGCTCGCGGAGTTCGACAACGGAGCCATCGGCTCGTTCGCAGCCAGCATGTATTCGGCCGGCCGAAAGAACCGCCTGTTCTTCGTTCTCGAGACGACCCTCGGAACAGTCGAGTTCGACTGGAACCATCGGGAGGAGGTCAAGATCAGCCTCAAGTCGGACCCCGCAGATCAAGAAGGCCTGAGAACGATCGTCCTGAGCGACCAGCACGAGGACATCTGGTGGCCGGTCGGCGGCATGGGCACCGGATACGTCGATGGCACCGCCATTCTCTTTCAGCGCTTCGTTCGGTCGATCCGCGGCGAGGACGTGCCCGCGGCTGACTTCGCTGACGCAACTCACGTGCAGCAGGTGATCGGCGCCGTCATGGAGTCGGCCCAGACCGGCAACTGGGTCGATGTCGAGCGGAGGACACGATGAGCAACATCCGCTGGGGAACCGACCTCGTCACTTTCTACGATCCAGCGTACTGGGGATTGCCCGCCGACATCGCCTACGTCGACTGGGAGGCCGAGTTCGCCCACGACCCGCGGCGCTTCTTCAACCGGATGCTCGATGAGGTCGCAGAGGTCGGGCTCGAAGCCATCGAGCTCGGCCCGTCGCCGGGTGGGTGGGTGAACGTTCTGCGCGCTTACGGCGATGCGGAAGGTGTCGCCGCTGCGCTCGCGTCACGCGGACTCTCCTTGTCGTCGAGCATCGCCCTCGGCGGTTGGCTCACCGACATCCTCGAGGCACCCGACGCCGACGCCGCAGCGGCCGCCCAGCGCACCGCAGACGAAGACATGGCGAGGCACGCCGCGTTGGTGAAGTCACTCGGGTGCGACACCATCGTGACCGGCACTCCCCCGCGCGGGGGGTTCCCTGACACCATCGGCGTCGAGGCCTCCCGGGCCGCGTTCGACGGCCCGATCGACGAGCAGCTGATGAAGCGGTCGGCAGAGCACTTCAACCGGATGGGCGAACTCGTCGGCCGAGAGGGCGTACGTCTCGCGATCCACACCGATGCATACTCTCTGTGCTCACGCACGGATGACGTCGATCAGTTCATGTCCTTGACGGACCCCGAGACCGTGCTCCTGTGCGTCGACGCCGGACACGTCGCACTCGACGGCGGCGACCCTGTGGAGATCCTTCGACGGCACGCTGACCGTGCTCCGGTCCTGCACTGGAAGGACTGCACCGGCACTCTTGCGCCGCACTCGCTGACCGGTCCGTACATGATCCGCCACGACACGATGCTCACCTACTTCAAGATCCTTGGTGGTGGAGTTGTCGACTGGACGGCATGGACGAACGCCCTGCGCGATACCGACTGGCACGGCTGGGGAATCGCGGAGATCGACATGTCGCCTGACCCTCGAGGTGAGATCCGCGCGTCGCTGGAGTACTTCCGCAAAGAACTCGCGCACATACACCGCTAGTCGAATGGGTGACCCGGCTTCCTCTGTCGGGTCACCCATCAACAAACCCCTGGAGCCCGATGTCTGTCGTCGTTGTCGCCACGATCGTCCCCAAGCCCGATCATCTCGCTGAAGTACGAGCGGCCCTGGTCTATTCGATCCCGGCGGTTCACGATGAAGTGAGGTGTGAGCTGTACGCCCTGTACCAGGCAGGTGCCGCCTTGTTCTTCGTCGAGCAGTGGGCCTCCCAAGATGCGCTGGACAACCACGCCAAGGGAAGCACAATACGTCGTGTGCAGGACGCCATCATGGGTAGCTTGATGGAGCCTCCGACACTGGTGATCGGCACCGCAATTGCCGCAGGCGCAGCTCAGCGGGGGCAGCTCGTCACGGGTTAGCCGGACTGGTCGCGCAGGATCGAGCGGGACAGCGCAATCGACCACTCCGCCTGCTTGGTCAGGTTCGCTTCGGTGCCGTCCCAGTCCGCCCATCGGGTGGCGCTCTCCAGCAGAGCAATCACCACCTTGACGGCATTGCCCGAGTCAGAGAATCCAAGATCACGGGCGGTCGTGCCATACATGTCTTCATAGAGGTCGATCCAGACGTAGACCTCGGCCCTGACGGGTGCTGGAAGGATCCCCACCATACGGTCGGTCGCGACGAGCAGGTCCCACAAATTGCTCTCGGGCAACGTGACCTGACGGGTGAAGTGGACACGAACCATCGCATCCCAGAACTGATCCGCATCCTCGGCCTCGTCCACCGCTTCGAACAGCGCGCACCCGAACTGGTAGAAGTACCAGCGCAGCGCCTCCCTGACGATCTCATCCTTCCCGTCCTCGTAGTGGCTGTAGATGCTGGGCGGCTTGATGTTGACCATCTTCGCGATCATCCGCATCGAGACAGCATCGAAACCGTGGGCAGTCGTCAGCTTGAGGAAGGCCTCGAGGATCCGAACCTTGGTGGGCGACTGGGAAGACCAGTCGAACGTGCTCAAATGTTCTTCGAGCGCGTCGCGCGCAGCGAACCTCTCATCAGATGGCATGTTGTCCGTCAGCGGTCGGCGGGTGGTCCATGAATTCCCGCAAGGGTCGGTAGGTGGAATCAACCCTACATCCGCTCCGTGCTTACGTTCGTGAGGCGCGGTGCCGACGGAGACGTGCGGAGCGAGCTCGCCGGCGCCGGCGAAACACCTCCACCAGAGTCGGCGACTCGGAGGTCTCGTCGACTTCGGCTTGATCGCGCGTCGACGCCAGCGCGAGTCCGATGCTGATCTCGCGCTCCCAGGCCACCGCGATCAGCCAACCCTGTTCGTGAGAACTCCGACGCGCTCGAGCTCGACCGTCACGACGTCCCCAACCTGCAGCCACTGGGGAGGCTGCCGCTTCGCGCCGATGCCCTCAGGTGTCCCAGTGGCGATGATGTCCCCCGGGCGCAGCGTCAGGAACTGGCTGACGTACGCAACGACGTTGGCGACCGAGAAGATCATGTTCTTGGTGTTGGAGCTCTGCACCTCCACGCCATTGACGGTGGTGCGGATGTCGAGCGTCTGCGGATCTCCGACCTCATCGAGGGTCACCAGGAAAGGACCGCACGGTGTGGCGTCGTCCAAGGCCTTCCCCGCGAGCCACTGGGTGCCCCGGTGTTGCAGATCTCTAGCGGTGATGTCGTTGAGGACAGTCAGGCCGGCCACGTAGCCCAGTGCTTCGGACTCATCCACGCGACTGCATACCCGCCCGATGACGATCGCCAGCTCCCCCTCGAAGTCGAGGTTCTCTGTGATGTCGGTCCCGGCGATCACGTCTGTCGGTCCGATCAGACTGGTGTCGAACTTGGAGAACACATCTGGATGGGACGGAAGCTGCCGCCCCGTCTCTCCCACGTGGTCGGCATAGTTCAGACCGATGCACAGGACTTTGCTGGGGTCAGGGACCGGCGGACCCAGGCGAACCGACGAGACCGACCCGACCACCGGAAGCGTGGAGTGGATTGCGGCCCGATCGATGGCGGTTGCCACGTCCTCGAGCCGACCACCTGCCGCCTCCAGGAACTCCCGGACCGACCCGAACGACTGACCGTGGAAATCGCCGGTGGCAGACAGTGCCTCATTCAAGTCGATGACGTCGTCCTCGAGGACGATGCCGGCTGACCACGATGCCTTGCTGCCGTAGCTGACGAGACGCAATGAACTCTCCTTCGGTGGGGGAAACGGATCGGCTCAGGCGATCCGGAGGAGCTTCTTGTTGGCGAACTCGTTGAGTCCGAGTGACCCGAGCTCGCGACCGATGCCCGACGCCTTCACGCCACCGAACGGCAGATTGGCCTGGCTGCGGACCAACATGTTCAGGCCCACCATCCCGACCTCAAGGCGGTCAGCCACGTCTGCTGCGACGTCAGCGTCTTGCGTGAAGACCGCCGATGACAGCCCGAAACGTGAGTCGTTGGCGAGCTTGAGCGCCTCTTCGACAGACTCCACGCGGTACAGGACCGCGACCGGCCCGAAGAGCTCCTCTGCATAGGCGCGCATGTCGGGTGTGACGCCCGAGATGACCGTCGCCGGATAGTAGGCGCCCGGCCGATCCGGAACGGCACCGCCCAGGTGCAGTGTCGCGCCCTTCGACAGGGCGTCGTCCACCTGCTCGACGATCTCCTGTCGACCGGACACCGACGCCATCGGGCCCAGCTTCGTGGCTTCGTCGAGAGGGTCCCCAACGGTCCAGGCCTTGGCTCTCGCGACAAAGGAGTCGAGGAACTCGTCCCAGATGTCAGCGTGAATGATCATTCGTTTGGAGGAGGTGCAGGACTGGCCAGCGTTGCCGAACCTGCCGTTCTCGGCAAAGGTCAGGGCCTCCTCCAGATCCGCATCTGGCAAGACGATGAATGGGTCTGAGCCGCCGAGCTCGAGGACGCACTTCTTGAGGTGCTGGCCGGCCTGTGCCGCGACCGTGCGCCCCGCTTCCTCCGATCCGGTCAAAGACACGCCGTGCAGGCGCGGATCCGCGATCAGCGCACCCGTCTGGCCGCCCGAGATGATGAGGTTCTCGTAGACGCCATCCGGGACATCGGCGTCGCGGAGGATCGACTCGATGAGGATGGAGGTGCGCGTGCAGGCGCGGGCGTGCTTGAGAAGGATCGTGTTGCCCAGGATGAGGTTGGGGGCGACGAAGCGAGCCACTTGGTAGAGCGGGAAGTTCCACGGCATGATGCCGAGCACCGGGCCCGTGGGACTCGTGCGCACGATCGCCCGCCCACCGGGCACCTCTAGCTCTTCATCAGCCAGAAGGCTCGCCCCCTCCTTGGCGTAGTAGTCGAAGATCGACGCGGATAGCTCGATCTCGCCGGCCGCTTGTGCCACCGGCTTGCCCATCTCGGCCGCCATGGTCCTGGCCAGTTCATCCCGACGCTCGCGGTGCAGCTCGGCCACCCGGGTCAGGTAGGCAGCGCGCTCCTCGATCGGCCTGCGGCTCCATGCGCGGTAGCCATCGGCGACTCGGGCCAACGCCGCCTCGGCCTCGGCATCGCTCATCAAGGTGAACTCCTCGATGGCATCGCCGGTTCGAGGGTTGGTCGTCGTGAATGTCGGCATAGTGGTGCTCCTGCGAGTCGAGGGATGGTCTTCAGACAGCAGACGTGACGCGAACGACGTAGCTGGGGAAACCGCCGTCCGCCTCAGCTCCAGAGATCTGGAGGTACTTGTCCAGGCCGCCGACGTAGAAGTTGGCGGTCCGAGGCTTCCGCTTGCCGGGGATGTTGGAGCCGAAGATCCAGGATCCGGTCTCAAGGAACAACGACCCGTCGAGCTCGTAGAGACACTCATCGAGCCACGCTTCCTCTGCCTCTGGGCGCAGCTCGATCGAACCATCGGGCGTCTCCACGACAGCCGCGATCGCCTTGGTGATCCACTTTGCCTGCACGCCGATGGCCGTTGGATTGTTCACGAAGGGACCGTTCGGGCCGAGGATCATGAACATGTTCGGAAACCCGCTGACCGCGATCCCGAGATGACTCCTGGGCGCGTCACCCCAGTGCTCCTTGAGAGTCTCGCCGCCGCGGCCGTGTATGTCGAAGGCACGGTAGCTGCCCTCGACGGCATCGAAACCGGTCGCCATCACGAGTACGTCGATCTTGTGGAGGGCGCCATCGTCAGTGACGATGCCCTCGGCAACGAACTCCTTGATTGGGTTCTCGCGTGTGCTCACCAGCTCGACGTTCGACCGATTGAACATCTCGTAATAACCGGAATCGCAGATGGGCCGGCGAGCATAGATCTCCGACGGAATGAGCTTGCGGGCCGTCTCCGGGTCATTGACGATCTGCCTGATCTTGCCGCGGATGAAGTCCGCCGCATGCTGGTTCGACTCATGGTTTGCGGTCACGTCGGCGAAGGTCTCGGTGGCGAACGTGTAGTTGCCACCCTTCTGCCAGGCCCACTCGAAGATGGCTTCACGCTCCTCAGCCGTCACGTCCGACATGAGCCGCGTGGTCTCGTCGACGCCGAACCCGATCTTCGAGGTCTTGAACTCCTCCCATCGGTCTTCGATCGTGTCCTTGAAGTGCTGCAGCTCGGCGTCGGTCCACTCACGGTTGCCTGCGGGGACCGTGTACTGCGGCGTGCGCTGGAAGGACGTCAGGTGCTCGACGGTCTTCGCGGCCTCGGTCATGAACTGCACACCGGTCGAGCCGTTGCCGATCACACCGAGGCGCATGCCCGCGATGTCCAGGTCATCCGGCCATGCGCCGGTGTGGACGATCCTGCCTCCGAATTGATCGATGCCCGGAAATTTCGGAACATTGATCTGTGAGAGCAGTCCAACGGAGGTGATGAGGAAGCGGACGCGGAAGTGCCCCTGATCGGTCTCGACGTCCCACCGTGCGGCTGCTTCGTCGAAATCGGCGCGGAGCAGCGCCGTCTCGAGCTGGATTCGCCCTCGAAGCGCCCAGAAGTCGACGGCCTGCTCCAGATATTTCCGGATCTCGGGACCCTGGACGTACCTGGTCTTCCAGTCGACCTGCTGGTACAACTCCTTGTCGAACGGAAGCTGGTACATGAAGCTCTGCGTGTCGGACAGGGCGCCGGGATAGCGGTTCCAGAACCAGGTGCCCCCGATGCCAGGTGCCTTGTCGATGAGAATCGCGTCGAGGCCCAGCTCGTTGGTGAGCTCGCGCAGGGCCATGATCCCGCCCATGCCGGCACCGACGACGAGCGCGTCAACCTCGCGCATTTGATCTCTTTCAACCATGTTTTATCTCCTGCTCCGGAACCCGTCTGCGGCCAATTCGACGCTACGGGCGCCGGCGGAAGAGAGCCATAGATCATTGATGCGAAGAGCCTCGGCGACTGTTTCAGTTTTCGGGATAGTCCTGCGCGACGAGCGCCGCGGAGACCACGACGTCTGGCTCAGCGAGTTTCACCAGGTGAGCGAGCGCGGCCTGGACAGCAAGCGTTGCGCCATTGGCTCGCCACGCCGTGCGCAGATGGACATCGGGAACCCGCTCGCTGTCGGCAGGGTCGAGGGGAACGAACACGACGTCATCATTGGAGGTCCATCGACCGACGGAGCCGAGGGCGAGGTGGCAGCCGACCTCGGCACTGACCAAGGCGATGCACGACTGGGTGTCGGGGGCGAACTGCACATTGTTGATCTTGACGCCGTGCGCGTAGCCCAGCCGCCACAAGCGGTCGGTGGTCACGGAGCCGCCCACGTACGGGAGCGAGACGAACGGTTCGTCTGCGACCTGTCGAAACGACAGGAACTCGGCCGCGGCCAGACGGTGACCCCGTGGGAGGACGATTGCCAGAGAGTCGTTCTGCAAGATTTGTGTCGACACTCCAGGCGGGACCTGGTCCCACCGGCCAAGAGCGATGTCGATCTTCTCCACGACGAGCCGCTGCATGGACGGTCGTGACAGCGGCAGCGATGACAGCTCGAGCTTGATGCCGGCATGGTCCGAACGCATTCTCCGAGCCAGTTCGGCGACGATGGGACGGGAAGCGAGCCCGCTGAACTCGATGCGAACGGATCCGATCTCACCCGTGACAGCCGCCTGGACGATCTCCTCGGCGCGCTGCACCGCATCTATTACCTCGCGTGCGGGATGGATGAGTGCATAACCCGCAGGGGTCAGGACAACGGTGCGAGTGTTGCGGATGAACAACTTGGCGCCAAGGTCCTTCTCGAGGCTTTGGATCGTCCGGCTGAGTGGAGCCGGCGCCATGAAGAGCTGCTCCGCAGCGTGTCCGAAATGGAGATGCTCTGCCACCGCGAGGAACGCTTCGAGCTGACGTACGTCCACCCGCACTCTCCTGTCCTAATGACCCTCGAGCGTACAGCATACGAGCGTTAGTTAGGCTCTTTGACCGAAGATTTTCTCCTGCAGGAGCAACCAGAATGAGCCGCGCGGCCGTTCAAGCCAGGCGTCGGCCCGCTCGAGGATTGATCCATATCCAGCACCGCTGTGCTCCTGTTTGCGACATGGCCTCACCCCGCACCTCCAAACCGTTGACGCCCTCGGAAGCGCGCGGTTACGTTCCGGTTGAGGTTCCGATGTGCAATCTGCCCGGAATGAGAACACGTGAGCCGGCGCGCCGCCGCGGCGCCGCTGGTTCGCCCCCAGACCAGAAGGTGACATGTCCATCAGCACAGCCGCACCCACCGCACAGGGCATTCGCGAGACCGCAGGAACGATCCTCGTCGCCCCTCACCAGTTCCCCGAGGTCGAGCGCGAAAGGCGCCTCGCCGAAGAGTTCGGTGTGGAGCTGCTCGTCGCTCCCGACGTCGAGTCGTTCCGGGCAGCCATTCCCGATGCGAAGCTGATTCTCGTCACGCCGTACGCACGCGTGGAAGAGCAGGACTTTGCGGCGATGAAGCGGTGCGTCGCCGTGATCCGTTACGGGATCGGCTACGACAACATCGACGTCACAGCCGCGCGCCGGGCGGGCATCCCGGTGTCGATCGTGCCCGGCGCTGCGACCGAGGAAGTCGCGTCGCACGCTTTCACGATGGGCCTGGCCCTGGCCCGCCGGATACCAGCTGGTCAGGCTTCAATAGCTTCCAGCGGCTGGGCGGGCAGCATCGGGCTGGACGCGCCTCGGTTCTCGGCCCTACAGGTGGGGGTCGTCGGGATGGGGCGCATCGGCCGTCAGGTGGCCGAGTGGTATCACGCGGTCGGCTGCCATGTGCACGCCTACGACCCGTTCATCACCTTCGAGGACTTCGCCGCCGCCCCCTTGGAGGAAGTCCTGGAGCAGTCTGACGTCGTTTCGCTTCACATCCCCTTGACCGACGAGACGCGCAACTTCATCTCTGCCGACACCCTCAGCCGTATGCGGCGCGGAGCGGTGGTCGTCAACGTCTCCCGTGGCGGGCTCATCGACGAGGCTGCCCTCGCAGGTGCCCTCGCATCGGGCCATCTCGCCGGCGCCGGCCTGGACACGTTCACGGGCGAGCCGTTGGCGGGGAATTCACCCTTGCGTGACGCTCCCAACACCATCCTGACGCCCCACGTCGCGTGGCGTTCCGATCGTGCCCTCGAGACCCTGCAAGAGGCCGTCGTCCTACGGGCCCGTCAAGCACTCACCGGGCAGCCGCTGTCTGATCTCGTCACCTGATCATGAGACCTCGCGGCGTGTCCGGTGACTCGTTGTTCTGAGGCGTCGGGCAGGTTGCCGGTGTCGTTCGTGGGCGGCGGGAATGTCGCCCTGTCTGAACGCATCGATCACCGACGCGACATCTCCCGTCCCGTGCGGGCTGGTTGGCGAACCCGCCGTAGGTGGGGGCGACTGCCCGAGCCCGCGACGGCGGATCCCCATCGCCATCGAACGTCGCCGAGAGCCAGGCCGTCGTCGCGTGATTATTCCGATCCCGACATGACTGTGATGCCAATTGATTCGCAATACGGCTTGGTCATGGACGCTTCGCCGGTATCCAAACTAGGTTTCCAACGCCGCCAGACCGGCGAACCCACCCCAGTACGTGTGAACGTTTTCCCTCTCACATTCCAGGGCTGCGAAACGCAGCCAAGCACGGAAAGGTGCCTACCCATGACGGCTACGCCGCTGGTCGAAATGCGGAACATCCACAAGACATTCGGGGCCGTGAAGTCTTTACGCGGCGTCAGCATCGATGTCATGCCCGGAGAGACGTTCGCGCTGCTCGGCGACAACGCCGCTGGAAAGTCCACATTGATGAAAGTGCTCACGGGCGTGCATCGACCCGATCGCGGAACGATCGAGCTGGACGGTACTCCAACGCATTTTCACACGCCCGGTGACTCGCGTGCGCAAGGAATCGAGATGATCTACCAAGACTTCGCGCTGGCAGACAACCTCGATGTCAGGTCGAACATTTTCCTCGGGCGGGAGCTGAAGCGAAGTGTGCTCGGCCCCCTGTTCCGAGTCCTGGACAACAAGAAGATGGAGCGCGAGACGCGGCGAGTTCTCGAATCCCTGGAGATCAAGGTCAACCCGCGGCTGAAGGTACGCCGACTGTCCGGTGGACAACGGCAAGCCGTCGCAATCGGTCGAGCCCTGGCGTTCGATGCGCGCCTCATCATCATGGATGAGCCCACGGCAAATCTGTCC
Source organism: Aeromicrobium sp. Root236 (assembly GCF_001428805.1). Classification (NCBI taxonomy): domain Bacteria; kingdom Bacillati; phylum Actinomycetota; class Actinomycetes; order Propionibacteriales; family Nocardioidaceae; genus Aeromicrobium; species Aeromicrobium sp. Root236. The sequence goes on along the minus strand of NZ_LMIS01000001.1, from coordinate 2,817,632 downwards.
GTCGCGAAGGTCGACAAGTTGCTGGAGGTCACCGAGCGACTCAAGCAGCTTGGGATCGCCGTCATCATCATTACCCACCGGCTCGATGAGGCATTCGCCGTGGCCGACCGTATGGCAGTGATGCGCCACGGCGAGGTGGTCGGCCGGTTCCATACCTCCGAAGTCACCGAGACACAGGTCGCACACCTCATTTCCACGGGTCTGCTGGAGCCCAGCTTGGCTGAGCAGGAGCGACGTGCCATCGGGAGCACAAGGCGAAAGGCCCGCTTGGCAAAGGCAGCTGGGACTGCAACGGATTTGGAGCGTGACGATGCTTGATTCAATGAAGCTCCGCCTTCACGATCCCGATGTTCACGGCAGCAGGTCAGTCAGAGCCAAGAACATCATCGGGGACTACGGGATCGTGATCGTCCTGATAGCGGTGATGGCCTACTTCAGTGTCGCCACCTCGACGTTCCTGTCGGCGGACAACCTCATCAATGTGATCCGCCAGTCCTCAATCGTCGGATTCGTCGCTCTTGGAATGACCTTCGTCATGATCACGGCAGGCATCGATCTGTCAGTCGGTTCTGTGGTCGGTTTGGCGTCGATAACGGCAGCCTCGCTCGCCGACGGAGGATCGACGGCCTTCATTCTCCCGATCGTGATCGGACTCGCCGCCGGAGCACTGGTCGGGCTGGTCAACGCGAACCTCATCATCCGTGCCGGCATCCTGCCGTTTCTGGCGACCTTGGCAACCATGGCCGTCGTACGCAGCGCCTGCCTCATCTACACCAACGGACAGCCCCTGTTCGATCTCAACACGACCTTCGCATGGCTGGGCACGGGGATGCTGGGACCCATTCCAGTTCCCGTGGCCTTGTTCGGTCTGGCTGCCCTCCTGATGGAGGTGGTCCTCAGCAAGACGCAATTCGGGAAGCATGTGTACGCGGTCGGCGGGGACGTAGAGTCCGCGCAAATGGTGGGTATCCGGGTCAAACGGGTTGTCATCGTGGTCTACCTCATCGCCGGCGTGATGGCGGCGATCGGAGGGGTCGTCTTGGCGGCGCGTGTGAATGGCGCGGACCCTCTGGTCGGAACCGGGTATGAGCTGCAGGCCATCGCCGCGGTCGTCATCGGAGGCACGAGCCTCTTCGGCGGCAAAGGGTCGATCCGCGGAACCGTGCTCGGCGTGTTGCTCCTCGGGATCATGCTCAACGGACTCAACCTGCTGAACGTCTCAGGCTACTACCAGCAGGGCGTCCAGGGGCTCATTCTCATCTTTGCCGTGATCTTGAATGGTTGGCGCTCGGACTGACGACCGCGTCCCGAAATTCCACGTTGCAACTAAACGAAGGAGCAGTGAATGTTCACGAACGAAGGAGTAGAGGCATGACTTTCCATCCCACGCGGAAGGTGATCTGCGGTCTCGCCGGTTCGCTTTTGGTGATCTCTCTCGCCGCCTGCGGCAGTTCTGGAGGCGGCGACGGCAGTGGCGGGACAGTAGGGCAGACGACGTTCAGCCTCGAGTACCCCTTCCAGGTCAAGATCAAGGATGCTGCCCAGAAGACGGCCAAGAAGCTTGGCCTGAAGTACGTCAGCACCGATCCTCGCGGGAGCGTTGCTACTGAACTTGCGCAGGTTGAGGACCTGATCACGAGGAACGTCGATGCCATCGTGATGATCCCGGTGGATCCGAAGAACAGCCAGGCGGCGATGAGGAAGATCAACGATGCCAAGATTCCGCTGATCATCGTCAATCAGAGCCTACCTGCGGATGCCGCCATGAAGTATGACGCCTATGTCGGATCCGATGACACCAACGCTGGCGAGATCCAGGCTGACTATGTGAACAAGACACTCCCGGACGGGGGCAAGCTCATCTACCTCGTCGGGGTCTACGGGACCTCGTGGACGGACCTTCGAAAGAAGGGGTTCATGGGGAACCTGCACGACAACTTCAAGATCGTGTCAGAGGTACAGGCCAAGGGCGACCGGGCCCAGGGCAAGAACGTCATGGAGGACCTTCTTCGCAAGTACAAGTCGGGTGAGGTCGAAGGTGTCGTAGCCCAGAATGACGAGATGGCCATCGGCGCAGCCGCTGCGATCAAGGAAGCGGGGCGCCAGGACGAGTTCAAGATCGTCGTCGGAGTTGACGGCTCAGAGGCCGGGCTCAACGGTGTGCAGGACGGAGCTCTCACAGCAACAGTTTTTCAGGACGCAATCGGTCAGGGAACCCAGGCGATTGAGACGGCAGCAAAGATCCTGAAGGGCGAGACCGTGGCGAAGCAGAACATCATCCCGTTCAAGCTCGTGACAAAGGAGAACCTCGCCGACTTCCAGTAGTCAGGCGATATGACGGCCGCTCCGACCCAGCGCAGACAACGCTGGGTCGGAGTCTCCGAGATGGCGACGTCGCACCCACCAGTACGCCGACCGGTTGTCGGGCTACGTGCACCGTAGGGGGCGCCGACGGATAGAGATTCCGGGACGCTGCCTTAGCGACGCTCCCATATTGAGTGACCGCGACATCCCTCCGACGTCGACATCGACATCGACATCGACATCGACGACTCTCCTCACGGAGCCGGCCGTGGCCCAGCCGGCGCACGGCCTCGCCGGCCGATGATTCAGGGAACACTGACCCTGGACTACCGTCTGCGGCTCACCCTGAGGCACGGCACTTTCGAGACACCGGCCTCCGCGGCGAGGTTGCCTGCCACGACTGCAGACGGCCCGCCCCGATAGTGGGGGCGGGCCGTTCAGATTGGATCGCGGCTAGAGACCTTGCCGGCCGATGCGTTCGTAGACTTCCGGCTTCGTACGTCTCAGGATGTCGCCGAGCACGAGTCCGACAACGAAGAGCCCGAAGGTCACACCGAGCAGTATCGTGGCGATTGGTCCATCTTCTCCAAGCAGGTCCGAGTAATTCGCGAAAGCCAGCCACGCCACTCCGCCGAGGCCGGCAACGGACACCGCGGGCGCAAGGATCGTCTTCCATGGCGCGATCGCAATCGAGGACTGTCCTCTCGCGAAGTACGCCAGGACGGCGATGCTGGCCGCGAACATGAGGAGGAGAATCGCGAAGGTGCCCGCGCCACTGGCTTTCGCGTACAGGGGCTCCGGCGCCATACCGCCGACCGCAAAGAGCACAACGGACATCGCCCACACGAAGCCAACCGTCGACGCCGCGACTGATGGTGAGCCGTGTTTGGGATGCACCTTGCCGAGCACCTCGGGCAGCACCCGATCGCCGCCCAGCGAGAACAGGTAGCGGGCGGACACATTCTGTATGGAGAGCATGCACGCCAACGTCGAAGTGATCAACAGGATCGTCACGACGTCGACCACGGTCTTCCCGAAGAGCTCTGAAATCGCAGAGTTGAACAACCCGGCGGTATCTGCTCCTGCATCTGCTTGAGCTGAAGCGGCCCCGAAAAAGGCCAGGTACGCCCACGCGGCAATGGCATAGAAGACGCCGATTCCGGCGACGGCGAGATACGTGGCCCGCGGAATGGTCTTCTTCGGGTCCCTCACCTCGTCCCGATAGATCACGGTCGCCTCAAAGCCCAAGAAATTGCCGACGACGAAGAGCACCGCGAGGCCGACGTTGCTGTCTGTCACCCGCGGCAGCGTGAAACCTGCCCCGCCCCCACCGGCGGGCCCCCCGTGAGCGAAGGCGAACACGTCAAAGGCGATCACCACAACGACCTCAAGGAGCATGACCAAGGTCAGGACCTTCGCCGACAGGTCGATACGACGATACGCCAAGGACGTTGTCACCGTGATGATCCCGAGGGCAAACCAATACCAAGCGATGTGCGGGCCGTTCAGGGTATCGGTGATGAATCTCTGGATGGTGATAGCAAAGAAGGGCGGGGCGAAGAGGCCGATGACCATGTAGCCAAAGGTCGCCAGGAAGGCGCCGCCAAGGCCGGCGGGACGGCCCAGACCCGCAGTGACGAATGAGTAGAAGCCACCGGGGTTCAACACAACTCGACCCATCGCAGTGAATCCGATGGAAAATGCGATGAGCAATCCCGTCACAGCCAGGTAGATCGCCGGGGCCGTGCTCCCGCTGAACGACAGCAGCACCGGGATGAAGCCGGCAACGGTCGTCAGCGGAGCAGAAAACGCGAGAACGCTCATCACCAGCTCGCCGACACCCATGTCCCCATGCAGTCGAGAAGATTGCGCCTGGCCGACCTCTGAATCCAGCTCGTGGCCCGTCGATCGGTCAATGTTTTCAGCGGTCATGGCCAGTCTTCCTGTGACAACAACGGAGATTTCGGGTGAGTCCGCCCCCCGCACCTGACCACGTCACCTAACTGGTGAGCGGTGCCCGAACAGGCTCAGACGCTACCCGCGGCACAACCTGTCGACCTAGGGATCGTTGGTGCGATTGCGACGAGTAATTGTTGCTGCATTCGCGTCAATGCTGCGGCTCCGTTCAGGACGCCCTACGCGAGGGACAGACGGGTGGGTGGAGCGGCATCGGAATCGAGAGTCATCTCGGCCGAGAGCAGGGGTCCGTGCCTCGCCTCGATCTCAACCGCGCGGCCCCTGTTGAGGATCAGTGTGGAAGCAGGACGTAGACCTTCCGCAAGGTCTCGTAGATGACCCACGTCGTACGGTCACCAGCTTGAAGTCGAACCGCACTCCCGGCTGACAGCGCGATACTGTCGCCGTTCTCGAACTCGACCCGGCCGCGACCGGACAGGACGATGAAGACCTCGTCGGCCTCGATGTCGGTCACCACCCCCGAGGTGATCTCCCAGATCCCGACCTCGACGTCCCCTCGGGAGATGAGAGTTTCCGCTCCTGCAGTCGGAGCGCCGCCGACGACGTCTGCTGCATCGATCGGGGCGTGCCTCAGCGGCAGCGTCCGCACGTCACCGACCACAAGCGCCGACGGTTGCTGATGCTCGTTCATGAGTCGAACCCCAGTCCCATACGGTCCAGGGCGCGGAGCAGCAGGTTCCTGCGACCTTCCCGGTGGTCCGCACGGTCCAGAGACCACTTGGCCGCCTCGATCCCCAGCTTGGCGAAGGGCTCCGGCGGGAACGGCAAGGGCTTCTTGCGGACCATTTCGAAGCGTGTCCTCTCTGTCGCGACACCCGCGAGCCGATCCAACATGACATCAGCGGCGAACCGCGTCGCACCGACACCCAGTCCGGTGAAACCACTGGCGTAGGCAACCCGCCCCCGCCGGGCGAGCCCGTGAAATGCGCAGAACTGGGTCGAGGTGTCGATCGCACCGGCCCAGCGATGGCTGAAACGCATGCCCGCCAGCTGCGGGAACGTCGTGAGAAAGTGCGAAGCCAGCCTCGCGAACGTCTCCGGGCGATCCTCGTAGTCGGCACGCACCTTGCGCCCTGCGTGATAGATCGCGTCGTACCCGCCGTAGAGGATGCGGTTGTCAGCCGTGAGGCGTGAGTAGTGGAACTGGTTGGCCAGGTCTGACACGCCCTGACGGTTGCGCCACCCGATCGACGCCATCTGCTCGTCCGTCAGCGGCTCGGTCATCAGGACGTAGTCATAGACGGGAACCGTCATGAGCCGCGTACGGCGTAGCAGCGGGCGGAAGACGTTCGTGCACAGCGCCACCTGATCGCTGACGACGACGCCCTGCGGTGTGCGGACCTCGACGCTGCCTCCGCGCGAATCGACGCCGGTCACGGTGGAGTTCTCGTGCATCTCGACACCGAGCTCAGCTGCAGCCCGGCCCAGCTCCTTGGCAAGCTTGCCTGGATGGACCAGGAGGCACTCGTCGCTCCGCCAGCGGCCAGCGCGGAAGATGGGGCTGTCGATCTCAGCCCTGACAGCATCCTCGTCGAGCCACGTTCCACCCTCCATCTCCCTGAGCCAGCCCACTTGGTGCGGCTCGTAAGCCACGGCGAGGACGCCCGTGCGCTCCAGCTCGGCATCGAGACCCAGGTCGGTGATGTCGCGCTCGAATCCACCGAGATTCTCATGACCAAGACGTTCCAGGGTGTCGTACTCCTCAGGCCAACGGGAGCGTCCGTTCTCTTCACCGTGCGTCAGACTGGCCTCGGCGAACCCGCCGTTGCGGCCTGATGCCGCCCAGCCGATCGCCTGCGCCTCGAGCAGCACGACACGCCGCGCGGGATCCCTCCGCTTGGCCTGCACGGCGGTCCAGAGACCCGTGTACCCGCCGCCCACAATCGTGAGGTCAGCATGGGTACGCCCCACCAACGGGGCGTACATATCCGAGTCGAGTCCGTCGAGCCAGAAGACCTTGTGCTGCGATGCCTTCAACGCCTGCGCGACAGCGGCTGGGTCGGCAGCTTCCCGTTCAAAGACGGTCTGGTGAGCGTGTGTCATACGTCTTCTTTCGCAAAGGGGGCCTGGCCGGGCGGTTCAGGAGAGCTCGCGCTTGAGGATCTTGCCGGTGCCGGTCATCGGCAGCTCGTCGCGGAACTCCAGGACGCGTGGGTACTTGTAGGCCGCGAATTGTTCCTTGCCCCACGCCACCAGATCGTCCTCGGAGACGTCGTCGTGGTCCTTGTTCTTGACCACAACGGCCTTGATCTCCTCACCGTGCGACTCGTGCGGCACCCCGATCACCGCGACCAGCGACACCGCGGGATGCCCCATCAGGATCTCCTCGATCTCGCGCGGATAGACGTTGAAGCCGCCGCGGATGATCATGTCCTTGGACCGGTCGACGATGTAGTAGAAACCGTCGTGGTCCTTCTTGGCCAGGTCACCAGAGCGGAACCAACCATCCTGGATCGCCTCAGCCGTCGCTTCAGGACGGTTGTAGTAGCCCTTCATGACGTTGTGACCCTTGATCGCGATCTCGCCGACCGCATCCGGACCCGGCTCGACGTCGGACCAGTCATCATTTATGAGCTTCATCTCCACGTCCGGGATCGGCACCCCGATAGAACCCACCCGAGGCTCCTCACCGAACCGCGAGAACGACGCCACCGGCGACGTCTCCGACAGGCCATAACCCTCCAGGATCGTCACCCCGAACCGCTCCTTGAACTGCCGGTGAATGTCGACCGGCAAGGCCGCGCCGCCGGCGACGGCGACCCGCAAGTTCGCCGCCAGTGCCTCGACGTCGGTCGTCTCGTCGAGCGCGCCGAGCAGTCCCCAATACATCGTCGGCACACCGCCAAAGAAGGTGACTCCGTGCCTCAGCATGAGATCGAGTGCCGGCTTGGCCTCGAATCTCGGCAGCATCACGACGGTGCCGCCGAAGGCGAAGGCGCCGTTCTGGATCACGACCTGGCCGAACGAGTGGAACAACGGCAGCACACACAGATAGGTGTCCGGGGTTGTCTCATCGGAATTGAAGAGGTCCGAGCCTGCGAGCGCGTTGTCCAGCACGTTGCGGTGCCGCAGCTCCGCACCCTTCGGCTGACCCGTCGTGCCCGACGTGTACAGAATCACCGCGGTGTCGTCGTCATCCATGTCGACCGAGTCAAACGTCGGCAGCTGCTCCGCCCATGGTGCGGCTCCTGCAGCGGCGACCTCGATCAGGTCCACACCACCCACGTCGACGACGGCTTCGCGTGCTGCGTCGCCGATCGGCAGATCCGGTGTGCCCTCGAAGGCGAAGTACGCCTTGGCCTCGGAGTCGGCCAGGTGATAGGCCACCTCGCGACCCTTGAGCAGCACGTTGAGCGGCACGACGGTGGCGCCGGCCTTGAGGATGCCGAAGTAGATGATCGTGAAGTACGGCAGGTTGGGGCACGACAGGGCGACCTTGTCGCCCGGCTGCACTCCGCGCGACACCAGGAGGTTCGCGACCTGGTTCGCAGCGCCGTTGACCTGCGCATACGTCAACCGGGTGTCACCGAACACGATGGCCGTGCGGTCGCCGTACTTCTCGGTCGAGTGCTCCAACAGGCCTGCGAGATTCGACATCAGGGGCTCCTCGGTGTGCGGTTGAGATCAGGGACTACTGGGCGAGGAGTGACTCGAGGTCGCGACGGGACTGCGCGAGACGGTCGAGATCCCACCCCCGGCGGGGAATCGATTCCAACAGCAAACGTGTGTAGGGATGTTCAGGTGACGAAAGAATCGATCGGGTCTGTCCCGACTCGACGACCTTCCCGAGCCGCATCACGAGGACCGAATCGGTCATGTGCTGGACGACTGCCAAGTCGTGGCTGACGAAGATGTATGCCACCCCGGTCTGCTCTCGGATCTCGTTCAGCAACATCAGGATCTGCGCCTGGATCGATACGTCCAGAGCAGCAACAGCCTCGTCGAGGACCAGGACTTTGGGCTCGATGCCCAAAGCCCTGGCGATCGCGGCTCGCTGCCTCTGCCCGCCGGACAGCTGTGACGGCAAGGCGAGTCCTTGCCGGGCGGACAGCCCGACCTGGTCGAGGAGGACCGCAACCTTCAGTGCGCGCTGAGCTCTCGTGAGCTCGGTGTGAAGGCGCAGAGGCTCTTCGATGGCCGCGCCGATGGGCATCTTGGGGTCGAACGACTGGTACGGATCCTGGAAGATCATCTGCACGGCCCTGGCTCGAGCGCGGCGAGCTTCTGCGCGACCCCGTGCCGCCTCCGTCTCGATCGAGATCTCACCGGCAGTCTTGGTCTCGAGCCCCACCAGGATGCGCGCCGTCGTGGACTTGCCAGAGCCCGACTCGCCCACGATGCCCAGGGACTCGCCGCGACAGAGGTCGAAAGAGACATCGTCGACGGCGACCTTGGTTCCGAAGGTCTTGCACAGCCCACTGACGGCGAGGATGGGGTTCCGTGCGTCGGCGGGCTGCAACCCCTCGTTCAGCCGAGTCATGAGGCTTGCACCTCCTCAGCGCGGATGCAGGCCACCTGCGTCCCCTTCACGTCTCGAAGTTTCGGCACGGACACGGCGCACTCGCCGATCGCCCAAGAGCATCGGTCCCTGAAGGCACACCCACCAGGTGCGTCCGCGAGGGCAAGGGGCCGCCCCGCGATCGGGATCAGCGTGCGCGCAGGATCCAATGACGGGCTCGAGCCGAGAAGACCGACCGTGTAGGGATGCGCAGGCTGGGAGAACAGGGACTCGCTGGTGGCCGTCTCCACGATGCGACCGGCATACATGACGTAGATGCGATCGGCGATGGCGGCGGCCAGGTCGAGCTGATGGGTGACGAACAGCAGTCCCGTACGGTGCTGGGCCTGGAGCCGCTTCAGGAGCATCACGACTTCTGCCTGCGTGGTGACGTCGAGTGCCGTGGTCGCCTCGTCCGCGAGAAGGAGACTCGGCTCGATGGACAGCGCGGCGGCGATCATGACCCTCTGCAGCATGCCCCCCGAGAACTCGTGGGGATGGCTTTTCAGCGCTGCTTCTGGATCCCTGATGCCCACTTCCTGGAGCAGGCGAAGCGACGTCTGCTTGGCTTCGCGGACCGATTGCCCTCCTGCTCGCAGCCCCTCGGTGAGAAAGTCGCCGATCGTGCGAACGGGATTGATGGACGCTCGCGCATCCTGGAAGATCATGGCCGCATCGTGGCGTCGCAAAGCCCTCAACGCTGCTGGTACCGCACCTACGACCTCCGTGGCGCCGACCGTGACGCTGCCGGAGACACGTGCGCCCGCGGGAACCATGCCGAGCACGGCGCGGGAGGTCAGCGACTTGCCCGAGCCGGACTCGCCCACCAACCCGACCGTCTCGCCGTGGCCAACGCGGATCTGCACGTCGTCGAGCAAGGGGTGGCGGCCTCCCTCGCCGTCGCCGATGTCCATGCTCAGCGACTCGATGAGTAGCGCCTGATCACGTGGGGCCTCGACGCCGGTGGTCGCGAGGCGAGGATTCGTCATCTTCATCACGAGGCAGCCTTTTCGACTCGGCGCGTCGACCCGCCAAGGTGCTCACCGATGATGTTGACGCACACGACGGTGACCATCACTGCGAGGCCGGGAACGATCCCGCTCCACGGGCTGCCTTGAAGGATGGAGTCCTGGCTGGAGTTGATCATCACTCCCCAGTCGGCCGACGGAGGCTGAACTCCGAGCCCCAGGTACGACAGGGAGGCCAGGTCCACCATCGCGTAACCGAAGGAGAGTGCACACTGCGCGATCAGTACGGGAAGAACGTTGGGAAGCACGTGCCTCAGGGCGATGAAGGCCGACCCGAACCCCATGACCTCGTAGCTACCCACATAGGGACGCGCCTCTTCCTGCATGGCGACGCTTCGAATGACGCGGCCGATGAACGGCGTGTATGCCAGGGCCAGGGCAAGGATAGGGGCCATCAGACCCGGGCCGAAGACCGCGACCGAGAGCATCGCCAACAGCAGCGCAGGAAACGCGAAGATCATGTCCATGGTGCGGGAGATGAGCGCATCGGCCCAGCCCCGACGCCGCGCAGCCACCAAGGCAAGTGCGGTGCCGAGCGCTCCGGAGATCAGGACGACGAACAACGGCGCCAGCAGGCTCAGCCTGGCCCCGTACAACAGCCTTGCGAGGGTGTCTCGCCCGGTGGAGTCGGTGCCCAGCAGGTGCCCCGGGCTGCCGGGGCCGGCGTTGGACGCAAGGAGATCCGTGGTGTCAGGTTGGTGCGGAGCCAGCAGCGGCGCAGCTGCAGCTGCGACGACGACGAGCGCGAAGATCCCCAACGCCACGTAGAACGAGACTCCTCGGCGCCGCGAGCGGGCGCGACCGCGACGACCAGCGAACAGCAGGCTCACGATGTGACCTTCCGGATCTTGACTCTCGGGTCGATCAGCGGCATGAGAAGGTCCACGACGGTGCTGGTGACCACGAACAGCGCGACGGCAACCAGCGCGATGGCCTGCACCACAGGAAGGTCACGACGTGCCACGGATTGGACGAGGAGCGCTCCGATGCCATTCAGCCCGAACGCCGTCTCAGCCACTGCGGTCCCGACGAACAGGCTCGACAGCAGCAGCGCGATGAGCGTCGCCAACGGTCCGAGCGAGTTGCGGAAGACATGCCTGCGGAGGATCTGCGACTCCTTGACCCCACGGCTCCTGGCCACCTCGACGTGCTCACGCGTGAGTTCTTCCAAAAAAGTGGCGCGCCCGATTCGTGCCAGGACTCCGAAGCTTCCGATAGCCAGTGCCACTGCGGGGAGTGTGAGGTGGTAGATCCGATCCACCGCCCCCTCACCTCCGCCAACTGCCGGGAACCAGCCGAGCTTGACGGAGAAGACCGAGAGCAACACCACAGCCGACACGAACGGCGGCATCGCGGAGGTGATGCTGCTGACGTACAGGCCGATGCGATCCGCGACTCCACCACGGGCGGCACTGATCAGAGCAACCGCCAGGCCGATGACGACAGTCAACGTCGCCGAGTAGGCGATCAGGACGGCCGACACGGCCAACCTGCTGGACAGCAGTGAAGTGACGCTCGACCCGTACTGCAGGGAGTTGCCGAAATCGAAGTGCAACGCTCCGCCGAGCCAGTGGAGATACCCGCCCACGAACGAGCGGTTCAACCCGAACTCCTCGCGAAGGGTCTCGATCTGGTCCGGGGTGAGTCGGCGGCCGCCCGAGAGCGCGATGACCGGATCACCAGGAACCAGCTGTAGCGCGCCGTAGATGACGAGGGACGCGACGAACAGCGTCACCGCGGCCCCGCCGATGCGGTATGCCAACCATCGAGCCACCAGCCCAGCTCCCTTCTGCTCTCGTCTTGGATCGTGGGGCCCAGATGCCCTCAGGCTGCTGGACCCCACACGTGCTCGGACTACTTGCCGCCCAGTTTCGCCGCCCACGGCTTGTACAGGAAGGACTGGTGCGGAGCCAGGCCGGCCAAGCCCTTGCCGTAGTAGAGCGAGAGGTCGCGGGTCGCGATGGGGATCACCGGCTTCTCCTCGGAAAGGATGCTTTGCGCCTTCACCACGGCGGCCGCCTTGCCGTCCGGATCCTCGGTCGCGAAGGCTTGAGCGATCGCCTTGTCGTAATCGGGGTTCGAGTAGCCGGCAAAGTTGTAGTAGCTCGTCGTGGTGAAGTACTCGTAGTACTCGGCCGGGTCGGCGAAGTCGAGATAGCCCGTGATCATCATGAGGTCGATGCCTTTCCGAGCCTCGGCCGAGGAGAACACCGCAGCCCCCTGCTCAGCGGTCAGCGGCTTGAGCTTGATGTTCAGTCCCGCCTGTTTGGCACCGTCGGCAACGACGGTCGCGATGCTCACCTCTTCGGCCGACGACGTGTTGTAGGCCAGAACGATCCGCTGCTCCGCCTCTGGCGCTGCGGCCACGAGCTTCTTGGCCATGGCCAGCTTCTGCTCAGGTGCTGGCAGCGCGTCCCATGCGTCCTGGTACACCTTCTTGCCGTAACCCCACGCTTCCGGCGGCACGAGCGCCCGGAGCGGTGCACCCGTTCCCAGGTACACGGACTTTTGGATTCCGTCGTAGTTGATCGAGGCCTGGAGTGCCTCTCGTACCTTCAGGTTCGAGAGCGCACCCTTGTCATTGAGCACACCCAGGAAGGTTGGAGCGAGGCTCCGGGCAAAGAGCAGGCTCCCACCCGTCTTGTCCAGCTGCTTCAACGAGGACGTGGGCAAGCTCCACTGGCCCTGTACGTCGCCGCTTGCGAGTGCGGCGATCTGGGCTGCCGGATCCACCGTAAAACTGAACTTGACGGACCCCACCTTTGGCTTGTTGTCGGTGTTCCACCAAGCATCGTTACGTTCGATCGTGACGGACGAACCCGGCTTCCAGGACCCGAACTTGTATGGTCCGGTGCACATGACGCCCTTGGCGGACGTCCCGAACGCCTTGCCGGCCTGCTCGGTGAAGTCCTTCTCGATGACCTCGAAGGCTGGGGTGGCGAAGTAGTTGGCGAGCATCGAGTCAGGCTTCTTCAGCTTGACCGTGACCTCGAGAGGACCGGTCGCCTCGATCGTCGGCTCAGCGGTGGCCGCCCAGCTGGCCCACGATGAGGCCAGCTTCGGGTCGAGGATCCGGTTGATGCTGTAGGCGACGTCCTCGCTGGTCATGGGTTTGCCGTCCCAGAACGTGACTCCTTCACGAAGCGTGAAGACATACGTGAGCGCATCAGGGTGGTCGACGCGGGTGGCGAGAGCCGGCTGCTGCTGGTAGTTGTCGTCCCAAGTGAAGAGGCTCTCGCACAGGTTGCTCACAACGGTGGAGTTGGACTCGACGGCAGACGCAGCGGGGTCGAGAGAGTTGGGCTCGCCTGACGGCAAGTTCCAGGTGACTTGTTTGAGCTCCTTCGTCGCCGCCGGGACTGACGTCGTGATCTTGGGCTTGAAGCCTTCGGGATCGCTGCTCCCCCCGCTGCACCCAGCAAGCAGTGCCAGTGACGTTGTCGCGGCGAGCGCCGTCTTGAGTCCAACACTGAGTCTGTCCACGGACCAGCCTCTTTCCTGGTTTCGCTTCTCACAAGAAGCGTCCTGCCTCGCAGCGGTGGACAACCCACCCCACGTTTCGTGCTTTCAGCTGAGACCAGGACGAGTCACGTTGGCTCGCTGATCTCCGTATGCATCCAGTTGTGATCGAGTGACGACTACAGGCAGGTCAGAGCCAGTCGAGCCGGTGCCGTCCCGTCGGTGACGAGACGCTGAGTGCTGCGGTGCCGCTCTGCAGCGGTCCACCTGTTGGAGCCATCTCCGGAGTTCGGTGCGTACTCCGGGTAGTCCGAGCTGCGGATGACGAGACGCAGGCTGTGGCCTTCACGTACGCGGTAACCCGTGTGCCCCATCTCGATGCGCACGGCCTCAGTGCCAGAAGGGTTGAGCAGGATGCCTTGGCCCCTGGCAATCAGATGGGCTTCGCCTGACGGAGCTACGTCGAGGAGCCGCGCGAAGACGTCGGTCGTTGGAGCGCTCGAGTCGACGCAGACGTGTAGGTCGATGGGTCCCGCCAGGTCCAAGGGTGTCTCCACAGGGGCCTGGTCGAAGACCACGGTCGTCTCGTCGTTGCGAGCGCTCTGTTCATCCGGGTACTCGAAGATGAATGCGAACGAGTTCTCGACAGGCGAGGCAGCCAGATGCTCCGGGTCGTAGAGCCACTCGACTTCGGCTTTGCCACTCGGCCTTTCCCAGGTCAGAACGTGATCAACCGATCCGTCACTCGCCGGATTCAAGAACATGTCTCGGACGTGAGCGTCGGCGGGAGGCCAGCTTGCACTCGTTCGGTAGTCGTCGTGGCCCAGGTGCCACTGCACCTTCGGGAGGCTCTCGACCGGACGACTTCCCGCGAGGAACACATCGAAGAAATCGAGCGCCGGGAGCAGATAGGTGGACATGAGTCGATCGAGAGAGGCCGGCGACGCGCTGTGGTCATCCTCAACCCCGATCGGCGCCAGGTGAAGGTGATAGTTCTCGTGATCGATCGAGTCTGCGTGAAGGTACTGCAACGGCGCCCAGTTGGGCCGAGAGACCAATTCCATGTAGTCACGCATGGAGGGGATGAGGAGGTTGTCGTACCACCCGACACAGTGCAGGACCGGGATGGGCTTCTGGGCGAACGGGTGGCCATTTGTGTAGATGCTCAGCGGCACCTGCCGCGGGACCGACACGTCGAACCACGGTGACGTGCTATCGACGTCGCCGAAAAACTGCTCGAAAGCTTCGGTCAAGGGCGCGGCGTCCCAGTTGATCGGGTGCTCGCGGATCAGGTTTCCTGACCACACCTGCGCCGTGTACTGCGCTCCGCAGAGCCAGTCGACATCCTCGACCGGACCTTCTCCACCCGACCACATACTGGGAATCGTCGTGGTGGTCACGCGAGGCACGATGGCCCGAAGCGCTGGATGTCCCGAGCTGAGCGCAGCCCATTGTGTGAAACCGTAGTATGAATCGCCGAACATCCCGACTCGGCCGTCAGACCATTCCTGTCCGACGATCCAGTCGATCGTGTCGTAGCCATCGTTGACCTCGCTCACGGGGCCGACAGCCACTCCTTCGGAGCGAAACTTCCCGCGAACATCCTGGACCACGGCCACGTATCCGCGAGCGTTGAGCCGGGCCGCCACCTCTGCCATGAAGACGTACGGACTGTTCTTGTCGTACGGCAGTCGGACCAAGACGACTGGCAACGGTGCCAGCACTCCGACTGGTCGATAGACGTCGGTGGCCAGGCGAATGCCATCACGCATCGGCACGAGGTGTTGCGTCGCGTCAGGAGACAACGGTGCTGGAGGGGCTTCAACCGGGCCTGGCATTCGAGGTTCCTTTCGGCAATGGAGTGACCAAGATGACATCGCTTCCGGTAGATTGTCAATACCGACAAACAAACTAACTTGTCGTAATCTGACCTCGTCATGAGAGGGGATGGAGATGGGCAGACGGAGCCTGGTGGACGAGCGCCGAGCGCAGATCATCGAGGAAGCGGCCAAGACCATCGGTAGGTACGGGCTCGAGGGCGCGACCCAGGAACGGATTGCCGAAGATTGCGGATTGAGCCGCAGTCACATTCGGCACTACGTCGGGAACCGCGACAGCCTCATCGAGGCCGTTTGGGACTACGTCATCACCCCGTACGTCCAAGCAGCTGAGGACTTTCGCGACCGAGCAGACCCGACGGCCACCCTGGCGGAAATGATCGACTACCTGTTCGGGCCCGAGATGGAGCACAACGATGACGACGCAGTCATCAATGCGCTGACCACCGGCGCCATGAAGGATGCATCGCTTCGAGATCGCCTATACGGCACCCAGGTGCGCATCGAGGAAGCCATGGCCCAAACACTTCGCAAGGCCGCGCCCGATGCCACTCTGGAGCGCGCGACGGACGTCGCATACACGCTTCTCAGCGTGGCGATCGGTTCGTCCAGCCTGAGCGCCCTCCCGTTCCCCGCATCGCGCCGGCTGGCAGCTCGCCGCTACGCAGAGATACTGATCGACACATTCGTCCAAGAGTCCGGCGCCGTCGTCTCGACCTGACGGGCGAGCCGATCAGCAGGTTGTCACCCCCGCTCAGGGTCGCAAACCGGTCGACGCGTCGCGAAGGTCCAGCAGGACCTCGTCGGCCATCCGGCGACCCACCCGGATTCCCCCGTCCACGTGAAGATAGCCGGGCCCCACCACATCGCTGCTTCCGAACCTGATCGGGCCCACCGGCTCGTTGACCAGATGACCGAAGCGAGACAGGGAGCCCACGCCGAACGTCGTGCCGTAGGCGCCCCCCGTCCACTCCTCGCCAAGCCATGGGCTCTCGGAATAGCCAACGGGGTCCAGCGCCTGCGGTCCGAAGTACGACGCCAAGGACGCGAGGACCGCTGCCTGGCGATCGGCCGGTGACAGGTCGACGACGCTGTCGACGTTCACGTCTGAGATGAATCCGACGATGATTCCGTGCGAGTCACCGATGTCGTCGTTCGTGTTGTCGTACGCCTCGTGGACCAGCTCGTAAGGGCTCTGGGCAGTTCCCGACAGGCCAGCGGCTCGCCAGAACGGCGTCGCATACACCGCATTGATCTTGATGACCGAGCCGATCGACTGGTGGTCCCGGAGCTGCAGATGAAGCGGCGGGAGGCTGGGGACGAACCGCATCGCTCGGACCACGTGGGGTGGCGTGGCGACGATGACCCGCCGCGCCATATAAGTCTGATCCCCCGCCACGACCGTGGCACCCTCGGATGTCCACTCGATCCTTGCGACCGGCGCCGAGCAGACGACAGCATCGCCCAACTCCTCCGCGAGGCGGGACGGTATCTGCGCCAGACCGCCGGAAACCCGGAAGTCGAGGACCACGTTCTCATCGGCCAGCGCGCTGAAGCTCCCCACGCTTGCCGCCAGGGTCACGGCGGAGAGGGCGGAGAACGAGTAGGCCGGCTTGGTGAGCATGGCCGGACCAGCGCACGCGGCGATGTTGTCGTGCGCCTCCCTGTCAGTGGTGTGATCCGCGATCCAGGCGTCGAACGTGATCTGATCCAGGGCCGCAGCGTGCGGGCTCTCCCACGGCGCCGCCGGGTCGATCGATGCTGCCAACTGGTCCAGGACGTCGATCAACCGGTCGATCTCGATGGCCGTGGTGCTCGAGACCGGCAGCGCGACCCCGTCATAGGTGTTCCGATCACCGTCCCGGTCGACGTACACGCTGGAGCCGTGCCTGTAGCGGGAGAAGGTCTCGATGCCGAGCTCGTCCAGCAGTCCGAGAACCTGGTCCTGGTCCGCCGACACCCACTGCCCCCCGAGCTCCACTCTCACATCGTCGATGGTGGTCGTTCTCAGCCGTCCTCCGACGGTCTCGCGAGCCTCGAGGACGAGCACCGACGCCCCGCCCGCCCGGAGCCGCACAGCAGAGGACAGCCCGGTCACTCCCGCGCCGACCACGATCACGTCCACGTCCTGCTCGATGTCGCTCATTGTTTCTCCGCATCCTTTGGTATGGCCGTACTAGTATGGCGATACCATACAGACATTCGCTCGTGCGCGACCCGAGCGAGGCATCATCCCGCGAGCAACCATGGACAAGGAACGACGATGACTCGATCGCACGACGAAGCCGTCTCCCATTGGTGGCAGGACCTGGGCACGATGGTCGACCGACCGCGACTCGAGGAGCGCATCGATGCTGACGTGTGCATCGTGGGTGCCGGGCTCACCGGTTTGTGGACGGCCTACTACCTGAAGGAACGCGATCCTTCACTTCGAGTCGTCGTGGTCGAGGCCGAGTTCGCCGGGTTCGGGGCGTCCGGACGCAACGGTGGATGGCTGACCAACTCGGTGACTGGCGGCGTCGATCAATACGTCGCACGTCACGGACGTGCTGCCGCTGCCCGACAGCAGGCCGCCATGAACCAGAGCGTCGACGAAGTCATTCGTGTGGCCGCGACCGAAGGGATCTCCGCCGACATCAGGAAGGGGGGCGAGCTGATCGTGGCACGCAACGCCGCCCAGCTCGCTCGAGTCGAGGCCGATCTCGCGCACGCCACCTCCTGGCCCGGCACCGACTGGCAGGCCTGGAGTGCCGACGAGGTGCGCGACAAGATCCAGGTTCGAGGCGCACTCGGCGGGATGTGGCACCCTCACTGCGCCACGCTCCACCCGGCAAAGCTGGTCAGTGGGCTGGCGCGGGTGGTCGAACGACGGGGCGTGACGATCTACGAGAACAGTCCGGCCGAAGACATCTCTCCGGGAATCGTGCGGACGACTACCGGCGCGGTGAGGGCACGATCGATCATCCGTGCGACCGAGGGCTTCACCTCGCAGATCTCCGGACACCGTCGGACGTGGCTGCCGATGAACTCGTCGATGATCGCCACCGCTCCCTTGGATGCCCACAACTGGGAGACCATCGGATGGAAGGCCGGCGAGGCGCTGGCCGACTCAGCCCACATGTACATCTACGCTCAACGCACCGCGGACGACCGCATCGCCATCGGCGGTCGTGGCGTTCCCTACAAGTTCGGGTCTCGCTTCGACGCTGCCGGAGCCACACCGCGATCGACGATCGAGACGCTGACCAAGGTCCTTCACGACCTCTTCCCGACGACGAAGGGAATCCCCGTCGATCGAGCCTGGTCCGGAGTCCTCGGCGTCCCGCGAGACTGGTCGGCCACGGTTACGTACGATCCGGTCACCGGTCTGGGTCACGCCGGCGGATATGTCGGAACCGGCGTGTCGACCACGAACCTGTCGGGTCGAACCTTGAGTGACCTGGTGCTGGGGCGGCAGACAGAGCTGACCTCTCTGCCATGGGTGGGACACACAGCCCGCCGGTGGGAGCCCGAGCCGCTTCGGTGGCTCGGGGTCTCGTCGATATACGGCGCATACAAGGCGGCTGACCGCGCTGAGTGGGGTGGGCGTCCGGGTACATCCCGGTGGGCGAGGATCGCGAACTCGGTGTCGGGTCGCCAGTAGCTGCTTTGCCGGTCGATGCTTCCTGATGGTCGAATCCCATCGGGGCACGGTCGACCATCCTCATCGCTTGTACTCTCGGCACAGCCGCAGCACATACGTGGCGCTCGTGTCTCAGCGAAGGAGGAGCCGACGATGTCCGAGGCCGCCCGCGATCCGCAGCCTGCCGAGACGAGCCGGTCACGCAGGCGGCGCGCCGGGGTCAACCAGGACTCGGTGCTCGATGCTGTCTGCGAGGTCATCGCCGAACGAGGTTGGGAAGGCACGAGATACACTGACGTGGCCCAGCGTGCGAACATCGCCATCGGCAGCCTCCAGTACCAGTTCGGCAACCGTGAACGCATGATGGCAGCAGCGCTCGGGCACCGGACGCGTCAGATTCTCGACGAGGTCAGCCGCGAGGCCGAGGCGATCGAGGATCCTGTGGATCGGCTCGCCTGGATCGCATCCTGCCTGGTCTCGGGCGTTGCCTCCGATGAAGCTGCCGGAACCGAGTGGTTCATCTGGACCGAGTACTGGCGCGCGGCCCTACGCGACGACAACCTCCGTGCCGAGGCCGCGAGAAACTACCGCGAGTGGGTCGCCCTCGTCGCCAGAGGAATCGAGGACTGCGTGACCGCGGGCCTCGTCACCTCAGACCTGGACGCGGCCGAGGTCGCGACCAGCCTCGTCGCTCTTGGCGACGGCCTCGGCGTGCAGGTGTCGTTGGACGCTTCAGGGCTGACCTGGGCGCAGGCTGGCGCCGTCGTCCGCAACTCGCTGGCGAGAGCGCTTGGCCACCCCGACCTCTTCGGTTGAGGGCGCAGGCTTCGGGATCACCGAATGCTCACTCGCAGCACCGGCGGCCGCTCCTTGGTCGAGATCAGGGTTAGCGCGGTCCGCGGTTTCGGACACGCTCAACGCCGGCTGGGCCTCATGGCGTGCATCGCTTGAGGGAGCAACCGGACAAGGTCGTCGTAGTCGTACTTGCGTCTCTCTTCGTGGGTCGAGCCGGGGTGAGTGCCGTTGCCGTAGAACCAGACCCGCACGGGGATGTCGTGCTTGCGCAGGGCCACGAGGAAGTTCGCAGCGCTCTGACCCACATCGGCGTGGTCTCCACCGCCCGCCTCGCCGGCGACGAAAGCGGACGCAAGGCCTTCGAAGCCGAACTCCGCCGCCTACACCCCAACATAAGGACGCCACATCAACGCTTTCAACTTGACCGCGATCACTTCTCGACCTGCCGTTGAAGACCTGTGTCGATGCGATTCGCGAGCTGCGCTGCTCTGCGCCCAGACACCGAACCAACATCCACACACCTCTTGCATTTCTGGGAGGGTCGTTTCGTCCGTACGTATCTGTGCGGGCCCGCGACGTCGTCGGGAAGGCCCCACCTCTTGCTGCCCACCGGGCTGGTGTGGCTCTCAGAATGGTTGCCTCCCGGCGGCGGACAGTGGTCGGGGGTGACGCTCAATAGAGGCTTGGAACGTCCCGAGAAATGCCTGCGCACTCCGTCCTCAGCGGACCATTCCCGAGATGGAGGAACATCGTTGTTCGCAGGAATCGACACCCACAAAGACACCCTCGCGCTGGCGATCATCGACGACTGCGGACGGCCCAGAGTCGTTGATGAAGTGCCCAACACCAACAGCGGCTTCGCCCGACTTGAGCACCTGCTCGCCCATCACGACGTGGTTCGTGTTGGCATCGAAGGGTCCGGAAGCTACGGCCGCGCGATCGCGATCCACCTGGCCATCGCCAGCCCGAAGCTGACCGTTGTCGAGGTCCCCACGCGAATGACAGCGCGTGAGCGCGGCACGCAACCGGGCAAGGGCNACTCCGTCCTCAGCGGACCATTCCCGAGATGGAGGAACATCGTTGTTCGCAGGAATCGACACCCACAAAGACACCCTCGCGCTGGCGATCATCGACGACGGCGGACGGCCCAGAGTCGTTGATGAAGTGCCCAACACCAACAGCGGTTTCGCCCGACTTGAGCACCTGCTCGAGCATCACGACGTGGTTCGTGTTGGCATCGAAGGGTCCGGGAGTTACGGACGCGCTATCGCGATCCACCTGGCCATCGCCAGCCCGAAGCTGACCGTTGTCGAGGTCCCCACGCGAATGACAGCGCGTGAGCGCGGCACGCAACCGGGCAAGGGCAAGACCGACCCGGTCGACGCGGTTGCGATCGCCCGGATCACCGCCCGCGAGCACAACCTGCCACCGGTCCGTCTCACCGTCGGCCCGGCCGCTGACCTGCGCGCGCTGATGGCCTACCGCGACCAGCTGGTCACCGAACGCACWGCCACCACCAACCGCGTCCACGCCGACCTGCTCGGCCTGCGGCCCGGATTCCAAGCCAAGATCCCCGCCCTCGGGCTCAAGTGGCAGGTCAACGCAGCCCTGGCGCTGTTGGACGAAGATGACTCGGTCCGGGCCATTCTCTGCGTCCGCCGGCTGCAGCGCGTCCAGCAAATCGACGCCGAGATCCTCGACATCACCAAGCAGATCACCGCCCTGGTCGAAGCGTCCGGATCCACTCTCACTGACCTCTACGGGGTCGGGCCGCTGGTCGCCGCCAGGTTCCTGGCCGAAGTCGTCGATGTCCGCCGCTACCCCAACCGCAACACCTTCGCCTCAGCGAACGGCACCGCTCCCTGCCAGCATCGTCGGGACGAACGGTGCGGCACCGATTGAACCGCGGCGGGAACCGGCAACTCAACCGCGCCCTCTACACGATCGCGATCACCCAGATCCGAGCCGACACCGAGGGCCGGGCCTACTACGACCGCAAACGAGCCGCCGGCAAGACCAGCCGCGAGGCCGTCCGTTGCCTCAAACGACGACTGTCCGACCAAGTCTTCAAAACCATGCGACGCGACCTCGAGACGGTCGCCGACTTGGTGGTGGATGCGGCCGACGCAAACGAGGCACGACTGAATGCCCAGAGGCAAGCTGCGTGACAGGGCTCCCAGCCTCAACCCTGCTCTTCGCTGAAGCGATCGGGCCGCACCCACCAGTCAGCACGATAGTTCGAGCACGCCTCTTTACATAGAGGCCCATTCTCGGTGTCCCCTTGCGTCCGTACGAAAGGCCTTAGGGATCATGGATACAGACAGCGAGCGCGAAACGCGCCGAGAGAATGGACAAAAAGTTGCGGGGGGAACGTGTCCTCGGTGCGGTAGAGATGTGGAGCGAAAGGCGACCGGGAGACCGCCAATCTGGTGCTCGCAGGCATGCCGGAGAGCCGCGTACGAGGAACGCCGCGCGGCCGCTCGAGGCGCTATCGCCATCGAAGTGGTCGACCGCGTGGAGACTCGGGAGCATCCTCTCAGCACCTGCGTCGACCGCACCTTGGCGTCACCTGCGGGATGCCGTCGTGTGGTCTACGAGTTGGCGCGTCTCGGCCGCGAACGAGTTCTGCAGTCTGATCCCAAATGGGAGTCGACCTACAACGCCATACGCAACGGACTCATGGACGCCATATACACGCCGTTCGACAGACGTCAGCAGCCCGGCGTCTGAAGCGGAGCAGCCCGCCCGCTTGGGCGCAGCCGCACAGCGCTCTGAATAGGGACGCGCTATTGGCCTAGCGTCAGGAACGCACAAAGGAGAGCAGCAGCTCGTATTCGCCTCTATCGCCTGCGCGCAACGCCGTTAGGTACGCGGCCCGCACCTCAGTTTCGGTGCTTAGAGCGTTACGGTGGCCGCTTCCCCAAGTGAACTCGGAAGCTCCACGTTCTCTCAGGATGAGGTCGGTCATGAACCGGGAATGGCGTCCGTTACCGTTCGCGAACGGGTGGATGGCGACGAGCCTGTGGTGGAACCTGACGGCTGCCGCATCGAGGGTCGAGTCTGATTCATCGGCGAACCAGTATTTGGCGTCCTCGACCAAGTTCCGGACTTCGACGCTGATATAGATCGGGTCGATGCCAATGGACTTTTCGGTGCGCCGGTAGGTGCCGGCCCAACTCCAAACCTGGCCGAAGAGGTCCTTGTGAAGGTCACGGACAGTTTTGTCGTCGAGTAGCTGATCGAGTTTGTTCCGCCGCTTGGTCCACTTGCTCTGCCCGGACAGAATGTTGTCCGCTTCAGCTTCGTTTAGGTCGCCCCGAGTGGTGACCCACGACTGTTTTAGGCCCGCAAGCTCCTCTTCCTCGAGCGGGGTCGCGCCGGGTGGCTCCTCGCCCAGGTCCATGATCACCACTGAACCGCTAAGTATCGGAGCTCGCCGACAACGACGGCGTGCATCTCGGTCGGGTCGTGAACAGGATGATGATGAACACGAGGATGAGCAGCATGATGCTCATGCTCCTGTTCCAGCCCTCGTTCGTTCAGCGGAGGTTGAGTGGGCGTCGGCGTGAACGCTCCATAGCCCTGGCATCGTCAGGTACATGCTTGCGAGGTCCCTGACTCGCTTTTCAAGCTGCTCGTTGTTGAGCGCCTGGTCCTCAAGAGCCATCGTGTGAGCAACCCGACCCATTCGCTCAAGAGCACGGGTGCGCGCCTGTTCGTTGACCATCTCTCCCAGTGACCGTCGAGGCACTAGCGCGTAAACCACGTCACACTCCAACGCATCAGCGGCCCGCTGCAGTGTGTCGAGTCGGACGCTGCCCCTTCGTTCATTGCTCTCGAGCCTGGTAAGAGTCGGCTGAGAGACACCCATGCGGTTAGCCAGGTCCTCCGCGCGCATCCCGAGCGCCTCACGGATCGCACGCACCCAGCCACCGTGTGGCCTTGCGCCCTTCGCCGGGAGCTGGCGCCACGCCTCGAATCTTTCGTCAAGGGTCGCGCGGGCACGAGCCTGAGTTCGAAATCGATCAGTCACCATGCGAGACACTCCCAGATGCGTTACAACGTATGAAAAAGGTAGTTTTCCATGCATTAGAGTACATGAAGATTCGGCTTTCACATACGTTTGCGCGTATGAATTTCCGAATTCTTCATACGCTCCTGACTATCTGCTGACAGGTGCTAGACCGTTCATCCCAGAGCCCGATGGCCGCCAGCCTGGGTCATTTTCGCCGCGATTGCTTGGTCTATAACATCCCGGTTATCTGATTCGCAACGACACCTGCGGTCCTAACCCTGCGACATCGACCCTCGTCGGAGTCCTGATCGATCAAACGGCGCGACGGGCCGGGGGGAACGTTCCCCCCGGAACGTCCCCCCGAAAGTTGAACGTTCCCTGGCCACTGGACCCGAGGAACGCGGCCTTGTGGTGTTAGCGCTATTCCACAGGGCGCAGGCATGCAACGGGTACTCCACAGATCGTGATCGAGCAGGTTCGTTCCCACCGCGACCGCTCGAGACTGGAGGGTCGAGCAGGTCGTAGAACTCACCGACAGTGGGAGAAAGGAACGATCGCCATGACAGAACTCAAACTGCTGTCGCCCACCGAGGTTTCGAAGATCCTCGGCGTCGCGACATCGACGTTGTGCCGGATGAGGCAGAACGGCACGGGACCGCGATGCGTGTGGGTCACCGACCACGCGCCTCGCTATCGCGAGGACGACTTGCTCGCCTACGTTGAATCACGAGCGTCCTGATGGGAATCCGACAGGATCGATCTGGCCGGTGGCGTGCTGAGCTCAAGTCTGGGCGCGAGTACGTCGCCGGCCGGACGTTCGACACCAAGCGGGAGGCCGAAGCTTGGCTGTCGCGTGAACGCGCGTCACTGGCCGGTGGTGTCGATCCTCGGGCTGGCAAGGTCTTGGTGAGGAAGGCGTTCGCAACGTGGCTGGTGGATCGCGAGGGCACCGTCGCGATCAAGACGACGAAGGCGGATCGATCAGTTCTCAAGGCCCTGCCGCCCGGCGTGGCCAATCTTCACGTCAACCGAGTGACCGACCGCGAGGTCCAGCGGTGCATCAACGACTGGTCCCGGCGCTATGCCGAGTCCACGGTCAAGCGATACCGAGCGACGCTGATGGCGTTCTTCGCGTCCTGCATCCATGAACGGATGGTCACGGTCAACCCGGTGTCGCGCACCCGAGTGCCAGCGCAGCTGACTCCGGCGGCGGAGATGATGCCGTTCTCGCGCCAAGAGCTGGAGGCCGTTCGCGACGAGATCGCCGTTCTGAATCCAGCCTTGGCCGATGCGGTCTGGCTCGCCGGGTGGACCGGCCTGCGGTGGTCGGAACTGCGCGAGGTGCGCGTCGCCGACTTCGTCGAGGTCCCCGTACCTCGGCTGGTGATCCGCCGCGCTCAGCCGGAGGGCATTGGCACAAAGCGGCCGAAGTCGGGGCGCACTCGTCACGTCCCCCTCGTCGACGCCGTCCTGCCACTGGTGAAGTCGATGACCGCTGGCAAGGGACCGAACGATCTGCTGGTGACCACCGAGAACGGTGCTCGCCTCTATGCCACCGCGTTCAAGAACTCGACGCATTGGGCGGAGACGGGACGAGGCCGGCGACTCCACGACCTGCGGCACACCGCCGCATGCCTGTGGCTCGAGGCCGGGGTCTCCCCCACGACTGTCCAGGCATGGATGGGACACGCGGATCTGACGACTACACAGCGATATCTTCACTACCTCGGGACAAGCGCCGACGAGACGGGATTGAACCGGTTGAACCAGTGGGGGCGCGCCGGGGGCGCGCGGCCTGCGGGGGAACATCAATAATTCGTTGAGCCGCTTGTCAGAATCGAACTGACGACCTTTTCATTACGAGTGAAACGCTCTACCGACTGAGCTAAAGCGGCCGAGGTTCGCCGGGGATCGCCCGCCGAACCGATCACTGAGTCTACCGGGTGATCGCTGCGACATCACATCGGCCTCTCCCCCGTAGAATCGCACTCGTGACCGACACCACGCAGGCCGAGCTCGAGGAGATCCGGGCGAGCATCGACAACATCGATGCTGCCCTCATCCATGTCCTGGCCGAGCGCTTCAAGTACACCAAGCGCGTCGGCAAGCTCAAGGCCGAGCACGACCTGCCGCCTGCGGATCCCGAGCGCGAGGCGCGCCAGATCACCCGGTTGCGAGCACTGGCGATCGAGGCGGACCTCGATCCGGCCTTCGCGGAGAAGTTCCTCAACTTCATCATCGACGAAGTGATTCATCACCACGAAGCCGTCCGGCAGCCCTAGCCTCCGGCCGAACGGCGGGTCTAGGGTGCGGTCATGGCTCTCGCAGACGACATCCTGGCCGACATCGACTCCAACACCCTCAACGACATCGCCCAGCAGGTCGGCGTCGAGCCCGACAAGCTCCAGGGCATCATCCGCGACAGCCTTCCGGCGCTGCTCGGCGGCATGGAGAAGAACGTGCAAAGCGGCGAGGGCGCAGCCTCGCTAGCGAACGCGCTCGGCCAGCATGCTGACGCCAACCCACTCGGCGACATGGGCTCGCTGATCAACGGGGTGCTGGGCAGCGGGATCCTGGAGAAGGTCCTCGGAGGTGCCGCCCCGGACGTCTCGGAAGCCATCGGCAACAAGGCCGGCGCGTCAGGCGTCGACGTCGAGAAGGTCCTCAAGATCGTCGCGCCGATCGTCATGGCCTACCTCGCCAAACGGCTCACGAGTGGCGGCAAAGCCGACCCCGACGTCGTGCAGAAAGAGGTCCAGAACGCGAGCACCGAGGCGAAGGCCCAGTCGCCGGACCTCGGATCGATCCTGGGCTCGATCCTCGGCAGCCGCTAGCTCTCCTTGCAGGTCAGGCCCTTCTGGGGCACGGTGCCCTTGGTGAAGAAGGCGTCGACCGCTCGGGTGATGCACTTGTTGCCGGACGTGTAGGCGGTGTGGCCGTCGCCCTCGCGGGTGACCAGCACGCCGGACGACAGCTGCTTGGCGAGCGACTCGGCCCACTCGTAGGGCGTCGCCGGATCGCGGGTCGTGCCCAGCACGAGGATCGGCGGAGCACCCTTGGCCTCGATCTTGGGCAGCGGGTTGGTCACCTTGATCGGCCAGTCGGCGCAGCCGAGCGCACCCCAACCTAGCGCCCGGCCGAAGACCGGCGAGACCTGCTCGAAGCGCGGGAGCGCGGCCTCGGTCTGCTGCACGGTCAGCCGATCGGGCGCGTCGAGGCAGTTGACGGCATAGATGACCTGGCCGAGGTTGCCACCGTAGGAGCCGTCCTGCTCGCGGTTGAAGTAGACGTCGGACAGCCGCAGGAGGATGCTGCCGTCGCCCTTGAACGCCGCCTCGAGCGCCTGGGTGAGGTAGGTCCACGTGGTCCGGTCGTAGAGCGTGACGGCGATGCCGTAGAACGCCTGGCCCTCGGTCAGCGGGCGGCCGGGCAGGGCCGACATCGGCTTGCCGTCGAGCTGCTTCATGAGGTCGGCGATCTTGCCGAGTCCCGCCTGCGCGTCGGAGCCGAGCGGGCACTTGGACTGCTTGACGCAGTCCTTGGCGTACGCGTCGAGGGCCCGCTGGAAGCCGGTGGTCTGGCCGAGGCTCGAGTCGACGGGCCCCAGCGCAGGATCGACGGCGCCGTCGAGCACCATGCGGCCGACCTTGGTCGGGAACAGCTGGGCGTAGACCGCGCCGAGCTCGGTGCCGTAGGAGGCGCCGAACCAGTCGAGCTTGGGCCGGCCGAGCAGCGCGCGTACGACGTCCATGTCCTTGGCGACCTCGACGGTGGAGACGTGCGCCGCGAGCTCGCCGGAGTTCTTCTCGCAGGCCTCGCCGAGGTCCTTGATGCTCTGGCGCAGCGCGGTGATCTCCGCGGGATCGTCGGGGTCGGGATCGGTCTCGGTGAACGCGTCGAACGCCTTGTCGGGCAGGCACTTGAGCGGCGAGCTCTCGGCGACGCCGCGGGGGTCGACGCCGACGATGTCGTACATCCTGCGGACGTCGTCGCCGAAGCTGGACTCCATGGTCTTGGCGAAGTCGACGGCCGACCCGCCCGGTCCGCCGGGGTTGACCAGGATGCTGCGCTTGGCCTTGCCGGAGGTGGCGGGATGGACGACGGCGCGCAGCCGGGTCGTCGCTCCGTCGGGCTTGGCGTAGTCGATAGGCACCTTGATCCAGGCGCACCTCGTGGAGTCGCCGCACCCGGACCAGGAGACCTTCTGGTTGTAGAACTTCGCGAGCCCGGACGGGGCTGATGCGGACGCGGTCGGCTTGGGCGCCGTCCAGTCGTCGCCGTCGTCGTTGTCGCGGGTCAGCGCCACTGCGACGAGCACGACGCCGGCGATCAGAGCGATGACGGCCACGACCGTGACCACGATGAATGTCCTGGAGCGAGTCACCGGCGAAGTCCCATCATCATGCGTTCGAGAGCGAGCAGTGGTGCGGCGTTGGCCGTCAAGGCGTTGCGACACTCGACGATGGCATCGATCGTGTGGATCGTCGACTCAGGCGTCCACACCCGGGCCAGGTCGTGGATGTCGTCGGCGACGTCGGCGTTGACGAGGTCGACGCCGGTCGCGCACTGCACGGCGAGGACGTCGCGGCAGAAGGACAGCAGGTCGAGCAGCACGCCGTCGATCGAGTCGCGGGCCATGCGCTTGCGCCGCCGGTCCTGGTCCTTCTGCAGTGTCGAGAGGGCGCCGGCGTAGCCGGGGGGACGCCGGCCTCGCTCCTCGACGCCCCACGTCGTCCGGAGGTCGTCGAGCTCACGCTCGTCGGCGGGGTCGCAGTAGTCCTTGGCCCGCGCCGTCGCCTCCTCATTGACCTGGTGCGCGGCGCGGAGGCAGTCACCGAGGTCGTGCAGGGAGACGGGGATCGACAGGATCGCCCGGCGACGCTCGCGTGCGCCGGCATCGCGGGCCAGGCCGCGAGCGCGGCCGATGTGTCCCTGGGATGCGGCGGCGACCGCGTGCGCCAGCTCCGGCTCGACCCCGTCACGGGTGACCAGGAGGCCGGTGATGGCCTCGGTCGACGGAGTCCTGAGCAGCACGCTGCGGGCCCGCGACCGGATGGTGACCGACACGTCGTCGACCGCAGGCGCGCACAGCATCCACACGGTCTGGCGCGACGGCTCCTCGATGGCCTTGAGCAGCGCGTTGGCCGCCTCGTCGGTGAGCCGGTCGGCGTCCTCGATGATGAGGATCTGCCAGCGTCCGAGCGCGGGCCGCAGCGCGGACGAGCGTACGTACTGGCGGATGTCCTTGACGCCGATCGAGAGGCCGTCGGTCGAGATCAGGGTGATGTCGGGGTGGCTGCCGGCGCGTGCGGTCGCGCACGAGTGGCACTCGCCGCAACCGCCGAGCTCACACTGCAGACCAGCGGCGAACGCCCGGGCGGCATTGGAGCGACCCGAGCCGGGAGGACCGGTGAAGAGCCAGGCATGCGTCATCGAACGGCCGTCACCGCCGGCCGAGGCGACCGCTGCCTGCAGGGTCTCCACGACTGGTTCCTGCCCGACCAGGTCCGACCACACGGTCATGCCGTCGCCTGCCCCAGCCACGGCTCGACGGCCGCGCGGATCTCGGCGTGGATCTCTGCGGGCGTGCCACCGCCACCGACCACGAGGTAGTGCTGCGGATCGGCGGCAGCCAGGTCGAGGAAGTGCTGGCGTACGCGTTGGTGGAACTCGAGCGGCTCGGACTCGATGCGATCGGCACCCTCGAAACGGAGATGCCCGATGGCCGGATCGATGTCGAGCACGATCGTGAGGTGCGGCCGCAGCGACGACGTCGCCCAGCGCGCGACGTGCTCGACCTCGGCGGAGTCGAGGTGGCGGCCGGCGCCCTGGTAGGCCAGCAGCGAGTCGACGTAGCGGTCGGTCAGCACGATCGTGCCCTCGGCGAGCGCGGGGAGGACGACCTGGTCGACGTGCTCGGCCTTGTCGGCGGCATAGAGCAGGACCTCGGTGCGTGGCGACAGCTCGCCGGTGTCGTTGTCGAGCACGATGTGGCGCAGGATCTTGCCGACCTCGGTGGCGCCGGGCTCACGAGTCAGCAGGACGCCGTGGCCGAGGCTCTCGAGCCACTCGACGAGCATGACGGCCTGCGTCGACTTGCCGGCACCCTCCCCACCCTCCAGAGCGAGGAACACCCCGGTTTCGGTGAAGAGCGGATCCATGGGGCGAGCCTACTCAGTGGCCCCGACGTCCTCCGAGGGCGCGTAGGCGTGACGGCCGAAGTACTGGACGATGCGGTCCATGTTGCTTCGCGAGCGAGTGAAGAGGACATAGCGCTTGCGGAGCCCGGCCGATCCCGTCGCGATCGCCGGCACCCGGAAGTCGAACCGCATGCGGCTCCGGCGGGCGATCACGCCGATCGCCTTAGGGCTGTAGTAGGACGTGTGGCCGCGCGAGTAGAGGTAGCGATGGTTGGCCACATTGCGACCGTCGTAGATATTGGTCGAGCAGACCAGCAGACCGTTGCGGGTGAGCAGCTTGAACAGCCGCGGGAACTCCGAGCGCGGATCCGTGAAGTGCTCGACGACCTCGCACGCGATGATCAGGTCGAACCGCTCGGACGTGCCTTCGGTGATGTTGAGGAAGTCGGCATCGACGCCGAGGTCGACGACATCGCTCATGACGACCCGGTCCACCGCCGGGAGCTTGGCGATGTGCTGGTAGTCGAGGCTGCGGCCGGCACCGAACACCATGACCTTGAGGCCCTGCCGTTGCAGGATGTCGACGCCCATCGCGGCCATGTGGAACTCGCGGCCCTGGTGCTCTGCCGTGCCGACGCGGGGCGAGAGGCGGAAGCTCTCGACCGACTCGAACGCCGTGTAGTCGACGGTGTTGGTGAAGTTGGAGACGTACTGGCAGCGCTGGCAGATGCGGATCTCGTAGGACCGCTTCTTGCGGTCGACGACCTGGGTGCGCGAACGCCGGGAGCCGCACACGAGACACGGCGGGGTGCGCAGTCTGCGGGCGACGACGCGAGCACCTTCCCTGGGATCGCGTACGAGCTGGGACACACGCTGGACGTCGACCATCGGTACACCGTAGCCGGACAGCGGTCGCACAGCCCAGCTAGGCGGGGCGCTCGACGCGAGCCACGAGCTTCTGCGGAGCCATGACGCAGAAGCTGTCGGTCAGCATCTCGGCGAGCTCGTCCCAGTCGGTGTCGTCCCTCAGCTCGAGCCCGACGACGTCGCGGCCCCACCGAGCGACGAAGAACGGCGGGCCGGCCTGGCGGAACGCCTCCAGCTCGTCGCCCGGGGCGCGGAACGTGACGACCGTGACGGGACCCTGGTCGGCGATGAAGCGCGCGTATGCCTCAGGCCGCCCGTCGTCGATGACCAACGCATGGGCGAACGTCTTGCGTCGCACGCACCAGCGCAGGCCGGTCCACGCGGTCTCCTCGTAGGCGTCGGGCAGCGCGAGACAGATCGCACGGAGGCGTTCGACGATGTCGAGCGACACATCGGTCATGCGCCCAACCTAGGACTCGGCGCCGACACTCTCGTCACGGTTGGTCGTCAGCCGGATCTCGGTGACGAGCACCGTGACGGCGATCAGCCCGGCCCAGAGCTCGGAGTACGGCACGAACGTCACGGCGATCATCGCGAGGGCGCCGGCGGCGAACGGCCCGGCGGTGCGTATGGATGCGTCGTGCAGCCGGATGCTGACGGTCCAGAGCGCCACGAGGAACGCCGCGCCGGACCCGGTGACGAAGGCGCTGCTGACCAGGTCGGAGACCTTCGAATGGTCGTCGGAGTAGAAGTCGACGCGCGCCGCCAGCCCGGCGCCGAGAGCGGCGGCCGTGCCGAAGATGACGTAGTGGCCGAACCCCCAGACGTACCCGACCGAGTTGTCCGTGAGGATGTCGGCGTTGTCGCGAGCGAAGTAGAGCCACCAGCCGCTGAACGTGCTCAGCACCCCGCCGGCCACGACCAGCCATAGCTCGGCGGGCGGGTGCGCCTTGTCGAACGCGACCTGCAGGGCGATCGTCACCGAGAGGATCGTCTCGCCGAGCACGATGATGAAGAACAGTCCATAGCGCTCGGCGATGTGGTGCGGGTGCCACGGCGTCGTGCCGGCGAGCTCGGCGTAGAACGGGACCCCGAAGTCGAGGGCCACCATGACGAGGAAGAGCCAGATCGGGATGTGCCCGGAGGTCACCAGCAACGCGACGACCCAGCCGACCTGGACGAGGATCAGCCCGTACGCATAGCGGAGCGCCGTCGTCCGCCGCTCCGGGTGGCCCGAGGCGGCGCGCAGCCACATCAGCACCAGGCCGACCCGCATGATGACGTAGCCGACGACGCCGAGCGTGAAGTCCTCGTGGAAGATCCGGGGCACGCCGGCCGCCAGCACCAGCGACCCGAACACCTGCAGCAGTGTCAAGATGCGGTTGACGGTGTCGTCAGGGTCGTACGCGGAGTTGAACCAGACGAAGTTGAGCCAGGCCCAGAAGATCGCGAAGAACGAGACGGCGAACCACACGAGACCGTGGCCGGCGTGGTCGGCGGTGATCTCGTGGTGCAGCGACAGCGCGGCCTGCGCGACCGCGACGACGTAGCAGAGGTCCGTGAACAGCTCGAGCGGCGACGCGACGCGGTGCGCCTCGTGCGGGTCCCGCGGTGACAGAGGCCTGACGATGGGGCGCAACATGGCCACGATTGTGGCAGGTCGTCAGGCCTTCTTGGCGACCGACTTCTTGGCGGTCTTCTTGGCCGGCGACTTCTTGGCGGTCTTCTTCGTGGCCTTCTTGGCGGTCTTCTTGCCGCCCTTCTTGGCCGGGCCCTTGGCACGGCGCTCGGCGAGCAGCTCGAAGGCGCGCTCCGGCGTCAGCGTCTCGAGCGAGTCGTCCTTGCGCAGGGTCGCGTTGTACTCGCCGTCGGTGACGTACATGCCGAAGCGGCCGTCCTTGGCCACGACCGGCGAGCCGCTGACCGGGTCGTTGCCGAGCTCCTTGAGCGGCGCCGCGGCAGCCCGCCGCCCGTACGTCTTGGGCTGCGCGTAGATCGCGCGCACCTCGTCCTCGGTGATCGTGAGCAGCTGGTCCTCGCGCTCGAGCGACCGGGAGTCGGTGCCCTTCTTGAGGTAGGGACCGTAGCGGCCGTTCTGCGCCGTGACCTCGGTGCCGTCCTCCTCGACGTAGACGACGCGCGGCAGCTTGAGCAGCTCGACGGCCTGCTCGAGCGTGATCGTGTCGAGGTCCATGCTCGCGAACAGGCTCGCCGTCCGCGGCTTGTCGGCCTTCTTGGCGTCCTCGGGCAGCGCCTCGGTGACGTAGGGACCGTAGCGACCGCTCTTGGCGGTGATCATCAGGCCGGTCTCGGGGTGCTTGCCGAGCTCCTTCTCGACGCCCGAGGGGCTCGCGAGGAGCTCCTTGGCGCGGTCGAGCGTCAGCTCGTCGGGCGGCAGGTCGTCCGGCACGTTGGCGCGGGTCGGCACCTTCTTGCCCTCGGCGTCCTCGGTGAACGGCGGCCCCTCGACGTACGGGCCGTAGCGGCCGACCCGCAAGTCGATG
Organism: Aeromicrobium sp. Root236; assembly: GCF_001428805.1. NCBI lineage: Bacteria > Bacillati > Actinomycetota > Actinomycetes > Propionibacteriales > Nocardioidaceae > Aeromicrobium > Aeromicrobium sp. Root236. The sequence goes on along the minus strand of NZ_LMIS01000001.1, from coordinate 2,784,585 downwards.
TCCTCGCCGAGCGGGAAGGTCGCAAGGCCCCGCGCGTCGATGTCGGGCAGGTTCTCGACAAGGCGCTTGAGCCCCGTGTCGCCCTCGCCGGTGCCGGTCCAGAAGCTCGTCAGCACGTTGAGCCGCTCCTCGCGACCCTTGGCGACCTCGTCGAGGACGTCCTCGAGCTCGGCGGTGAAGTTGTAGTCGATGAGCCGCGGGAAGTGCTGCTCCATCAGCCGGATCACCGAGAACGCGATCCACGCCGGGACCAGCGCGGTGCCCTTCTTGTAGACGTAGCCGCGGTTCTGGATCGTGCCGACGATCGAGGCGTACGTCGACGGGCGGCCGATCTCGCGGGTCTCGAGCTCGCTGATCAGGCTGGCCTCGGTGTAGCGCGACGGCGGCTTGGTCTCGTGGCCGGCCTTGCCGAGCTCGGCGGCGGTGACGGTCTGCCCCTCCGACAGGTTGGGCAGCTTGGTCTGCTGGTCGTCGCCCTCGGCGTCGGAGTCGTCGTGCGACTCGACGTACGCCTTGAGGAATCCGTAGAACGTGATCGTGCGGCCCGAGGCGCCGAACACGACGTCCTCACCGGTCGTCGCGGTCGCACCGATGCGGATGGACACCGAGTCGCCCTTGGCGTCGTTCATCTGCGAGGCGATCGTGCGCTTCCAGATCAGCTCGTAGAGCCGGAGCTCGTCGCCGCCCAGGCCGGTCTGCTGCGGGGTCTTGAACCGCTCGCCCGCGGGACGGATCGCCTCGTGGGCCTCCTGCGCGTTCTTGACCTTGCTGGCGTAGACGCGCGGCGAGGCGGGCAGGTAGGCGGCGCCGTAGAGCTCGGTGACCTGGGCGCGGGCCGCGTTGAGCGCGGTCTGCGACAGGGTCGTCGAGTCGGTACGCATATAGGTGATGTGGCCGCCCTCGTAGAGCCGCTGGGCGACCTGCATCGTGCGGGCGGCGCCGAAGCCGAACTTGCGCGACGCCTCCTGCTGCATCGTCGTGGTGCGGAACGGCGCGTAGGGGCGGCGCGTGTAGGGCTTGGACTCGACCGAACGCACGGTGAACGGCTGCTCCGCGAGCGCGTCGGCCAGCGCCCCGGCCTGCTGCTCGTCGAGGTGCGCGACCTTGTCGGACGTCAGCTGTCCGGCGTTGTCGAAGTTGTTGCCCGACGCGATGCGCTTGCCGTCGACGCTGAACAGCTTGGCGGGGAACTGACGCGGGTCGAAGCCCTCGCCGGCGTCGAACGTCGCCTCGAGGTCCCAGTAGGACGCGACGTGGAACGCCATGCGCTCACGCTCACGCTCGACCACGAGGCGCGTCGCGACGGACTGCACACGTCCGGCCGACAGCCCGCTCATGACCTTCTTCCAGAGCACCGGGCTGACCTCGTAGCCGTAGAGGCGGTCGAGGATGCGGCGGGTCTCCTGGGCGTCGACGAGGTCCATGTCGACGTCGCGGGGGTTGGCGATGGCGTACTGGATCGCGTCCCTGGTGATCTCGTTGAAGACGATGCGCTTGACCGGGACCTTGGGCTTGAGCTCGTCGAGCAGGTGCCACGCGATGGCCTCGCCCTCACGGTCCTCATCCGTCGCCAGGACGAGCTCGTCGGCGTCCTTGAGGAGCTTCTTGAGCTTGGTCATCTGCGACTTCTTGTCGGCCGAGACGACGTAGATCGGCTCGAACTCGCTGTCGATGTTGACGCCGAGGCGGGCCCAGGTCTCGCCCTTGAAGGCCGCCGGCACCTCGTCAGCGCCGCGTGGCAGGTCGCGGATGTGGCCGACGGAGGAGTCCACGACATAGCCGTCGCCGAGGTAGCCCGCGATGCTGCGGACCTTGTTGGGCGACTCGACGATGACGAGACTGGTCACTGGTGAACTCCTGATTGGTCAGACGCAGCACACCGTAGCGTGTGTCGTCAAGACTTCATGCATCCGCATCTGTGAGCGCGTACGGCGCGTCGATCGGTGACAGTCGGTCCTGAGGTGTCCGTGCCGGGTGAAATACTTTCCTGTGGCCTTCTCCGGATATGCGCAGCTGTGGGCGGACAAGTCCGTCCGAACGCTGTTCATCGCGGCCTTCTTCGCACGCATCCCGATGATGGCTGCACCCCTGGTCTTCACGCTCTACGTCGTCGGCGACCTCGACGGCACCTACGCGCAGGCCGGCGTCGTCGCCGCCGCCACGACCCTCGGTGCGGCGATCGGGTCGCCGTGGCGCGGTCGCCTGATCGACCGGCTCGGCATGCGTCGCGCGATCCTGCCCTCGATCGTCGCGGTCGGACTCCTCTATCCCCTGGCCACGTTCGCCTCGTACGTGTGGCTGATCCCGATCGCGCTGTTCATGGGGCTGTTCCTCATCCCCGTGTTCTCGATCGTGCGGCTCTCGCTGAGCGTCATGGTCGAGGAGCGCCAGCGCCGCACGGCGTTCTCCGCCGACTCGGTCATCTCCGAGGCGAGCTTCATCATCGGCCCCGCCGCCGGGGTGCTCCTCGTGACCCAGGCCGGCGGCGACGCAGCGCTCTACGCCGTCGGCGCGTGCGAGGTCCTCGCGGGCCTGATCTTCCTGCGGCTCAACCCGCCGACCCGCTCGGCCTCGCAGGATGACGACGCGGCTCCCGCCGAGTCGACCGGGGCGTCGATCCTGTCGGTGCCCGTCGTGTTCCTCTTCCTCATCTCGGGCGGCACGATGGCGACCCTGGTCGGCACCGACCTCGGCATCATCGCGGAGCTCCGCGAGCTCGACAAGGTCGGCGCGATCGGCTTCACCTACGGGTTGTGGGGCTTGTCCTCCCTGTTGGGCGGTCTGATCTACGGGTCGCTCAACCGCTCGATCCGGCCGACCTATCTACTGCTGGCCCTCGGCCTCACGACGATCCCCGTCGGGCTCGGCGAGCAGGTGTGGTCGCTGTCGCTGTGGGTCATCCCCACCGGGTTCCTCTGCGCGCCGACCATGACGGCTGCCGCCGAGTGGATCGCCAAGCTCGTGCCCGAGGAGCGCCGCGGCGAGGCGATGGGCTGGCAGGGCACGGCGTTCACGATCGGCGGCGCGGCCAGCTCACCCGTCATCGGTGCCGCGATCGACGAGGTCGGCGCCTGGGGTGGCTTCGTGGTCGGTGGCCTGGTCGCCACGGTCATCGCCCTCGGGTGCTGGAGCGGTCAGCTGATCCCGGCGTTCCGGCCGAGCAACTACGTGTCGGTCGACGACGAGAACACCGTCACGACGTAGCGCACGTCGTCGGGTGACGCGTTGCGGTAGACCACCGGTGCCGGATCGCCCATCCGCAGCCGGTCCCCCGCCGCGAGCTCGTAGGTCGTCTCACCCACGACGAACGTCAGGACGCCCTCGACGACCCACACGACGTGCATCCCGAAGTCGTACGACTCGGCCGGCACCGCGACCTCCTTGCCGGGCGGCATCACGATCTCGGTGATGTCGCCGGCCGGTGTCGTGATGACCTGCCGCCGGCGATAGCCGGTGTCGGGATCCACCCACAGCTCCTGGTCGTCACGCGCCAGCACCCGGGTGCCACGGGGCTCCCCGCGTGCGATCAAGGTGGAGACCGTGAGGCCGAACGCGCCGGAGAGCTTGCCGAGCAGCGTCGCGGTCGGGCTGCTCTCACCACGTTCGACCTTGTGGATCATGGCCCGCGACACCCCGGAGCGCTCGGCCAGCTCGCTGAGCGACCAGCCGCGCTGCTCTCGCTCGAGCGCCACCCGCTTGCCGATCCGTGCGCTGATGTCGTCTACTATGGTGGACATATCGCCACTATAGGGGAGACTCGATGATCATCCGCGACGCCGTGCACGACGACCTCCCCGCGATCCTCGAGATCCACAACGACGCGATCCGCACGACCACGGCGATCTGGGACGAGACCGAGGTCGGCCTCGACGACCGGCGTGCCTGGTTCGACGGCCGGCGATCCGCCGGGCTCCCGGTGCTGGTCGCGGAGCGCGACGGCAGTGTCGCGGGCTTCGCGACGTACGGGCCGTGGCGGCCCAAGACCGGCTACCGATTCACGGTCGAGAACTCGGTCTACGTCCATCCGGACCACCGTCGCCGCGGAGTCGCGAACGCCCTGATGCCGGAGCTGATCGACCGGGCCCGTGCCGGTGACGTGCATGCCATCGTCGCCGGCATCGAGGCCACCAACACCGGGTCGATCGCCCTGCACGAGCGGTTCGGGTTCCGCCAGGTGGCGCTGCTGCCCGAGGTCGGCTTCAAGTTCGATCGCTGGCTCGACCTGGCCTATCTGCAGCTGTCGCTCAGCGGTTCCTAGGCAGGCCGGCCGCGGCCGACCGGGAGCGAGCTTGCGAGCGAAGGGCTAGCGGCGGAACAGCGAGGTGAGGCCGCCGAGGCTCTTGGCGGCGAGCGCGAGCCCCTTGCCGCCGGGAAGTCCCGGCACCTCGTCGAGGATCGGCGCGAGCGTCGTCAGTCCCGCCGGGTGCGAGATCTTGAGGCGCCGCGTCGCGAGCAGGCGCACCGGCTCAGCCCGCCCGGCCGCGGCCTCCAGCAGGTCCTTGGCGCGGCCCGCGATGCGGGGCCCGTGTGGCTTGCCGGTGACGGGAGTCGTGGTCCAACCACCAGCCTCGTACGACGTGAAGCTCCACGCCGCCTCGTCCGCGATGATCCCGATCGTCGCGTCGGCTCCGGCGCGCGCCGCGAGTGCTCCGGTCGAGTCGGCCAGGGCCGCGATGCCGTGCCGCAGGAGCACCTCCGGGCAGTCCACGTCCGCGGCGTCGGCGATGTCGAGGGCGTGGATCGCCAGCTCGTACGACTCGGCGTGCACGACCGTCAGCAGCGGCAGCGGACCGGTGACGCTCGCCACCAGCTCCCGGCCCCGCTCCTGGGCGAGCCCTGATGCCAGCAACGCCGCCACGTCATCGCGGGACTGCCGGAGCGCGGCGCGTACGTCGTCGTCACTCGCCCCTGCGCGAGCCTTCACCAGCTCGGCGTTGAAGCCGTCCGCGTCGAGCGGCTGCCGGGCAGCGTCGGTCCCGACCGTCTGCAGCACCTGGTTCAGCGCCGAGCGCCCGACCCACGTCCCGAGGTGCACGACGACCTCGCGGACGGTCCAGCCGGGCAGGCGTGTCCGTGCCGTCAGGTCAGCCCGTTCGACGAGCTCGATGAAGGCGTCCCAGCTGTCGAGCACCGTGGCCGCGAGGTCGTACCCGGGCAGGTCGATGACACCGTGAGAGGAGGCTGACGTCATGCCTCGAGCATCTCGCGGGCGACGCGAGCACGCATGCCGAGCCTCACTCGAGGAAGCCGTCGGCGACGAGCTCGCGGACCGAACCGGCATACGTACGTCTGAGGTCCGCAGCATCGCGGTCCAGCAGCGAGGCGAGCGCGTCGAGGATCTGGCCGGCCGACAGGTCACCCTCGCTGGCGCTGACCAGCCCGGCCTCGACGGTGTCGACCTGGCGCGCACGGCGTACGCCCTGCTGGAGCCGCAGCACGATCGACTCCGGGTGCTCGGCGCCCGCCGGCCCGCGGGTCTCCTCGACGAGGTCGGGGGCGTGCCGGTACGCATGGTCGAGCAGCGCCTCGTCGTCGAGCCCGCGCAGCGTGTCCGTGCGCCGGCCCCATGCTGCGACGGCCGGTCCGACGGGCGGTGCGACCTCGCCGGTCCACTCCTCGAGGCGGTGCACGGGTGTCGCCGACGTCTTGCGCATGCTCAGCCAGCCGAAGCCGACGGCCTCGATGCCGACCTCGGCGAACCAGTCGAGCCACGCGTCGTAGCGGCGTACGTAGTCGGGTGCCGAGGCGAGACCGGCGTCGGCGAGCCACATCTCGACGTACTCCGAGGGGTCGACGAGCTCGCGCTGCACGACCCACGCGTCGAGCGGCTGACCGGCGAACCACTCCTCGAGCCCGTCCTGCCACGCCGTGTCGGTGCGGTGCGCCCAGTTGGCGAGGATCTGGCACCAGCCGCCCTCGTTGAGATGAGCCGCGGCGTTCTCGACGAGGTGCCGCACGACGCTGTCGCCGGGCATGCCCGAGTCGCGATAGACCAGCACCTCGCTGCCGGGCGGGGAGATGACGAACGGCGGGTTCGTCGCGATCAGGTCGAAGGTCTCCCCCGCAACCGGGTCGAACAGGCTGCCGTCGCGGACGTCGATGTCGAGCTGGTTGAGCTCAGCAGTGAGCCGGGCCATCGCCAGCGCCCGCGGGTTGACGTCCGTGGCCACGACCTCGCGGGAGTGCTGGGCGAGGTGGAGCGCCTGCACGCCACAGCCGGTGCCGAGGTCGAGCGCCCGGCCGACGGACTCACGGATCGTCAGCTGCGCCAACGACGACGACGCCTCGCTGATGCCGAGGACGTACTCGGGGCTCATGGGCGCCTGCCGCACGTCGAGGCCGGGCGTCGGGTCGCACACGATCCACCAGTCGTGGTCCTCGTCGCCGTACGGTCGTACGTCGACCAGCGCTCGCACCTCGCCGCCTGAGGCCTCGAGCATCCCGGCGGCCACGAGCGGCTCGACGAGCCCCGGCAGTGCGGCGTCCGCGCGGCTCCGGTCGACGGCGACCTGCAGGGCGAAGAGCCGTACGAGCGTGGCGAGGTCGCCCCCGCCCGCCGTGGCTCGCCGGGCCGGCACCGTCTGGTTGCGTCCGAGCGCGCGATGGGCATCCTCGCCGAGCAGCGCGAACACCGCGTCGACGGTGAAGTCGGCCCTCGCCAACGCCGTGCGGAGATCCTGGACGTAGGCACCTTCGATCATCCGCCCACCCTGTCAGACGTGCCGGAACGCACGAACGGCGCAGACCCGGAGGTCTGCGCCGTTCGTGGTGGTGCGACTAGGCGACCGGAGTGGCCGCCGGAGCGATCTCGTCGACGATGCCCGTGTCGAGTGCGATCGGGCGACGCTTGGAGATGTAGACCGCGACCGCGATGATGACCACCGAGACGCCGGCGATCGAGTAACGCATCCAGTCGTTGGCGTCCTCGCCGTACGAGTACTTGATGATCAACGGCGTGGCGAGCAGCGCCACGAGGTTCATCACCTTGAGCAGCGGGTTGATCGCCGGACCGGCGGTGTCCTTGAACGGGTCACCGACCGTGTCACCGATGATCGTCGCCTCGTGGGCCGGCGATCCCTTGCCGCCGTGGTTGCCGTCCTCGACGAGCTTCTTGGCGTTGTCCCACGCACCACCGGAGTTGGCGAGGAACACCGCCATGAGCACACCGGTCGCGATCGCGCCGGCGAGGTAGCCACCCAGCGGGCCGATGCCGAGGCCGAAGCCGACGGCGATCGGCGCGAAGATCGCGAGGATGCCGGGCGTCGCCAGCTCGCGCAGCGAGTCACGCGTGCAGATGTCGACGACCTTGCCGTACTCAGGACGGCCCGTGCCCTCCATGATGCCCGGGATCTCGCGGAACTGGCGGCGGACCTCGTAGACCACGGCGCCGGCCGCGCGACCCACAGCGTTGATCGCGAGCCCAGAGAACAGGAACACGACCGCGGCACCGAGGATCAGACCGACCAGGATGCTCGGATCGCCCACGTTGATCTTGCCCTGCAGGGAGTCGAACTCGCTGAGCAACAGATCCTTCGCCTCACCCTGGCCGACCTTGGCGCCCTGGATCGAGGTGGAGATCGAGCTGCTCAGCGACCCGAACAGCGCGGTCGCGGCCAGCACAGCCGTGGCGATCGCGATGCCCTTCGTGATGGCCTTGGTCGTGTTGCCGACCGCGTCGAGCTCGGTGAGGATCTGCGCGCCCTCCTCGTCGACGTCGCCCGACATCTCGGCGATGCCCTGGGCGTTGTCGCTGACGGGGCCGAACGTGTCCATGGCGACGATGACGCCGACGGTCGTCAGCAGACCGCAACCGGCGAGCGCGACGGCGAACAGCGCGACGGTGATCGAGCCGCTGCCCAGGAGGAACGCACCGAACACTGCACCCGCGATGACGATCGCGGTGTAGACCGCCGACTCGAAGCCCACCGACAGTCCCGACAGGATCACGGTGGCCGCGCCGGTCAGCGAGGTCTTGCCGACGTCCTTGACCGGACGCGTCTCCGTGCCGGTGAAGTAGCCGGTCAGGGCCAGGATGACAGCGGCGAGGACGATGCCGATCAGCACCGCCGCGATCGCGATCAAGCGCGGGTTGTGGTCGAAGCCGGGCTCCGACGCCTGGTTGGCCTGACCCAGCGTCGTGATGATCTGCGACGTGTCGATGCCCTTCAGGTCGGTGAACTTGCTCGGCAACAGCCAGAAGGCGGCGCCGACGGATGCGGCGGCCGAGATGAGTGCCGTCAGGTAGAACGAGCGGTTGATCGTCGTGAGCCCACCCTCACCGACCCGCGGGCGGGTGATGAACACGCCGAGCACGGCGGTCAGGGCGCCGATCGCGGGGATCACGAGCGGGAAGACCAGCCCGACCTCACCGAACGCGACGGCACCGAGGATCAGGGCGGCGACGAGCGTCACCGCGTACGACTCGAAGAGGTCGGCGGCCATGCCGGCGCAGTCGCCGACGTTGTCGCCGACGTTGTCCGCGATCGTCGCGGCGTTGCGCGGGTCGTCCTCGGGGATGTTCTGCTCGACCTTGCCGACGAGGTCGGCGCCGACGTCAGCGGCCTTGGTGAAGATGCCGCCGCCGACTCGCATGAACATCGCGAGGAGGGCCGCGCCGAAGCCGAAGCCCTCGAGCACGACCGGCGCGTCGCTGGTGTAGATGAGGACGATGCCACCGGCACCGACCAGACCGAGACCGACCGTCAGCATGCCGACCGTGCCGCCGGTGCGGAACGCGATGCGCATGGCAGCTTCGCGGCCCTCGTTCTGGGCGGCCGCGGCGACCCGGATGTTGGCGCGCGTCGCGAGCCACATGCCGAGATAGCCGATCGTGGCGGAGAACCCGGCGCCCAGCAGCAGCGCGACGTAGCGGCCGATCTTGACCTTCCAGTCGTTGTCCCACCCGAGGACCGCCGCGTCGAGCGCGAACAGCATCACGAGGGCGACCAGGGCGAAGACGGCGAGGGTCTTGAACTGCCGGTTGAGGTAGGCGGCAGCGCCCTCCTGGACGGCCTGACCGATCTCCTGCATCTTCTCGGTGCCTTCAGACGCCTTGAGCACCTGGGAGCGGAACACGCCCGCCATGATGAGCGCCAGGACCCCGACGCCGACGACTGCGTACAAGAAGTACGAGTCCTTGTCGGAGAAGTCGAGGTCGCCGCCTACTGCGGCAACGAATGTCGCGTTTGCCATGTAAATGTCCTCCAGATGTAAGGCAAGACGTGGAACGGGTCCGGAGAACCGGACCGCGTGACGCAGGTTACATGGAGGGCCTGTGATCCGGTGCGACCGGGATCACAGTGCTTGGGTCGTACGCGCCTCGTCGATCGAGGTGTGCAGGCCGAAGACCTTGTCCAGGCCCGTGATCTCGAAGATCTTGAGGATGCGCTCCTGGGTGCACACGATGTCGAGCGAACCGCCATCGGCCCGTACGCGCTTGAGCGCACCGACGAGGACGCCGAGGCCCGTGGAGTCGAGGAAGTCGACCTTCTGGACGTCGATGATGAGGCGCGTGTGGCCCGCATCGACGGCGGCCACGATCGCCTCGCGGAGCTTGGGGGCGGTGTAGACATCGATCTCGCCGCCGACCTCGATGATCTCGAAATCGCCCTCGGTGCGTGACGTCGTCGACAGCTCCATGTCCACTCCTCTCTCCGCCTGCATTCAATCACGATCCGGGGGGCACCGCCGATGGGCGAGACGGTGCGGACACGTCTGGGAGAATCACGAGGTGGACCCCGCTGACCTCGTGCTGCGCTACGGCGAGCGGGTGACCCACGTCGAGCGCGTGCCCGAGCGCGAGGCGGTCGTCGAGCCGTGGCCGGAGTGGGTCGACCCCGCCGTACGCGCGATGTACGAGGCCGAGGGCATCACCGCGTTGTGGGGGCACCAGGCCGAGGCGCTGCACCACGTGCACGAGGGGCGCCACGTCGTCATCGCCACCGGCACCGCGTCGGGCAAGTCCCTTGCCTTCCAGGCTCCGGGCCTGACCGGGCTCGCGGAGGGCCGCAGCGGCAGCGCCCTGCGGGGCAACCGGTTGCCGACCGTGCTCTACCTGGCGCCGACCAAGGCGCTCGCCGCCGACCAGCTGCGGCGGCTGTCGGGTGCGCGCGAGTTCGCGCGGCCGGCCACCGTCGACGGGGACAACTCGCGCGAGGAGCGGGTCTGGGCCCGCGACCACGCCAACTACCTGCTGACCAACCCCGACACGTTGCACCACTCGATCCTCCCCGCGCACGCCCGCTGGGCACGGGTGCTCGGCGGGCTGAGCCACGTCGTCGTCGACGAGTGCCACCACTACCGCGGCGTGTTCGGCGCCCACGTGGCTCACGTCCTGCGACGCCTGCGCCGGGTCTGTGCCTACTACGGCGCCGAGCCCACGTTCGTCCTGTCGTCGGCCACCGTCGCCGAGCCCGAGGTGTTCGCCGGCCGGCTCACGGGGCTCGAGGTCGTACCGGTCACGGATGACGCCTCGCCGCACGCCGCTCGTACGATCGCCCTCTGGGAGCCGCCGCTCCTGCCCGGCCGCGACCCGATCAGCGGCGACGCCACCGAGGGCGTCGTACGCCGGGCGGCCACGACCGAAGCCGGGGAGCTGCTCACCGACCTGGTGATCGGCAAGGTCCGCACCCTGGCCTTCGTACGTTCGCGGCGCGGCGCCGAGTCCGTCGCCGCCACCGCGCAACGCCGGCTCGCCGAGGTCGACCCCGAGCTGGCCGCGCGAGTGGCGACGTACCGAGGTGGCTACCTGCCCGAGGAGCGCCGCGAGCTCGAGCAACGACTGCGCAGCGGCGACCTGCTGGGGCTCGCCAGCACCAACGCCCTCGAGCTCGGCATCGACGTCGCGGGGCTCGACGCCGTCATCAGCGTCGGCTTCCCCGGCACCCGCGCGGCTCTCCAGCAGCAGTTCGGGCGCGCCGGCCGGTCGGGTCGCGACTCGATCGGCATCCTCGTCGCCAGGGACGATCCGCTCGACACGTTCCTCGTCCACCACCCGGAGGCGCTGCTCGGCGCACCGGTCGAGGCGTCGGTGTTCGACCCCGACAACCCGTACGTCCTGGGCCCGCACCTGGCCGCGGCCGCGCAGGAGCTCCCGTTGACCGAGGACGACTTCGAGCTGTTCGGCCCGCGTACGGCCGAGGGCGTGCAGGCGCTCGAGGCGGCGGGCTGGCTGCGCAAGCGCCCGGCCGGCTGGTTCTGGACCAAGCGCGAACGCGCCAGCGACCTCGCGGACATCCGGTCGAGCGGCGGCGCTCCGGTGCAGATCGTCGACGCCGTGACGGGCCGCCTGATCGGCACGGTCGACGCCGGCTCCGCCGACTCAGCCGTCCACGAGGGTGCGGTCTACGTCCACCAGGGCGACGTGCACATCGTCGACGACTACGACGTCGAGCACGGCGTCGCGGTCGTGCATCGCGACGACCCGGACTACTCGACGATGGCGCGATCGGTCACCGAGATCACCGTGACCGAGACCGAGCGCACGACGCCCTGGGGCAAGGCGGCGATGTCGTTCGGCTCCGTCGACGTCGTCAACCAGGTCGTGTCCTACATGAAGCGCAGCACCACCGGCGGCGGCATCCTCGGCGAGGAGCTGCTCGACCTGCCCGCTCGTACGCTCCAGACCAAGGCCGTGTGGTGGACGCTCGAGCCGGATGCCGTCGCGGCGACGTTCGAGAGCGGCGACGTGCCCGGCGCCGCGCATGCCGCCGAGCACGCGGCGATCGGTCTGCTGCCACTGCTCGCGACGTGCGACCGCTGGGACATCGGCGGCGTCTCGACGGCACTGCACGCCGACACCGGGACCATGACCGTGTTCGTCTACGACGGCTATCCCGGCGGAGCGGGCTTCGCGGAGCGCGGCTACGAGCTCGCGGCGCGGTGGTTGCGGGTCACCCGCGACGCGATCGTGGCGTGCGAGTGCGCGGGCGGCTGCCCGTCCTGCGTCTACTCTCCCAAGTGCGGCAACGGCAACGAACCGCTCGACAAGGCCGGCGCCGTACGCCTGCTCGAGGCACTGCTGACCGACGCGCCGGCCTCCTGAACCCAGTTCCACAAGAACTCTTGTGCAACTTCTCTTGTGGGATTATCGTGGTGACATGAACGACGCAGGCACCCCGAGGCCCAACATCCGGCGGATCACCGAGACCGCTGTCCTCAGCGCGATGGCGCATCCGTTCCGCGCCCGCCTGATCGATGCCCTCAAGGTCGACGGCCCGTCCACCGCGTCAGCCCTCTCCCAGCGGACCGGCCAGGCAGTCGGAAGCGTCAGCCACCACCTCAAGGTGCTGGCCGAGGTCAAGGTCGTCGAAGAGGTGCCCGAGCTCGCCCGCGACCGCCGTGAGCGCTGGTGGCGCCTCGTCGACGCCGGCTGGAAGTGGACGTCGTCGGACTTCGCCGACGACCCGGTCGCGGCCACTGCCGCCGCTGCCGCCGAGTCGGCCCACTTCAACCGGCAGGTCGCCCGTACGCACGAGTGGCTCGACACTCACGAGGACACCGGCGAATGGGCCGATGCCGCGTTCGCGACCCAGAACTGGCTGCACCTGACGCCCGACGAGCTGCACGCCATGAGCGTCGAGATCGTCGAGCTGATCCAGCGGTGGCAGGACCGACCGCTCGACGACGGCGCCGAGCGACAACCGGTGTTCGTCTACAGCCGGGGATTCCCGAGCCAGCCATGACCCCGGCTCCGACACCGGTCACCACAGCAACGCCGCTGCGGCAGAACCGGAACTTCAGCCTGCTCTGGCTCGGCGAGGGCGTCAGTCTGCTGGGCAACGCCACGACCGCGGTGCTCCTGCCGCTGCTGGCCGTCGTCGACTTCGGCGCCGGGCCCGGCTGGATGGGCGCCCTCACCGCGGCGGCATGGCTGCCGTGGCTCGTCATCGGGCTGCCCGCCGGGGCGTGGGTCGACCGCATGGCGCCACGTCGCGTCATGATCGTCGCGGACCTGGTCGCCGCAGCCGCCTTGGCGAGCGTGCCGGTCACCTGGGCCGTCGGCGCCCTCACCCTGCCGCACCTCGTCGCCGTCGCCCTGGCCAACGGCGCCTGCACGGTGTTCTTCCGCACGGCGTACGGCAAGCTCATCCCCGACATCGTCGAGACCCGCCACCTCGAGCAGGCCAACGGCCGGATGTTCGGCACCGAGTCGACGATGCAGGTCGTCGGTCCTGGTGCGGGTGGCGTGATGGCGCAGTTCCTCAGCGCCGCCGGTGGCCTCGCCGTCGATGCCGTGAGCTACGTCGTCTCGGCGGCATGCCTGTGGCGCATCCGGCCGAGCGGGGAGAGCAGCGCGCCCGACACGGACACCGAGCCGCTGATGACCCGGATCCGCGAAGGCATCACGTACGTCGCCCACGACCCGTACCTCAGGCCGCTGACCCTCATCGGGGGTGTGTCGAACTTCGGCCTCACCGGGTTCACGACACTCCTGGTGCTGTTCATGGTGGACGACCTCGCACTGTCACCCTCGGTCGTCGGCTTCGCCCTGATGGCGGGCAGCGTGGGTGGCATCGTCGGGGCCGCGCTGTCCGGACGGTTCTCACGACGCTGGGGCTCCGGCCGGGCCGCCGTCGGGCTGATGCTGGCGTCGGGGCCGACAACGCTCCTGCTCGTCATGGCCGGCCCCGGCTGGCAGACCATGTGGCTCATCGTGGGCGTGTTCCTCACCGACGTCTGCATCATCGCCGGCAACGTCATCCGCAACGCCTGGCGCCAGCGCTACGTCCCGGGCCACCTCATGGGGCGGGCGATCACGACGAGCCAGGTCATCAACTTCGGCACGATGCCGGTCGCTGCTGCCACGGCGGGGCTGCTGGGCGAGCAGATCGGCCTGCGGTCGACCATCGCGGTGATGGCGGCCATCCACCTGGTCTCGACGCTCGCGGTGCTGCTCACTCCGCTGGCCCGGGTGCGTGACCTGCCGAGCCCCGCTCACTCCTCTGTCGCCGGCGAGCCCAGATAGAAGTCGGGTGCCGCACGGGCCTTCTGCTCCACCGCCCACCTGTGTCCCCACCACGTGCGACTCGTGGCCCGGGTCGTGATCGTCGCGACGTCGAAGTCCATGCGGCAGGTCAGGACCTTGGCATCGTTGCGACCCGCGATGCGCCGGGCCGCCGCGCACCCGTCCTCACCGGAGACACTGGCCTGCGTCGCGGCGAGGGCTGCGAGGTCGGCCGCCGCTGCAACGCGGTGACGCAGCCTGATCAGACCGGCCATCTCGGTGATGATCAGCGCCGCCACGAGCAGCATCACGCCGATCGTCGCGGCGTGCACCGTCACGGCTCCACGTTCGCCCGGTCCCCTCATGGCGACTCCACCGCGGCGACCGACGCGGAGTCCATCGTCTGAGAGCCGACTCCGGAGAAGAAGGGCACCGGCATCCGTGATCGCGCGGTGACCGTCACCGTCACGGTGCCCGACTCCGTGTCGACCGACACCTTGGCCCCGTCGGGCGCGTGGGTGCGAGCCATCGTGGTGGCCGCGTCGACCCCCTCCCCACGCGCGATCATGCGGGCGGCCTCGCGCGACGCATCGGCGATGCGTATCTGGGTCAGTCCCAGCGAGACGACCCAGAGCAGGAGGAAGGCGAATGCGACCCCGAACGGGATGATCGTGGCCAGCTCAGCGGTGACCATCCCCCGCTCGCGCCTCATCAGAATCGAACGCCGAACCGCGGGACACCCTCGAAGGCGTCACGCATCGGGCCCCAGCTGAACGCCCGCTGCAGGATCTCCCGGAACGTCTCCATCCACGGGTTGTCGTCGAGCACGCCGAACTTGTAGAGCGTGAAGGCAAAGCAGACGGCACCCAGGGTGCCGACGGTGTACTCCGCGGTCGCCATGCCGCGGTCATCGTGGTGAGACATGTGAAGCCTTTCAGGTGGATGGCCCGGGGCGGCGCGACGCCGCCCCGGGCCGGACGGTCAGAACGGGAGCAGGTCGGGGATCTTCCCGATCACGTCCTTGACGAGGTCGCCGAACCACGGCGACTGCCCGATCTTGACGAGCACGCCACCGATCGTGCAGGCGCCGAGGGTGCCGACGGTGTACTCAGCGGTGGTCATGCCCCGCTCGGCGCGGCGCAGGAGCTGCTTCTTCATGTGGAGTCCTTTCGATGGATGAAACTGTTGACAGGAAGAAGCGGGGGCTGAGGCCCGAAGTGCGGCCCCGCTGTCTCGGCTGGGGACAAGTGATGCGCAGCCGAGCAGCTGTGGATCAGAAGCTGAACGAGCGGAATGTCGCGACGATCGTCGGCACGATCCCGATCAGGAAGAAGGCCGGCAGGAAGCAGGCCCCCAATGGCGCGGCCGTGCGGACGGCGACCTTGCGGCTGCGTTCGCGTCGCGCTGCCCGGCGTTCACGGCGCAGGTCGTCAGCCACCCCGGACACCACGTGCGCGACCGGCATGCCTGATGTCGCAGCTCGTCGGAAGGCACGACCCACCGGCGCCAGCGACGGGTCGAGCGCGAGCGAGCGCCACACGGCGCCTGCGTCCCCCGCGATCGCCAGCCGGCCGGCCACGAGGCCGAGCTCGGCTCCCAGCGGGTCCGCCGTGGCCGCCGCGGCCAGCTCGAACGCCGTGACCGGCGGTCGACCGACCTCGAGCGCCGCCACCATGAGGTCCAGGGCGGTCGGCAGCTGGGCCACGATCTGTGCGTTTCGGCGCCGCGCGGCTGCCGTCTCGAGGCGACTCATCGACCGGTGGAAGAGCGGCGCCAGCCCCACTCCGATGACTGGCCCGAGGGGCAGGCCCAGCACGACGAACGCCGCGACCGGAGTCAGCAGGGCGGCGACAACGGCCGGATCGATCCTGCCGCCTGCCTTGGGCTGGCCGAACAGGGCTTGCCGCCTGGCCGTCGTCGAGCACGGGACCAGGCACCAGACGGCAAGTCCGGCGAGCACCGACGGAATCATGTGTCGGTCTCCGCGCTCGACGCGATGTGTTCGACCCAGGCGACCCCCAGGCACGCAAGGGCGCACCCCGCTGCGAGGCACAGCACGCCCGGATAGGTGCCGGTGAGGATGGCGACCGGGTCGCCGCCCATGCCGGACCCGAGGGCCAGGCCGAACACCGGCAGGACCGCCATCAACCGCCCCGTGGCACGTGCGGGAGCGAGCCCCGACTGGACCTCGCGCTCGATCTCGAGGTCGCCGCGAGCCGTCTCCTCCAGCCGGTCGAGCACCCGGGCCAGCGGCGCCCCAGCACGTTCGGCGACGAGCCAGGCGCCCGACAGCTCGGCGAGCAGCTCGGCACCGGTCCCGCGCGCTGCCGTGCGCAACGCCGCCGGCACGTCACCACCCAGGTCAGCGGCACGGGCGGCCGGCACGAGGAAGTCGAACTCGGGGGCCAGGCCGGTAAGGGCCCGCTGCGGCAGGATGCCGGCCCTCAGCTCCGCCGACATCAACCCGATCGCCTCGGAGACCAGGCGGCGCCGTTCCTGCAGCCGCCGATGACGCACGGCGCCCCGCCACTGGCGTGCGCCGAACATCGCCACCGCGGCCACGGTGACGACGAGGATGACGTGCGGACCGGAGACGTCCGCCCGACCGGCACCCCAGACCACGACGAGTGGCGCGGCGACCACCAGTGCCCGGCGCGGCCACGGCTGACCGGAGGCCCCGCGCTGCAAGCGGTGCCGTACGAGCCACGCACCGGGTGGGCGCCACAGCCACACCGCCATCGCCGCGAGCAACGCGGCCAGCGCCGTCAATCGAGCACCTGCTGGAGCCGGCCCGCCCCGGGACCGCGCTCGATGCCAGCCGGTCCGGCCGACAGCGCCGGGATGCACTCGACGATGCCTCCGCGATCGCGTTCGAGGACCGCGATCTGCTGGACCCGGCGTGTGCCGTCAGCTCCGCGGCCGAGGTGGACCACGAGATCGAGGCTCGCCGCCAGCTGGCTGTGGACGGCCTCGCGCGGCAGCCCGGCGGCCACACCGAGCGCCTCGAAACGGGCCGGCACGTCCTGCGTGGAGTTGGCGTGCAGCGTGCCGCACCCGCCTTCGTGCCCGGTGTTGAGCGCGGCCAGCAGGTCGACGACCTCAGCGCCGCGCACCTCGCCGACCACCAACCGGTCGGGCCGCATGCGAAGCGCCTGGCGTACGAGATCACGGACCGTCACGAGGCCGGCGCCCTCCACGTTGGCCGGACGCGCCTCGAGGCCGACGACGTGCGGATGGTCCGGCCTGAGCTCGGTCGCGTCCTCGACGATCACCAGCCGCTCAGCCGGGTCGACCTCGGCCAGCAACGCCGACAGCAACGTGGTCTTGCCCGAGCCCGTGCCACCCGTCACCACGAACGCGGCACGCGCCGCGACGACCCGCCGGAGGATGTCGGCGGTCTCATCGGTGAGGGAGCCGGCGGCTCTCAGCTCGGCCACGGAGAAGCTGCGTCGCGCGGGGACGCGCATCGAGATCAGGGTGCCCGGCCGAGCCAGGGGCGCGAGCACGGCGTGCAGGCGTGTGCCGTCGGCAAGGCGGGCATCGACCCAGGGACTCGCGTCGTCCAGGCGGCGCCCGGCCTGGGCGGCGAGTCGCTGGGCCAGCCGGCGTACGGCGTCCTCGTCGGCGAAGCGCACCGGCGACTTCTCGAGGCCCCGCCCGCGATCGAGGTAGACGTCGTCGGGGCCGTTGACGAGGACGTCGGTGACACCTGGAGTCGCCAGCAGCGGGTCGAGGGGCCCGGCACCCCGCGTCTCGCTGCGGAGCTGGTCGACCAGCGCCAGCACCGTGCCACTGCCGGCCACGTGCTGCTCGGCACGCAACGCGGCGGCCACGCTGGACGGGGTCGCCTCCGCCGTGCCGGCGGCGAGCCGTCGACGCACGCGCTCCAGGATCGGCAGCTCGGTCATGCCGTCTCCAGGCCAAGGGTGTCGAGCAGCGCCGAGGCGGTGCGTCTCGCCGCACGTGAGCGGCCGGGACCCATCCCCCGGTCGACGGCACCACGTACGCGGCGATCGACCCGGTGGCGCGCGAGCACGGGCAGACCCAGCACCTCCGAGACCGCCGCCGGTCCGATGCCGCCCGGCCGCCCCACGGTGACCACCACGATCGAGGACGCCACCTGCTGCAGGCGATCGAGGACGTGCCGTGCGGCACCCACTCCGCAGATGTCCTCGGCGACGACCAGAACGCTCAGGACCGACCTCCCGACGATGTCCGCGCCGAACTCGTCGAGGTGTCGCGGCACGTCGGCGACGACCAGGTCGAAGCCGCGAACGGCAGCGGTGAGCACCGAGGGCACTGCCGCAGGCAGGGCGGTCGTGCCCGACCGGTCCCACGAAAGCGTCGAGACACCGTGGTGGACCGGCAGCACGTCGGCGAGCGAGCCGGCACTGAGCCGGCCGTGCGTCGCGTCGAAGTCGGGCCAGCGCAGCCCGTCGGCCCGCTCAGCGCCCATCAGCAGCTCGAGACCGCCGCCCAACGGATCCGCATCGAACAGCAGCGACCTCAGCCCGCGTCGCTGCGCAGCGAGGCCGAGGGCGACCGCGAGCGTGGAGGCACCCACGCCGCCCGAGCCGCCCACCATGCTGACCAGGCACGCCTCACCGCGCCCGTCCAGGGCACCGGCCAGGGCCTCGAGGATGCGGTCCTCCTCGTGCGGACCGCACACGGCTGCCGCACCCAGCGCGACCGCGTCGGGCCACCACTGCGACGGTTCTCTCGCCAGCAGGACCACGTGCTCCCGCCGCGGCAGGGCCGCTCGCGCCAGGTCGGTCGCCAGGTCCTCACCCACGATCA
The DNA here is from genome assembly GCF_001428805.1 of Aeromicrobium sp. Root236. NCBI lineage: Bacteria > Bacillati > Actinomycetota > Actinomycetes > Propionibacteriales > Nocardioidaceae > Aeromicrobium > Aeromicrobium sp. Root236. The sequence goes on along the minus strand of NZ_LMIS01000001.1, from coordinate 2,765,843 downwards.
CGGCGGAGGCCTGGCGCCACGATCGACGGGTCGCCGTGACGTCCGGCGCCACGTCAGGCACCGCCCCGACCGCCGCGCACCAGCGGAGGGCGTCGTCCAGCAGCAGCTCGTCTGCGGTGGCGATCAACGGGGCGGCGACGTCGGGCATACGTACGACTGTCGCGGCCCCACCGATTCACCGGAACCGCCGCCCGACACCCTGTGGACGACCAATCCCGGCCCTGCGGGATGTGGACCCGCCTATCCTGAACGAGTGAGCCCCACGAGGTCAGCGGCATTCTTCGACCTGGACAAGACGATCATCGCCAAGTCGAGCACGCTCGCCTTCAGCAAGCCCTTCTTCCAGGGCGGGCTCCTCAGCCGCCGCGCGGTGCTGCGCAGCGCGTACGCCAACTTCATGTTCGCGCTCAACGGCGCCGACCACGACAAGCTCGAGAAGATGCGCGCCTACCTCACCCAGATGGTCACCGGCTGGGACGTCGAGGTCGTCCGCCAGTCGGTCGCCGAGACGCTGCACTCGATCATCGACCCGCTCGTGTACGAAGAGGCCGTCGACCTCATCGAGGAGCACCAGGCCGCCGGCCGCGACGTCGTGATCGTCTCCGCGTCGGGCACCGAGGTCGTCGAGCCGATCGGCGAGATGCTGGGCGTCGACCACGTCATCGCGACGACCCTCTACGTCGAGGACGGCCGCTACACCGGCGACGTCGACTTCTACGCGTACGGGCCCAACAAGGCCGTGGCGATGGAGCAGCTCGCTGCCGAGCGGGGCTACGACCTCGCCGAGTCGTACGCGTACTCCGACTCCGAGACCGACGCGCCGATGCTCGAGGCCGTCGGCCATCCCTTCGCGGTCAACCCCGACAAGGCGCTGCGCCGCATCGCCGAGGACAACGGCTGGCCGATCCTCGCGTTCCGCCGGCCCGTCGCCCTGCGCCGCCGTCTGGGCCTGCACACCAAGGTCGGCAAGGCCGCGGCGGTCACGGTCGTCGCGAGCGCCGTCGGTGCGATCACCGTCGCCCTCGTCTCACGCCGCAAGCACCGCGTGCCCGCGAGATTGTGAAGCAAAGCGCACAACGTTACGGCCCAGTAGGCCTCGCGTCGTCCGGCCCAGTGGCGTAGACAAGGAACCAAGAACTCCACAGCGGCAAAGCAGCTCAGTACCCACGCGGCGATCACCCGTCTCAATGGGAACGTTGCTCGTGGACTCCGTCCCACTCAGGGATTCAGACGGGGCCCCGACGACTCCGATCCAGCACGCCTGGTAGCCGAGCCAGCTTGCCAGGCGGCGCCATTCCCCCGGGGATCGGCGCCGCCGCTCTGTGTGGCGTCAGGGTGCGACGTTGAAGTTGCGCCGGAACACGTTGTCGGGGTCCCAGGCCCGCTTGACCTCGCGCAGCCGCTCGAGCGTCTCCGCCGGCCAGAGCGCCGCGATGTCCTCCTCGGTCGCCGAGCCGAGGAAGCCGGCGTACGACCCGATGCCGTGGTCGCCGATCGTGCGCCACACGGCCCTGGCGGCGGCGATCTCGTCGTCGGACGCGTCCTCGGACACGAATGCTGCGGACACCACCAGCGCCTCGGCCTCGCGGTGCGCGAACGCCGTCTCCGACGGGTCGACCCGGCCGAAGGCACCACCGAGGCTGCGCAGGAACACGATGCGTCCTCCGGCGGTGTACGCGTTGGCGACCGCCTCGGACACCGCAGCGTCGACGGTCAGGACCATCGTGTTGCCGATGACCGGGCGGATGCCCGGCGGCGGGTGCGGCGCCTCCTCGAGCACCGAGGCGTACGCACGCTCGCCGATGTCCTCCGCGACGACGGTGCCGATGCCGCGCAGCGGCTCGAGGGCTGCCGTGTCGTCGCCGGCGAGGCAGACGAAGAGCATCGCGCCGGCCGGGAACTCACCCATCCCGGGCATCAGCGCGAGCGACGTGCTCAGCTCGTCCGGCGCATCGCGCATCACGTCGGCCCAACGCTGCACGAGGCCAGCCACGTCGTCGAGGGCGAACGCGATCGAGCCGAAGTGCACCGTCGAGACCTGCTGCGCCTGGAACTCGAGCGCCGTGACGATGCCGAAGTTGCCGGCACCCCCGCGCAGGCCCCAGAACAGGTCGGCGTTCTCGGTGGCCGACACACGGACGACGTCGCCGGCCGCGGTGACGACCTCGGCGGCGAGCAGGCTGTCGATCGTGAGGCCGTGCTTGCGGACCATCCAGCCGACGCCGCCGGCCTGGGTCAAGCCGCCGACCCCGACCGAGAGGGTGTCGCCGGCGGTGATCGCGAGGCCGTGCTCGGCGAGCGCCGCTGCAGCAAGCCCCCAGGTGGCGCCCGCGCCGATGCGCACCCGGCCCTCGCCGAGCACCTCGACGCTGTCGAGCCGGGACAGGTCGATGACGATGCCGTCGTCGACGTTGCCGTAGCCGAGGGCGTTGTGACCGCCGCCGCGAATCGCGAGGGGGAGGCCTTCGGCCTGCGCGTGACGGAGCGAGGCCGCCACCTCGTCGGGCGTGCTGGGGCGCAGCACGAGCGCCGGCGAGGCCACGCCGGAGTTCGTCGTGCGCGCGGCGTCGTAGTCGGGGTCGCCGGGGCGGACCGCGAAGAGCTCGATCGTCATGGGGTCGTCCTTCAGGTCGGGTCAGGTCACGTCTGGAAACGACGATAGGACCTTGACCGCAGTTGAGGTCAACCTCTCACCAACGTCAGCTGGGCTGCACCGCGCGGAGCGCCTCGGCGCCGGCCGCATCGTCACGGTGCGAGACCGCGACGTCCCAGAAGTGGTAGGCCCGGGATTCCAACGGCTCGTCGAGCAGGGCCGAGCGCTCCGCCATCTCCGACAGCGGATAGATGCCGATGGGGCGGCCGCCGTTGTCCCACACGCGTACGAGGTCGTAGCCCAGCGCGTCGAGGTCGGCCCACACCTTGAGCGGATCGTTGCCGGCGAGGCGCGTGAGCTCGTGGTCGTACTCGAAGAACAACACCGGCTTGGTGTCGGCCCACGTACGCGCGACGGCGGGGACGAGGTTGACGTCGTAGCCGTCGGTGTCGGACTTGACCAGGCGCAGCCCGTCGAAGTCGGGGTGCCGTTCGCGCAGCTGGCTGACCGTGACGGTCGGCGCGGTCTTCTCGGACTCCCCCGGCACGAAGCGGGTCGTGCCACCCTGGCGGACCGGCGCCATCGCGACCTCGGCCTCGTCGTCGAGCAGCAGCGACGCCTCGACCGCGATGCGGGAGTCACCGTCGACGTTGCGGTGCAGGAAGTCGAGGTAGAACCCGTCTGCCTCGACGCACAGCACCTTGCCGTCCGCGACGTCGAGGATCTGCAGCGTCGAGTCGCCGACGTTGGCCCCGATGTCCATCGCCACGACTGGGCGTCCGTCGGCGGCGGCGAGTGCCGCGGCGAGGCGAGGGAGGTTCTGGCCGTATTCCGGCTCGACGCGGGCGTAGTCAGGCAGCCGGTGCGACCACGGAAGGACCATGTCGACGCCCTGGACCGTGCGCTTCACCGGTCGGTCGGGCCAGCGGTCGCGGATGGCCCAGCCGATCCGACGGCGCACGCGCTGGACGATCGACTCCGGGGTCTTCGGGGGCATGCATTCTCCTTCGAGGTCGGAGGCAGTCTAGAGGAGTGATTCCGCGTGCCGCAGCGTGACGCGAGACTCGTCCACGAGGCCGACGGCTCAGCCCCTTTGCGTCACATCGCCGCGGCGCACGACCTATCATCGTCGGGTGACAGCAGCCAAGACCCGCAGCGTGGCGATCGACCTCGTCCGCGTCATCGCCATCATCGGCGTCGTCGCCCGGCACGTCTGGTACGACCCGGACGGCATCGTCGCGCAGGTCATCTGCCCGTGGGCGATCGCGGTGTTCTTCGTGCTGACCGGCTATCTCTGGTCGTCCAAGCGCGACCTCGACGGCGAGATCAAGAACCGGTTCCGCAACCTGCTGATCCCCTACATCACCTGGATGCTCGTGATCGGCATCCCGTTCTTCACCTGGGCGTTCATCCACTTCGACGGCAAGCGGCTCGGCGTGCTCGGCCTGCTGGTGGCGACGATCTACGGCGCCCAGCTCATGGTCGTCCCGTTCAGCGCCTGCTGGTTCTTCACGACGATGTTCTTCACCGCCGTGCTGGCCCGCTTCCTGGAGCGCTACCCGCGCCGGGTCACCTGGATCGTCCTCGCCGTCACGCTGCTGATCACGAGCGCGCCCGGACAGATCCCCAAGCTTCTCTGGTTCTTCCCGCTCGGCACGGGTCTGGCGTTCCCCTGCCTGTTGTTCCTGGTCTTCGGCCAGGAGCTCCGCCGTCACCGAGCCCGCATCACCCGGCCACTGCTCACCGGCCTGCTCGTGGTCGGCGTCGGCGCGATCGCGGTCGCCCTCGGCGCCTCGGAGAACCTCAGCGGCACCCTGATCGAGGTCAAGAACTCGACGTACGGCTTCCCGGTCGCCGGTCTCGTGAGCGGTGCCGTCATCGGCCTCGGCCTGGTCCTCGTCGCCGAGGGGCTCGACCCGATCGTCCCGAGCCGCATCGGCCCGGCCGTCGTACGCATCGCCACCACGTCGACGTTCGTGATGTTCCTGCACCCGTGCATCCTGTTCCTGATGCGCGGGGACGACGACGCCGGCACGTGGCCGCAGTTCGCCGCGTCGCTGCTGGGCTCGTTCGCGCTGGCGCTGCTGTGCCTGCGCCTACGGATCTTCCCGTGGCTCACGGGCGTCTGGACGCCGCGGACGGCGGCACCAGCGACACAGCGGGCCGGCGCTCCTGACGCGGCAGCGAGCTAGAGCGGGAGCGCCGTACGGGACAGCCACACCGTGCCGAGGCGCGGCGTCAGGGGCTCCTGGCGAACGACCGTCAGCCCGGCCTTGGCGAAGAACTCCTCGAGCTCTTCCCACGAGTGACCGTCGACCGGGTGGTACTCCATGACGACGCGCTGCACGCCGGCCCAGTCGGCCGGCTCGGAGCCCAGCACGATGTCGTACTCGGCGCCCTCGGTGTCGATCTTGACGACGTCGACCCGGTCACCGGCCTGCGCGAACGCGGCGGCGACGGTCGTGCACGGGATCTCGATGACCGTCGAGCCGGCCGGGGCGGTGATGCCGTTGAGCCCGCTGCCGCCGGCGTTGTCGGCGAACTGCAGCGTGCCGACCTTGGACGACACCGCGGTGTTGTTGACCGTGACCCGCTCGGCGAAGCCGTTGCCGGTGATGTTGCGCGACAGGAAGCCGTACGTCGTGGGCGAGGCCTCGAACGTCTGGACCCGGCCCTGCGGGTGGAGCCGGGCGAACGCCATCGAGAAGCAGCCGATGTGGCCGCCGATGTCGACCGCCGAGACGTCGGCGGGCAGGTCACCGGTGAACCAGTCGAGTCGGTAGGCGTCCTCGGCGAAGACCTCGTAGACCGGGACGCGGGCACCGGCGACGTTGGGGCAGATCACCGTGAGGTCGTCGTCGACCTCGAACACCAGCTCCGGCTTGTGACGGGCGATCGCCGTGAGGACGGCCGTGCCGTTGTCGAAGTCGACCAGGGTCTGGCGCACTCGCCTGGCAGCCAGGGTGATCCTGCTCATGAAGCGGTTCCTTTCAAGGGGAAGACGTCACCGTAACGCGGCACGCGACGGGTCCAACGACCGGCTCGATGCTTGGTCACGAGACGCCGATGACGGGTGCGTCACGTCCCTTGGTCAGCCGCTTGAGCTTCATGGCCTGCTTCTCCAGCAGGTGCCAGCTGACGAACGCCAGCGGAGCCGTGACGATGAAGCACAGCGGCAGGAACACCCACACCGGCATCGGGTGGTCGAGGGCGATCGTCGCAAGGATCTGCGTGACCGGGAACGCGTAGATGTAGACGCCGTAGGAGTAGTCGTCGGGGTAGTTGACCCGCGACAGCCGCGGTGAGCTGCCGAGGTACATCACGACGTACGCGAACGGCAGCGCCGCGAACACGTGGAACCAGCCGATGACGCCGAGTCCGACGCACAGCGCGAGGCACGCCCAGGCGACGGCCGGGACCAGCTTGACCTTGTCGCGATGCAGATAGAGGATCGCGCCGGCCATGAAGAAGATGCCCAGGCGGGCGAGCGGCTCGAACGAGGCCACCAGCGAGTCGAAGCTCGACGCGTTGGCCTCGGCGATCTTCTTGGCGGCGGTGTCCTCGGCACCGTAGTTGGACGACGAGTAGGTCACGACGAACCGGTCGAGGACCTTGACCAGCGTGAAGAACACGAGACCGAGGTAGACCCCGATGTGCAGGTAGCGCCGGCCGAGGATCGTCAGCAGCAGACCCATGCCGACCCAGAGCGTGAACTCGTAGAACAGGGTCCAGGCCGAGAAGTTCCAGACGCCGGCGACCGGCACGTCGTCGAGCGTCCCGGTGATGTTGAGCTGGATGAGCTTGAGTCCGAGGTTGTAGACGATGTAGTCGATGCCGCTGGTCCAGTCGTAGCCGGACTTGCCCTCGATCATGCGCGAGATCGGGCCGAGCACGACGCCCACGAGGAGCAGCGACGCGATCCACGCGGGATACATCCGCAGGAGGCGACGCCAGATGTAGTCCCAGAACGAGCGGGAGGCCAGCCGGCTCGCGGCGATCAGGTAGCCCGACATCACGAAGAACCCGGCCAGGGCGTACGTGGGGATCTCGTCGTCGAAGAACAGCTTGGGCATGCCGGTCATGTAGCCGCCGAGCGGCAGTGCGTGGCCGAACAGCACCGACAGCGCGAAGAACATGCGGATCGCGTTGATGCTGTTGCGGCGCGGGTCCAGCGCCTGCCCGAGAGTTGTCACGGGCAGCAACTGTAGTCGCAGGCTGCCGGGGGCCGGGGGCGCATTTCAGGATTTTCTTACCGGGTGTCCACGTGACTCAGGCGTTCTGCCAGAGTTAATGCGGTGTGCCGAACAATGACCAGCCGATGACCGACACTCAGCCCGCCAGGACTGGCCGCTTCTCGAGGATCACGTCGCTCCTCCCGCCGGGGCACTGGGCCTACATCCTCCTCCAGCTCGTGCCACTCGGCCTCGTGGATCTGCTGTGCACGAGCATGCGCATCACGAGCAGCACCGAGGACAACGGGACCAAGGTCGGCTCGTGGGCCTGGATCGACCAGCTGTCGTCGACGGTGTTCTTCTACCTCGCGCTGATCGCGTTCTGGGTCGGCGTCTTCGCGCTCGTACGCCGTCGCCGCTCACGCCGCATCGCCGTCATCGCGTTCCACATCGTCTTCACGCTGCAGGCGCTGCTCGTGGTCCTGACGCAGATCTACTACATCCTGCTGGACGTCACGCTCAACTCCGACTCGTTCCAGCTGGTCAAGCTGATCTTCCAGGTCGAGATGCTCAAGATCATCCAGGCCGAGCTGCAGTCGTTCCTGCCGGTGCTCGCCGTGGTCTTCATCGTCGTGGCCAACTACTTCGCGGTCATCGTCAACCGACGCTGGAAGCCGCGCCGTCTCCGCGACGCCCCGCCTGCCGGCTGGCGCCGCGCGCTCTCCGGGCCGGCGGTCGTCGGGTTCACGACCGCGGTGGTCATCGCCTCGCTCGTGGTCTCGGCCCTGCCCAACGGCCAGGGCACCACCAACTTCAGCCGCAACCGGGTCGTCAGCATCGCGATGGACTCGGTGACCAAGCGCCTGCAGGGCAAGCCCGACGGCTACACCGCCCCCAAGGCCGCGGACCTGCCCACCAGGACGAGCCTCGTGCCGACCGCACGGACCAAGAAGTACAACGTCGTGCAGATCGTGCTGGAGTCCCAGAGCCTGAAGTCGACGACCCTGGGCACCCCCTCGCTCGACACCACACCCGTGCTCGCCGAGCTGGCCAAGACGAGCCTCGTGGCCAAGCGGGCCTACACCGCGATGCCGCACACCACGAAATCGCTCATCGCCTCCAACTGCGGCGTCGCGCCGCCGCTCGACACGAGCAACAGCGAGGCGCTCAAGGGAGGCCTCGCCGCCAAGTGCCTGCCGTCGCTGCTCAACGAGCAGGGCTACGACACGGCGTTCTTCCAGACCGCGACCAAGAACTTCGAGAATCGCGAGAAGGTCGTCAAGAACTTCGGCTACCGGCACTTCTTCCCGCTCGAGGCCTTCAACAAGAAGGGCTTCTCCGAGACCAACACGCTCGGCTACGAGGACGACGTCATGCTGCAGCCGAGCCTCGACTGGGCGGCCAAGCAGGACGGCAAGCCGTTCTCGCTGGAGTACATGACCCTGACGGCGCACTCGGAGTACGTGCTGCCCAAGGGCTGGAAGATGAAGCACTACGTCGACGACGAGACCGAGAACCACTACCTCAACGCGGTCCGCTACCAGGACGAGTTCGTCGGCAAGGTCATCGACGGCTTCAAGAAGCTCGGCCTCTACGACAACACGATCTTCGTCATCATGGGCGACCACGGCGAGGGCTTCCGCGAGCACGGCCGGCGCCTGCACAACGACACGATCTGGAACGAGGGCATCCAGATCCCTTACGTCATCCACGCGCCCAAGGCACTCGGCACGCAGGGCACGACGATCGACGCACCCGTGCAGAACAAGTGGACGCTCCAGACCGTCGCCGACCTGCTGGGCTACGACATCGCCGGCGGCGAGTACGAGGGCGCGTCGATCCGGACGCCGGAGAAGAACACGCACCCGCTCATGACGGGCTGCTGGGACATCGACCAGTGCGTCGCCTACTTCCCCGACGACCGGCACAAGTACATCTACTTCTTCGGCTACAAGGTGCCGCAGTACTACGACGTCGTGGCGGACCCGCACGAGGAGAAAGACCTCTTCGACACGCTGAGCGACAAGGAGGCCGATGCCCTCAAGCAGAAGGTCCTCGTGTGGCAGGCCGAGGTCAACGCCCGCCACAAGCTGAGCCGCAAGCTCGGCAAGTAGGACTCAGGCGAGCATCTCGTCGACCGCGGCCAGGATGCGCCGCGGGTCGAGGCTGATGTCGGCCTGGATGCCGGTGAGCTCGCCGGTGGGCCGCGGCTCGCCACCGATGAGGTAGCGGTAGCTCGCGCCCTCGATGCTGTCGGTGATCGCCCAGAAGCAGTGCTTGACGTACGTCGAGGTGAACAGCTCCAGCACCGAGACACCCGGCTTGGCGAACACCAGGTTGGTCAGGGCCGCCCCGTGGATGCCGACGATGACGTCGGCCGCCGCAAAGTGGTCGATCTGGTCGCGGACGGACATCGCACCGGGGTCGATGCGGGTGAAGCCGCGCTGCTCGAGCTCGGGCCACAGCTCGGGCTCCTCGATCAGGCGGCGGGTGTTGCGGCCGCCGGTGCGCGTGACGAAGATCCGGCTGGGCTTGTCGTCTGTGGCGACCGCAGGGAACGTCCGGCGTACCCACTCGACCATGCCTCGCGGCGCGACCTCCATGGGGTTGGACTGCGACGGCACCAGCAGGTGCTCGGCCCTTACGGCGGCGTTGCGTCCGGCCTCGATGATCGGCAGCCGGTCGAGCCCGGACAGCGCCAGCAGCTCGCGGTGGTAGCGCGTCGTGTTGGACACGTAGAGCGCGTCGGGCTCGCGACCGGGCATGGTCTCGGCGAAGATGCCCCAACGCGGCAGCACGTCGAGCAGGAAGTGGTAGTAGCTGTTGCTCCCGCCACGCGTGGCCAGGGCGAGCAGCGACCCCTCGACGTGCTGCACCTTGGGCAGGCGTCGGCGCAGGAACAACGGGTGCTCACGCCAGTCGGTGATCGCGAAGTAGGGGCTGGTCTCGAAGTCGAGCTCGCCACCAGGGGTCACGACCGCGCCGTAGTCGCCGACCACGGTGCCGCCGGCGATGTCGGCGGTGAAGACCGCCGGCACGTCGTACGTCCGCATGGTCGCGAACGCCCAGTGGTCCGCGGGCTCGCCGGGCGGCTGCTCGCGATCGAGGTGCTCGCCCTGCGGGGTGGTGTGGATCGTGACGGCCTGCGGCTCGTGCGCCGCCGTGAGCGCGGTGGTGGCGGTGCCCCGACGCGGCAGCGCACGGTCGCCGAACACGACCGAGAGCCGGCGGAACACGGCGCCGGAGACGAACGTCGTGAAGCGGTGCGCGCGCTTGATCAGGGGCCAGGCCGGCTGGAGCGCGCTGGGCAGCCGGGTCACGGTGTCGGCGCTGCGGCCGCAGCCCGCCGGAGCGAGCGCCGGGTCTCGATCGGCCCCTCGTCGTCCTCCTCGAAGTCCATGCCCGAGACCACGAAGGCCAACGCGAGCAGGATGCCGACGTAGCGGCTGCCGAGGTTGGGGGTGATCGGACCGGCGATGACGTACGCCAGGGCGGGGTAGGCCAGCAGGCGGTAGGGCCGGGGACCCTTGAACAGCGGCGAGACCATCGACCACAGCACGAACAGGAACGCGATGAGGCCGATGACGCCCATGCCGGCGAGCACCTGGACGTAGATGTTGTGGGCCAGGAAGATGTCGAAGTCGAAGCCCGCGCCGAAGATCGGGTGGTGCACGAAGACCTCCCAGCCCTCCTTGAGGCCCTTCTCGCGCTCGGCGTTGGAGCCGGCGGCACCGGCGCGGCCGAGCAGGCGGGAGAGGGCGTTGCCGCCCTCCTCGTTGAGGATCCGCTCGATGTTGGCGATCAGGAAGATGCCGCCGAGCGTGAGGGCCGCGGTGACCTTGATCGACTTCTCCATCACCGGGTAGATCACCGCGAGGACGCCGGCCACGAGCAGCGAGGCGCGGCTGCCGCTGATCCAGATCGTGTAGAGGCACATCGCGCCGGCGAGCAGCACGAGCCAGCGATGCTGCATCTGCAGCTTGGTGTAGACGAACGGCAGGAGGGCCAGGCCCAGCAGGCCGGCGTAGCCGAAAGCCGTCGGCTGCTCGGAAAGGCCGATGTAGCGCGCCGTGATCGGATCGGGACCGGTCAGCACGGCGTAGACGAGGCTCAGCACGACGCCCGTGACGTAACCGCCGGCGAGGAACAGCAACGTACGCCCACGCGGCGCCCACCAGACGAACAGCAGCGGGAAGATCAAGGTCGCGGCGAACACGCGCACCATGAGGCTGAGGCTGCCGATCGGGATCTCGTTGAACATCGAGGTGCCGAAGCCGACGATGAACATGACGCTGGCGCCGAGCGCGAACTGCCACGGGACGCGCAGGTGCTGGCTGAACAGCGACGGCAGGAGCAGCACGAAGCCGATGACGAACAGCAGGTCGGAGACCGTCACGAAGCTGGCGCCCGGCACCACGACGCTCGTCAGCGGCGCCGCGACCATGCCCAGCACGTTGAGCCCGGTGCCCATGCCTCGCAGGCCGAACGTGATCAGTGCGAGGAAGAACAGGGCGACACCGATCGCGATGACCGCGCCGACGGTCGAGGAGATCGCGAGCGGGAGCAGCCCGAGCAGCAGCACCGCGGTGAGCGACACCGGCCACACGCGCATCCCGACGGGATGCGCGTGCGGGATGTTCTTGGGGTCTTCGTTCGGGTCGATCACCGGCGCCTCGAACGGAGCGCCGCTGAAGCTCATCGCTTGGCCCGTCGTCCCGTCCCACTCAGGGCGGTCTCGGAGTCCTTGAACTTGACCTTGACCTTCCCCTTGTCGATCTCGTAGGGAACGCCGTAGCCATATCCGTAGTAGCCGTAGCCGTCAGTGCTCGCCCGGCGCGGGGTCCGGTTGAGCACCGTGCCGAACAGGCGACCGCCGACGGCCTCGATGCGGGACACGGCCAGCCGGAGCTGCTCGCGACCGGTCGAGCCGTAGCGGGCCAGCAACAGCGCGCCGTCGACCTCGGTCATGAGGATCGCGGTGTCGGCGACCGGCAGCAGCGGCGGCGCGTCGATGATGACGACGTCGTACTGCGAACGGGCGTGTGCCAGCAGGTCGCGCATCGCCTGCGTGTCGAGGACCTCGGCAGGGTTGGGCGGACGCGGGCCCGTGCCCAGGAAGTGCACGCCGGTGGAGTGCTCCTGGATCGCGTGCTCGAGCGTCGAGCGGCCGATCAGCACCGTGATGACGCCGACCGAGTTCTCGAGGCCGAGCAGGTCGGCGACGTTGGGGTTGCGCATGTCGGCGTCGATCAGCAGGACCGAGCGACCGGACTTGGCCATCGACACGGCGAGGTTGGTCGCCACGAGCGTCTTGCCCTCGTCGGGCAGGGCGCTGGAGACGACGATCATCTGCCGGCTCGCGTCGAGGTTGGCGAACTGCAGGTTGGTGCGCAGCACCTTGAACGCCTCGCTGAGCGAGCCGGTGTCGTCCCTGCTGAGCGGATCCTTCTTGACCGTCGGATCGAACGGCAAGGTCGCCATCACCGCGTTCCCGGTCGCGAACTCGACGTCCTGGCGGGTCTTGACGGTGGTGTCGAGGAGGTCACGCAGCACCGCACCGGCCACGCCGATGAACGTGCTGAGCAGCACGCCGACGATGATGTCGAGCAGCACGCTGGGCGCCACCGGACTGGCGTTGAACGAGGCCTTGCCCGTGACTCTCGCGACGATCGCCGCCGACAGGTTGCTGTCGGCAGGCTTCTCGATCTCCTTGACGAGGTCGACGATCTCGTCGCTCTCGGCGCCGGCGATGTCCTGGGCCAGCTGGGGTGACGACGCCTTGGCGGTGATCTGGAGGATCAGGGTCTGCGGGACGACGGTGGCCGAGATGTCGCCGGCGAGCTCTTCGCGGGTCACCTTGAGGCCGAGCCGGTCGATGACCTTCTGCAGCACCGTGGGATCGGTGGCGAGGTCGGCGTAGGACGCGATGCGCTGGGCCGCGAACACCGTCGCGGCGTAAGGATCGGCCTGGCCGTTGGTCGGGGTCGACACGAACACGCGCGCTGACGAGCTGTAGACCGGTGAGAGGTTGAGGACGAGCCCGACCGTCGCAATAGTCCCGATCACCAGCGTGCTGATGATGAACTTCCAACGACCACGCAGGATGCCCAGGAATTGACGCAGGTCCACGCGGTGGTCCCTTTCAGTGAGTTTCTCCACGACCGATTTCGATCAGGTGTAACAGGGAGTGTATGCGAGGGCCCGGCCGACTCGCGCATGAACTCCGTCCTCGCGTCGTGGGCGTAACCAACGACACCCTCCACCGTTGTGTAACCTGAGCGTTCACCGAGCGGTGGACTGCAGGCGTACAACGGCCCGGGCACCGCGGCCACGAAAAGGGTAGGAAAATTCGATGACCGTACTTGTGACCGGCGCCGGAGGATTCATCGGCGGCCACCTCGTCGCCGATCTTCTCGGTCAGGGCAAGGATGTCCGCGCCGTGGACATCAAGCCCCAGGACGAGTGGTACCAGGTGCACGCCGACGCCGAGAACGTCGTCGCCGACTGCGCCGACATGGGTGACGCGCACAAGATCGCCGTCGGCACCGAGGAGATCTACAACCTCGCGGCCGACATGGGCGGCATGGGCTTCATCGAGAACAACAAGGCCGAGTGCATGCTCTCGGTCCTCACGAGCACCAACGTGCTGGTCGCCGCCCGCGACGCCGGCACCCAGCGCTACTTCTACAGCAGCTCGGCGTGCGTCTACGCCGGCGACAAGCAGACCGACCCCAACGTGACGGCGCTCAAGGAGTCCGACGCCTACCCGGCGGACCCGGAGGACGGCTACGGCTGGGAGAAGCTGTTCAGCGAGCGCATGGCCCGCCACTTCCGCGAGGACTTCGGCATCGAGACCCGCATCGCCCGCTACCACAACGTCTACGGCCCCGAGGGTACGTTCGAGGGTGGCCGCGAAAAGGCCCCCGCAGCCCTGTCGCGCAAGATCGCGCAGGCCAAGCTCAGCGGTGACCACACGATCGAGGTCTGGGGCGACGGCGAGCAGAGCCGCAGCTTCATGTACATCGACGACTGCGTCCGCGGCACCCAGGAGATCCTGGCCGGCGACAACGTCGAGCCGGTCAACCTCGGCAGCGCCGAGCTCGTCACGATCAACCAGATGATCGGCATCCTCGAGGACATCGCCGGCATCACGGTGACCAAGAACCATGACCTGTCGGCGCCCCAGGGCGTACGCGGCCGCAACTCCGACAACACGATGTTCCACGAGATCTACGGCTGGGAGCCTTCGATCTCGCTGCGTGACGGCTTGGAGAAGACCTACAGCTGGATCTACGACCAGCTCAAGTCCCGAGGCTAGAGCCCGGCGATGGAGGTCATCGTCCACGACTTCTCGGGCCATCCCTTCCAGGCCGAGCTGTCGCGCAAGCTCGCCGGCCGCGGGCACACGGTGGAGCACGTCTCGGCCGAGCAGTACGTCAGCGGCAAGGGACACCTCGAGCACCAGGACGACGACCCGGACTCGCTGACGTTCAGCTCGATCAAGCTCGACCTGCCGTTCAAGAAGTACGCGCCGCTCGCCCGGCTCCGCTGGGAGCGCGCGTACGCCCACGAGTGGATCGCGCAGCTGCGCACGTCGTCGGCCGAGGTCGTCGTCGCGTGCAACCTGCCGCTCATCACGCTCTATCTCTTCTCGCGCCACGCCAAGCGCCGCAAGCTGCCGTGGGTCCTGTGGCACCAGGACATCTACAGCTTCGCGCTCGCCGACGAGCTGCGCCGCAAGCTGCCTCGCCCGCTGGCGTGGCTCGGCGGCAAGGTGCTCGTGGGTCTCGAGGCCCGCTGCGCCCGCCGGGCGGCCCACGTCGTGGCGATCGGCGACGCGTTCGAGGGCGTCTACCGCGACTGGCACGTTCCCGCGGATCACGTCTCGGTGATCCCCAACTGGGCGCCGCTCGACAAGATCTTCCCGGTCGACCTCGACAACGCGCGCACGGCCGACCTGTTCGACGCCGACGCCGCGCTCCGGCTCGTCTACGCCGGCACGCTGGGTCGCAAGCACAACCCCCGGCTCCTGATCGACCTGCTGACGACCGTGCGGTCCAACGGCATCGACGCCCAGCTCGCCGTGATCTCCGAGGGCGAGGCCGCCGACGACCTCGCGACGATCGCCCGTGACGAGAAGCTGCCTGTGCGCATCCTGCCGTTCCAGCCCGCGGCCGAGCTGCCCAACGTGCTCGGGGCCGCCGACGTCCTGGTCGCGCTGCTCGAGCCGGACGCCACGAAGTTCTCGATCCCCAGCAAGGTGCTGTCCTACATGGCGGCAGGTCGCCCGATCCTCGGCCTCATGCCCGCCGACAACCCGGCCGCCCTCGACATCCGCGACAGCGGCGGCTTCGTCGCCGACCCGACCGACGTCGGCGCCAAGGCCGGCGCCGGATGGCTCGCGGACCTGACCGGCGACCGCACGGCCCAGGCCGACATCGGGCAGCGGACGCGCGCGACCGCCGAGCAGAAGTTCGACGTCGACAAGGTCGCTCGCGAGTTCGAGGAGATCCTGGGAGCGGCAGTCGGAGTGCCGGCATGAGCGTCGGCGCATGAGTCACGAGGGAGCGGATCCAGACATGTCAGAGCAGGTCACCTACCCCCGGCTGGCCACGTTCCCCCCGGGTGGCTACGACAAGGGCCGCAGCATCTTCTGGCAGGTGGCCTGGACGGTGTTCCAGAACCTGGTCTTCGTCAAGTGGTGGTTCCCCCGCCGCTTCCGGCCCGCCGCGCTGCGGATGTTCGGCGCCACGATCGGCACCGGCATCGTCTTCCGGCACCACGTACGGGTGCAGTGGCCGTGGAAGCTGACGATCGGCGACGACACCTGGATCGGCGAGGATGCCTGGCTCTACAACGTCGAGCCCATCACGATCGGCCACGACGTGTGCCTGTCGCAGGGTGCGTTCGTGTGCACCGGCAGCCACGACCACAACAGCTCGGACTTCCACTGCACCAACAAGCCGATCGTCATCGAGGACGGCGCCTGGCTGTGCGCCCAGAGCCTCGTGCTCGCCGGCGTCACGGTCGGCACCGGTGCCGTCGTCGGTGCACGTGCCATCGCGTTCCGCGACGTGGCACCGGGCGCGAGCGTCCGCGTCGGGACGGTCAGCTAGTCGATGCGCATCCTGATCGACGGCCTCGCCATCACCGGCGACAGCCTCGCCATCGTCGCTGAGCACCTGGTCGCAGGCTGGGACAAGCTCCCCGACGGCGACGAGCTCCACATCGTCGTCGGCCCTGGCAACGAGGCTCCGTTCCCCGACAGGGTCACGGTCCACGAGGTGCCGTTCGGCAAGCGCACCCAGCTCAGCCGCATCCGGGCCCAGAACGTCGACCTGCCGCGCCTCGCCCGTTCGCTCAAGGCCGATGCGGTGCTCGGGCTGCTGCCGACCACGACGGTCGCTCCCCTGCCCTGCCCGCGGGTCATCATCGCGTACGACCTGCGGCACGAGCTCCGGCCGCAGCAGTTCAGCCGCATGAACCGGGCGCAGCGCAAGATCAGCTACAACCTCGGCTGGCGGCAGTCCGACGGCATCGCGGTGATCTCCGACCGCACCCGCAACGACCTCCTGGCCGCTCGTCCGTGGCTGGCGAAGCGACCGCTGCGCCTCGCCCTGCTCGGCGCGGACCACACCGACGACTGGCTGCGCAAGGACACCGAGCCGTACGCGTTGGCGTTCGGCCAGTACTTCAACAAGAACGTCGACCTCGTGATCGACGCGTGGGCCCTGCTGCGCGATTGCGGCCCCGTCATGCCCCTGACGGTCGTGGGCCTCGGCCAGGCGGCACGCACCGCCGCGCAGGCCAAGGTCGAGGAGCTCGGGCTGACCGACCTCGTCCGGGTGCTGCCGTGGCTGTCGATCGAGGAGTTCCGCGGCACGTTCGCCTCGTCGTCGTTGATCGTCTTCCCGTCCGACTTCGAGGGCTTCGGGCTGCCGGCCGCCGAGGCGATGCGCATCGGCATCCCGGTCGTCATCACCCCCGAGCCCGCCCTGCTCGAGATCACCGCCGGCCACGCCACCGTCATGGACGGCTGGGACGCCCCGGCGCTCGCCGACGCCGTCGTCGCCTCACGCGAGACGACGACCGACCAGATCGAGGCCGCCCGCGAGTTCGCGCAGCGCTACACCTGGAAGAACGCCGCCGCCGACGTACGCGCGGTGATCGTCGACGCCGTCGGTTGAGCCGTTCAGGGCATCCGGTGGTCGGCGTCGTCGATGTCGATGACCTCGGTGACCCCGACCTCGACGGGCTCGCCTGAGCCCTCACCGTTCCAGGACAACGTCGACCCGACCCACGCGCAGGCGACGACACCGGCGACGAGCAGCGCGATGCCGGCCCCCTCGAGGCCCCAGAGGTGCATGCCGATCAGAGCAGCGGCGACCAGGACGGCCGTCGAGCCCGCCTCGGCGAACGATGCCGCAGCGACCCGGCCCTGGGCCTGCGCCGCGGCGACGAGCACGCGGCGCAGCGCGAGGAGGGCCCACGCGACGATCAGGATGCGGGCGACGTCGGTGGCCGGCACGAAGTCGTCGCCGAAGAAGATGCGCAGCGCCGGGCCGATGACGACCTGCATGCCCGCCACCATCGCGAGGTCGAGGGCGATCGCCGCCATGACCCAACGCCGCATGACCTGGCTCGCGCCGGCAGGAGGCAGCGCGGCCATGCGCGGCAGAAGGATCGACGCGACGCCGGCCAGCACGATCGACGGGAAGCTCGTCGCGGAGGCGGCCACCGCGTAGAGACCCAGGGCCGACGAGCCGAGCACGAGGCCGACGAGCAGCTGGTCGAGGCCCCACGAGTCGAGGGCGTTGAGGCCACTGATGAAGCCCCGCCGGGCGAACGCGTGGATCTCGCGGCGATCGGCCCGCACGGACTCGTCGCCGGTCGGCGGCCGCAGCATCAGCCAGCAGACGACGAAGCCGCCGAGCAAGGAGAGGATGTAGACCAGCAGGATGAGCGTCGCCTCGTCGGTCGGGCTGAGGACGAACAGCGCGGCGACCACGATGACGTACGAGGCCATGCCGACGAGCCGCTGCAGGTTGATGCGGCGCACGTTGCCCTCGCCCTGCAGCATCGCGCCGAGCAGGAACTGGACCGAGAGGCAGAAGCTCACCGCGAATCCCTCGAGGGTCAGCAGCCACTGGTGCGGCGCGTCCCTGACGAGCACCGCGACCAGGCCCGCGGCGACGGTCGCCGTCGCCAGCGAGGCGACGACCCAGACACCGAGGTGACCTCGCACGACGTCACGCGCCGACGCACCCGAAGCGCCGATGGCGTGGGAGATCGCCGGGATCAGCCCGCCGACGCCGAACAGGGCGCCCAGCATCGCCACGAGCATGACCATGACCATCTGGCCGCGGCCGTCCGGACCAATCATCCGCGCCACGAGGGGCCCGGAGGCCACCGTCAGGAGCTGGACGCCGAAGCCGGCAGCCGCGATCGAGAGGAACGCCCGCAGGCCGCCTCCGCGACGGGACGCCGACTCCTCGGGTGCGGCGTCAGCGGGGCTCATCGTCTCCTCAGGGCGTGGGTCGCGTCGCATTCTACGGCGGCAGGGCCCTCACGCTATCCGTCGCACCACGGGAGACCCGCACGGCACTCCGTGGGCCAAATCCCCGCGGGCGGCCGCGTAACGAAATACTGTCTCCCTGAGTTGGTTCTACGACGAGGAGCCACATGATGCGCTCGGCTCTGCCGACCGCCCCGACGAAGCGGAGCAGCACCCGATGACGGACTCGAAGCGCGAGGTCGGACACGCCCCCTCATGGGGCAAGCGGCTGGCCGGGCTCGACGGGCTCCGTGGGCTCGCCCTGCTCGCGGTGATCCTGGCGCACACGATCATCCTGCTGCCCGGCTCCGGCGGCTACACCTCGTTGGGCACCGCGCTCACGGGCCTCCTGGTGCACGGCCTCACGTTCTTCTTCGTCCTGTCGGCGTTCCTGCTCTACCGGCCGTTCGCGTCGGCCGCCATCAAGGGCCGCACCCGGCCCCCGACCCGCGAGTTCTACCGCAACCGCATCCTGCGCATCTGGCCCGCCTATCTCGTGATCCTCGCGATCGTGAGCTGGGGCTTCGGGCTAGCGGTCATCGACAACGAGATCACGACGGTCGACCGGCTCGGCCGCATGACCGACCCGCTCCAGATCGTGCTCAACATCCTGCTCCTCCAGGGCTGGGTGCCGAGCACGGCCTTCACGGGGCTCGGCGTCTCGTGGTCGCTCGTGACCGAGGCGGCGTTCTACGCGATGCTGCCGGCCCTCGGAGCCGTGGCGATCTGGCTCGCCCGTCGCGGCCGTCCCGTGTTCTCCGCGCTCGTGCCGGCGTTCCTCGTCCTGGCGATGGGCCTCGCCGGTCGCCTCATCACGATGGGCATCCACGGTGGCGTCGACATCGAGTTCGACTCGAGCTGGCTGGCGGTCATCAACCGCAGCATCATCGGCCAGGGCGACCTGTTCGGCCTCGGCATGATCACCGCGGTGCTGATCGTGGTCTCCGACCGCGTGTCCGAGCAGCGACTGCGCACGTGGCGCATCGTCGGCTGGTCGACGCTGTTCGTCGCCGCCGTGGCGGTGCTGATCATCGGCTCGGGCGAGTACGCCACGCCGTTCATGGGCATCATCTTCGCCTGCATCATCGTGCTGACGCAGATGCCCAAGTCCGACGGGTTCTCGCGTGGCGTCGTGCGGGTCATGGAGACGCCGCTGCCGCGCCTCGCCGGCGAGTACAGCCTGAGCTGCTACCTCTGGCACTACCCGGTGATCTGGTTCCTGTTCAAGCACGTCGACCGGGTCATCTACGACTCCAACGCCGACATCGCCGTGAGCTTCGTCATCGTGCTGGTGCCGACCGTGATCCTGGGCACCATCACGTACCACCTGGTCGAGAAGCCCGCGATGAAGAAGAAGCACCGCACCGACCGTCGCCTCAGCGAGGCGAACACCGCTCCTTAGTCGTCGGCCTTCTGCACGAAGATCAGCAGGGTCGGCGCCAACGACGGCGGCGTCAGGCGGCCCAGGAACGCGACGAGGCGCCAGGCGATGACCGAGCGGCCGAAGTAGGCCGGCTCGCTGGTGTTGCCGTAGACGTACGTGCGGTTGCGGCCGAACAGGCGGCGCAGCGTGCGACGGGTGTTCATCTGGTAGCGGACCGGGAAGACGTCCTCGGCGACGCGATCAGGCTGCAGCCGTTTGAGCAGCCTGACGTGGACGCCGTTGGGGATGGCGCGGGCGCCGAGGCCGACCATGCCCCACTTGTTGGGCGTACGGGCGGCGAACCAGCCGCCGGGCTTGAGCACGCGCATGATGTCGTCGGCGACGTCCTGGGCGTCGTCCGCGTTGATGTGCTCGAGGACGAAGTCGGCGAACACCAGGTCGAACGACGCGTCCTCGAACGGCAGCGGCGCGCCGATCTCGACGACGAGGCCCTGGTCGAGCGACGGGTTGGTGAGCACCGCGGGATCGACGTCGGTGCCGACGACCTCCTTGACCCGGCCACGCAGCATGCGGAGGCGCTTGGGCATCTCGGCGATGGGCTCGAACATCCACCAGGCACGGCCCGCGCCGAAGTCGAGCACGCGGCTCTTCTCGTCGACGAGCGCGTTGATCCGCGAGTAGAACTCGATGTCGCCGTTGACCCGGGAGTAGCCGCCGACCGCCGCCTCGGGATAGAGCCTGGCGAGCGTGGGGTCGGGCTTGTAGTCGTCATTCTCCGTGGGCACGGAGACAGCCTAATGGGAACCGGCGGCTATCCGCGGAGATACTCCGGAGACTCCTCGACCCCCGTGCGTACGCGCCGGAGCTCGACGTCCACCATCTCCGCGACCAGCTGCTCGAACGACGTCGAGGGAGTCCAGCCGAGCCGCTCACGGGCGCGCGTCGCGTCGCCGGAGAGCCCGGGGGCGTCGGCCTTGCGCATGAGGGCGGGGTCCTGCCGGACGTACGGCCACGGGTCGTCGATGCCGACCGCGCCGAACGCCAGCTCCAGGAGGTCCTGGAGGGAGTGCAGGACGCCGGTCGCCAGCACGTAGTCGCCGGGCTCTTCGTGCGTGAGAGCCAGGTGCATGCCGACGACGTAGTCCGCCGCGGCGCCCCAGTCGCGGGAGACGTCGAGGTTGCCGAGGCTGACCGACTCCTGGCGGCCCTCAGAGATCTCGACCGCCGCGCGGATGATCTTGCGGGTCACGAACTGCACGCCGCGCAAGGGGCTCTCGTGGTTGTAGAGGATGCCGACGCACGCGAACAGGCCGTCGTCGGTGCGGGCCCGCACCGTCGCCTGCTGGGCCCGGCTCTTGGAGGCGGCGTAGGGGTTCTGCGGGTCGTGCGGCGTGGACTCGTCCTGCGGGTTGGGCGCCTGGGGGCCGAACACCTCGGAGCTCGAGGCCTGGAAGAACCGCGGCGCGGTGCCCGTACGGCCTCGGCGCGCCACGAGAGCGGCGAGCATCGCCTCGACCGCGGCCGTGTTGACCTCGTGGACCAGGTCGACGGCGTCCCAGCTCGCGCCGACCGACGTGAACCCGGCGAGGTTGTAGACCTCGTCCGGCTCGTGGGCGTCGAGCAGTCGCTCGAACCCCTCGGCGTCGCGGAGGTCGTGCGACTCGATCTCGACACCGTCGAGGTAGGGCTGCAGCGGCGACTCCGAGCCGGGCAGCACCGTGCCGACGACCCGGTAGCCGGCCGCGATCAGGTGCCGGGCCAGCAGCACGCCGTCCTGACCGGCGGCTCCCGTGACGAGAGCGGTGCGGGTCACGCCTTGAGCAGGGCGATGTCGGCGTCGACCATGAGCTCGGCGAGCTGCTGGGTACCGGTCTGCGCCTTCCATCCGAGCAGGTCGTTCGCCTTGGACGGGTCACCGAGCAGGGCGTCGACCTCGGTCGGGCGCTCGTAGCGCTCGTCGTACTTGACGTAGTCCTGCCAGTCGAGGCCGACGTGGGAGAACGCCATCTCGCAGAACTCGCGGACCGTCGTGCCCGTGCCGGTGGCCAGCACGAAGTCGGTCGGCTCGTCGTGCTGGAGCATGCGCCACATGCCCTCGACGTACTCCTTGGCGTAGCCCCAGTCGCGGATCGAGTCGATGTTGCCCAGCACGAGGTCGTTCTGCGTGCCGGCGGCGATGCGTGCGACGGCGCGGGTGATCTTGCGCGTCACGAACGTCTCGCCGCGGCGGGGCGACTCGTGGTTGAACAGGATGCCCGACACCGTGAACATGTCGTAGGCCTCGCGGTAGTTGACCGTGACCCAGTGGGCGTAGAGCTTGGCGGCGCCGTAGGGCGAGCGCGGGTAGAACATCGTGCCCTCGTCCTGCGGGGGCGGGGTCGCGCCGAACATCTCCGACGTCGACGCCTGGTAGAACCGCGTCTCGAGCTTGGCGGCCCGGATCGCCTCGAGCAGGCGGATCGTGCCGATGCCGTCGGCCGACGCGGTGTACTCGGGCATCTCGAACGACACCTTGACGTGGCTCTGCGCCGCGAGGTTGTAGACCTCGTCGGGCCGGATCTCGCGGATGAGGTTGACGAGGCTGACGCCGTCGGTCATGTCGCCGTAGTGCAGGAACAGCCGCTTGGCCGCCTCGGGATCGTTGTCGCGGATCGGGTCGATGCGACCGCGGTTGAACGACGAGGACCGGCGCACGAGGCCGTGCACCTCGTAGCCCTTGTCGAGCAGCAGCTCGGTCAGGTAGGAACCGTCCTGGCCGGTGATCCCGGTGATGAACGCGCGCTTCATGGCCTGCCTCTACGTGGATTCGTGGGGTGTCCGGCGCCTCAGCCCGGTCTTGCAGGTCACAGCATAATCGGCTCCGCTGGGCGTGGCGGACTATTATGCTCAGACGTGCGGACGAACATCGTGACCGCCACCGTGGACGACTTCCACGCACTCTCGAGGAGAAACAAGATGACGACCGAGGTCGTGGCTCCGCCGCGCTGTCAGGCCTGTCTGTCGACCGACATCCAGGTCCACCCGGCATCGCGCCGCACAGGCCTGGTCATCCACGAGTGCCGGGGCTGCGGCCTGCACGCACTGGCGGAGCGGCCCGAGCTCGACGACCTCGTGGAGCTGCTCGACGTCGACCGCGACTGGTTCGCCGGCTGGGTCGAGCGCACGCGGGGTGACGTGATCGACTCCAGCCACGCCCAGGTCCTCGACCGCCTCGCGACGATGGTCGGCACGGGCGACGACCGCAGCCTGTTCGACGTCGGCGCCGGCGAGGGTGGCTTCCTGGCGATGGCACGCGACAAGGGCTTCCGGCCCGCCGGCAACGACGTCGCGACCGGTGCGATCGACCTCGCCCGGGAGCGCAACGGCATCGAGCTGTTCATGGGCGACCTGTCGACCCTCGGCGACATCGGCCAGTACGACGTCGTGACGATGTGGTGCGTCCTGGCCCACGTCCCCGACGGCAACCGCCTGCTCAGCGACGCGCTCGAGCTGCTCAAGCCCGGCGGCGTCCTCTACCTCCAGACGCCTCGGTGGTCCGCGATGGACACCGCAGGGATGGCCGCCCACGACGTCACCAAGGGCCGGTCGACCCGGATCACCGACCGGCGTCTGGCGCTGCACCACATGGCGCTGCACACCCCGACGAGCATGCGCACCAACCTCGAACGACTGGGCTATGAGATCGTCTCGATCGAGCCCAAGGTCCGCTACTCGCTCAACACCGCCGACTACCTCGGCTCGCTCGGCGTCGGGCAGAAGGCCGCGGAGCGACTCGCCAAGCCGATCGACAAGCTGCTCGAGCGCGACCTGTTCTTCCGCAACGTGATCGACGTCTACGCGCGCCGTCCTCACTGATCGCATGCAGCACCGGCGCGTTCTCGGCGCACTGACGGCCGTCGTGCTGATGGTCGCGGGGCTCGCGGCCTGCGACGGCTCGTCGCCGGACACGACGACCAAGAAGGGCGCACTGTACGTCGCGCTCGGCGACTCGTACGTCTCCGGGGCGATCGGCAAGGGTGCCGGGAAGTGCGGCCGCGGCGACGACAACTACCCCCACCTGGTGGCGCGCAAGCTGCGGCCCATGACGGTCCGCGACGCGAGCTGCGGCGGCGCCGGCACCGCCAACGTGCTCAGCTCCGCTCCCCTGGCCGGTGCCACCCTGCCGGCGCAGCTCGACGACGTACCGGCCGACGCCGACGTGGTGACACTGGGGATCGGCGCCAATGACGGCAACCTCTACCCGTCGATCTTCTACGGCTGCTTCATCGAGTCCCGGCTCCGGTCGGCGGCGGCGTGCGGCAGCGCGCTCGCCAAGGCACCGGCCATCCTGGCCACCACGAAGCAGAGCATCGTCACGACGATCCAGGCGGTGCAGGCCAAGGCGCCCCGGGCCAAGGTCGTCCTCGTGGGCTACCTGCGACTGGCCCCCGACTCGGGCGACTGTCCGGAGCTGGGCGCCGGGACCACGGTGGTCCGTCAGTTCGCGGAGGTCGAGGAGCTGCTCGCCGAGACCCAGGCCTCCGCAGCCCAGGAGGCGGGGGTTCCATTCGTGCCGGTGCGCGACGACTCCGCCGGGCACGACGCGTGCGCCAAGGACTCCTGGACCAACGCCCTGACCGCCGAGCGTGGCGACGGCATCCTGCTGCACCCGCGGGCCGCCGGCATGAAGGCCGTGGCCAAGCTGGTCGAGCCCTACGTCGAGCGCGCGACGGCGTCAGCGCGCAAGGGGTGACGCTTCGGCGCCACGGGTGAACGCCTGCGAGGCGTACATCAGCCACTGGTGCACGCCCGTCGCCTCTCCGCCCGCGTACGCCGCCAGGGCCGACCGGTAGCCGTCGGGCTCGGCCGCATGGCCGGCCTCGGGCACCGTGACCGACGCGGGGTCGACGCCCTTGGCGACGAGCACGAGGCGCTCCGCGGCCCGGCCAACCACGGCGTTGTGCGTGGCGAACGCCCCGGCGGCGGCGATCTCGGCGTGGACGAGCGCCGCGACGACCAGACCCGGGGCCTCGGTCGGCTCACCGAGCATCACCGCGAGCGCCGTCAGCCGGGCGACACCGTCGGGGTTGACCGGCCGGCCGAGGTCGGCGTCGTCGACGGAGCCGGCCGCAGCGAGGGCGTGCATGCGGGCGAGCGCCTGGACCGGGGAGTGGTTCCACACCGGCAGCAGGCCGAGCAGCTCCGTGGACAGCCGGACGGCACCGCGGGCGAGGTCGTCCCCACCACCCGAGGCGAGCACCTCGACGTCGTACGTGCTGCCCTCCAGCGCGGCGGTCGCTGCGGCGCCCAACAGCAACGAGCGCGCGGTGTCGTCAGGGGTGCTGCGACGCAGGCCGCGGTCGCGCAGCATCGAGTCGATGCCGTCGCGGGTGCCGGCGTACGTCGAGGGGATGCCCTCGAGCAGGGCGGCCGAGAGGAACGGATCGGACACGCCCGAAGCGTACCGGCCGCCCCTCGCGCCGACCGGTAGCCTGAGGAAGATGAACGACTCCCCCGAAGATCGCACCGCCAAGTGGCTGGTCGGGGACCGTCTGGCGTGCGTCCTGCACCTCGGTGACACGTCACTCGCCTACCAGCTGGCCGAGCAGGGTCACGAGGTCGTGGTCGCGGGGGACGACGTCACCGCGAGCCGCCACGAGGACATCCAGTACGTCCGCAGCCGGGGCGAGCGCCTGCCGTTCCTGGCCGACGCGTTCGACGTCGTGATCGCCCCGGAGCTGCGCGAGGCGCCGACGGCGCTCGCCGAGTACGCCCGCGTGCTGCGGCCCGACGGACTCCTGTCGACGATCTCGCAGCGCTACGACGACTCGATCCCGTGGATGCGCAAGCTGCGCGAGATCACCGGTGACCGTGGCGAGGCGGCGACGCCGGTCGACACGTTCAACGCCTCGGGCCTGTTCCACGAGGCCGAGACGCACGAGTTCGGCACGTGGGAGAAGCTCGACCTGCCGGGCCTCCTGCGATTCGCGGAGGCGACCCGGCACCCCTCGGTCCCGGAGTCAGCACTTGCGCAGGTGCGCGACCTGTTCATGAGCTACGGCGCCCAGACCGGGTTCCTGCGCCTGCGCCACGAGACGTTCTGCGTACGCGCCAAGGTCGACAAGTCCGGCATGGAGCACGAGGTCGAGCCGCCCGACACGCTGCTGCTCGACTTCCGCTGACGCTCAGGTCGTCGAGGCGCCTCGGGCGCGTACGCGGCTGACCGCGCTCCGGGCGGCCGACACCGACGAACGGCCGGCCTGCGTCACGCGCGGCGACAGCAGGAGCTTGGTCGTGGCGCGCAGCGGCACACGGTGGAACAGGTGGTAGTTGTCGCCGTTGCTGGTCAGCTGGTAGCCGAGTCGCTCGGCGACGACCTCGAGCGAGCGATGCGTGTGGAACGCGATGTGCTGCCCGGACTCGAGGGCGTAGTAGTACCACTCCGACGGGCGCGGCGGGATCGCCGGCTGCAGGCGCGTGGTGAAGAACAACCGGTCGTTGACCGCGGCCAGCTTCTCGAGCTCGGCCACCGGGTCGCTGATGTGCTCCACGACCTCGAACGCCGTCACCAGGTCGTACGACGTGGACTCGTCGCCCTCGTAGCCGGGTGCCAGGAGGTTGGTCGCGTAGGCATCGGTCGTGTAGTAGTCGAAGCCCTTGTCGCGCATCATCCGTGTCAGGGCGCCGTAGCCGCCGGCCCAGTCCAGGAAGCGGCCGTCGGAGAGCCGCTCGCTGCGGATCAGCGTCGTGGTGAGGGTGCTCATGAGGCGGCAGCGCCGCAGGAGGCCGCTGTCGCCGTCGTAGATCGCGCTGGCATAGGCCTCGTCGAGCCACGTCGGGTCTGGGGCCACGATCAGCCCGCACGACGTGCAGCGGTGGAAGTCCACCTCGTACTTGCCCAGCACGACAGCACGGTCGAACGGCACGCGCGGACCGTCGCACACAGTGCAGGTCGGCCTGGGAGTAGGGGCCACGGGTGCACGCTACCCGAGGCGGCTGGCCTGACAGACCGTTATCCGGAAGTGCTGCGAGCCGACGACCGTGCTACCAGCGCGGCAGTCCGGAATTGTCCGCACCGGTTCCTATCGTGAGAGATGAGACGGAAGGAGAGCGACATGAGACGTTCATTGGCACTCATCGGTCTCGCCATGGTGTGCGAGGCGTGCGAGGGCGAGATCGACCTGCCCGAGGACCTCGAGGGCGGCACCGGCATGTGCCGTCAGTGCGGCATCGCGTTCCTGGTCGACGCCCCTTACGAAGCCGGCCGCCGCAGCGCGTGAGCGCAGGTGCCCACCAGGCATCTAGAATTGTGCGGTGAAGTTCCTCAACGGCCTGCAGCCCACGTACGACCTGACCTACAACGACGTGTTCATGGTCCCGGGTCGCTCCGACGTGACGAGCCGCTTCGACGTCGACCTCGCGACGGCTGACGGCGTCGGCACCACGCTGCCCCTCGTCGTCGCCAACATGACGGCGATCTCGGGCAAGCGGATGGCCGAGACGATCGCCCGACGCGGCGGCATCGCGATCATCCCGCAGGACATCCCGCTCGACATCGTCGCCGCCACGGTGCAGCGCGTGAAGGCCGCGCACACGGTCTACGACACCCCGGTCACGGTCGCCCCCTCGACCACGGTCGGCGAGGCCATGAGCCTGATCCCCAAGCGCGCGCACGGTGCGGTCGTCGTGGTCGAGGACGGCAAGGTGCTCGGCATCGTCACGGAGCGCGACGGTGCCGAGATCGACCGCTTCGCCCAGGTCCGCGAGGTCATGACGACCGACGTCCTGACGTTCGACGCCGGCACCGACCCGCAGACCTGCTTCAACGAGATGTCGGCGCGGCACATCGACTTCGCCCCCGTGCTCGACGGCGGCCAGCTCGTCGGCGTCCTGACCCGCAAGGGTGCGTTGCGCTCGACGATCTACCAGCCGGCCGTCGACGCGTCCGGTGCGCTCGTGATCGGCGCGGCGGTCGGCATCAACGGCGACGTGTCCGGCAAGGCGGCCGACCTGCTCGCGATGGGCCTCGACGTGCTCGTCGTCGACACCGCGCACGGGCACCAGGAGAAGATGCTCGAGGCGCTGCCGGTCGTCGTGGCGGCCCGTGACGCGTACGAGTCGGCGTCGGGCCACCGTGTCCCGATCGCGGCCGGCAACGTCGTGTCGGCCGACGGAGTCCGTGACCTGGTCGCCGCCGGAGCCGACATCGTCAAGGTCGGCGTCGGACCCGGCGCGATGTGCACGACCCGCATGATGACCGGCGTCGGCCGGCCGCAGTTCTCCGCCGTGCTCGAGTGCGCCGCGGCCGCCCGCGAGCTCGGCGCCCACGTGTGGGCCGACGGTGGCGTCCGCTACCCCCGCGACGTCGCCCTCGCCCTGGCCGCCGGTGCGGCGAGCGTCATGATCGGCTCCTGGTTCGCCGGCACGCTCGAAAGCCCCGGTGACCTCAAGGTCGGCCCCGACGGGCGCCCCTACAAGGAGTCGTTCGGCATGGCCTCGGCTCGCGCGGTGTCCAACCGTACGCGCGACGCCGCCGGCTTCGAGCGCGCCCGCATGGCGCTGTTCGAGGAGGGCATCTCGTCGTCGCGCATGTTCCTCGACCCCGATCGTCCGGGCGTGGAGGACCTCGTCGACGCGATCACGGCCGGCGTACGGTCGAGCGCCACGTACGCCGGCGCCCGCTCGCTCGCGGAGTTCTACGAGCGTGCGATCGTCGGCCTGCAGAGCTCGGCCGGCTACGACGAAGGCCGCCCGCTACACGCGTCCTGGTGATAGGCGGCCGCGGCTCCTTCGTCGCCGCTCACTCCTGTTGCTCGCTGGCGCTCGCACCAGGCCGCCTGCTCGCTTCGCTCGCTATGGCTGGGTCGGTGGTTAAGCAGGCCTAGATGCTTGCGGTTGTTGATTCGTGGAGGCGGATGCCGTCGAGGATCAGGGTGAGGCCGAGCTCGAACGAGTCCGCGCCGGCCCGGTCGAGCGGCTCGTCGTCGATCGCCCCGACGCTGTTGGCCTGCAGGTGCGTCTGCTCGTCGGACACGTGGCCGAACACGAAATAGAGGATCGTCGTCGCGGCCGAGCGGGCGAACGCGTCGTCGAAGCCGCCCGCCGAGATCGCGCCGGCGAGGCGGCTGTTGAGCGACACCGCACCGAGTCCGAACGCGTGCACCGTGGCGATCAGCTCGGCGCCGTCGCGGTAGGCGAGCATCGCGTCGCGCAGCTCGCGGCTGACCGCGACGACCTGCGCGTCCCACGGCTCGTCGGTCGGCACCGGACGCGCACCGCGAGCCAGCAGCTCGTCGGCGACGGCCGCCAGCAGCACCTGCTTGTTGGCGAAGTGGTGGTAGAGCGCGCTGGGCTGCAGCCCCAGCTCGGAGGCGATCCGGCGCATCGACATGTCCGGCAGGCCGTACATGTCGAGGATTCCGACAGCACGCTCGACGATGTCGGAACGGTGATAGCGCACGTGGCCTCCGGCTCGAATTGACGGTGCGACCAGCCTATAGGCTAGCCTGAACGCCGTTCACCTGAGCATCGTTCAGGTACGTCCCCCTTTCAGCACGCAGGAGATCGCATGAGCACGCCCGAGGCCGCCACCACGCCGACCAAGGCGCAGTTCGACACGACCGACCTGGCACTCATCGCCGCCTTCGCTGCGCTCATCGCCGCCTGTGCGCTGATCCCCGGCATCCACGTGGCGGGGAGCGTCGTCCCCATCACCCTCCAGACCATCGGCGTGATGCTGGCCGGTGTCGTGCTGGGCCCGCTGCGCGGCTTCCTCGCCGTGGCGCTCTACCTCGCTGTCGGCTTCGCCGGGCTGCCGATCTTCACCGACCAGGCGGGCGGGCCGTCGACCTTCACCAAGCCGTCGATCGGCTATCTCCTGGCCTTCCCCGTCGCCGCGGCGCTGGCCGGATTCCTGGTCAAGTACGTCGCGGGGCGCAAGGGCGCGACGAGCGCCCTGGCGATCTTCGCCTGCTCGCTCGCGGGCAGCGTCCTCGTCATCCACCCGGCAGGCATCGCCGGACTCATGTGGCGCCTGCCTGACGGGGCCAACAGCTTCGAGGACGCCTTCAACATCGACAAGGTGTTCTGGCTCGGCGACCTGGCCAAGACGGCGCTCGTCGCGATGGTCGCCGCTGAGGTGCACCGCGCGTTTCCCCGCCTGCTCCGCAAGGACTGATACTGAGGCGTGCCCGCCATCCAGTTCGACGAGGTCTCCGTCCGGGTCAAGACCCCCGACGGTGAGCTCGTGATCCTGGCGCCGACCTCGTTCACCTTGACCGAGCAGCGAGTCGGACTCATCGGTGCCAACGGCTCAGGCAAGTCGACGGTCGCCCGGCTCGTCAACGGATTGGTCGAGGCGACCGAAGGCACGGTCACGGTCGACGGCCTCGACGTGGCGCGCAAGGGTGCCGAGGTACGCAGGCGGGTCGGCTTCGCGTTCACCGATCCCTCTGCGCAGCTCGTCATGCCGACCGGCGTCGAGGACGTCGAGCTGTCACTGCGGCGCCTCAAGGTCGATCGGTCCGCCCGCCGCGAGCGAGCGCTCGCCGTCCTGGAGGCCTACGGACTGCGCGATCTCGCGGACACCAGCGTGCACGCCCTGTCCGGCGGCCAGAAGCAGCTCCTCGCTCTCGCAGGCGTTCTCGCCACCGAGCCGCAGATCCTGGTCGCCGACGAGCCCACCACCCTGCTCGACCTGGTCAACACACGTCGTGTCGCCGACCTGCTCTTCTCGCTCGACCAACAGCTGCTCCTCGTCACGCACGACCTCGAGCTCGCGGCACGTTGCGACCGCGTGCTGGTCGTCGACGACGCCTCCGTACGTTTCGACGGTCCAGCAGACGAGGCCGTGGCGTTCTACCTGGCGCAGGTGGCGACATGAGCTCGCCAGTCCTGATGGGGCTGTACCGGCCCGGAACGTCGATCTTCCACAGGTCGCCGGTCGGCGCCAAGGTGCTTGCACTGTTCGCGTACAGCGCCGTCGTGGTCGCCGTGCGCGGCGAGGTCTCGGGACTCGTCTTCCTCGCGGTCGCAGTCGCGTGCGCCGGTGTCGCCCGACTTGGCGTCCGGGCTATGACACATGCGCTTCGATCGGTGGCAGTGGCAGCCGTGTTCTTCGGGGCCTTTGTTGCCTGGCAGTCCACGTGGCACGCCGCCGTGGAGGTCGTCGCGGACCTGCTCGCGCTCGTCATCGCGGCCACCGTGTTGACCGCCACCACGCCGATCAACGCGATGCTCGACGCCATCGTCCGATGGCTCCAACCATTTCGACGGTTCGGCGTGCACCCTGAGCGCGTCGGCCTGACGTTCTCCCTCATGATGCGGGCCGTGCCTGAGACCATGGCGACCGCTCGCGAGACCCGAGCCGCAGCCAAGGCTCGCGGCCTGGAGCGCAGCCCGCGGGCGCTGCTGACGCCCATGGTGATCCGCACGGTCGCGCACGCGTACGACACCGGCGCCGCGCTGCACGCCCGCGGCATCGGGGACGACTAGCCGCTGACCTCCCCGTGGTCGACGCAACGGGCCGACCAGCCACGCGGCACGACCTGGACGACCATTCGTCGCCGGCACGCGACGCAGAAGCGAGGCGGCTCCATCCGCAGGAGCTCGAGACAGCGCGAGTGGTCGCGCGCCTCGACGGGCTCGCCGCACTGGCCGCAGTACGTCATGTCAGAGCGTCTTCTGGAGTTCCTTGATCGGCATGCCGAGCTCGGTCAGCAGGTCGATGTCCTCGTTGGCGTCACGGCCCAGCGTCGTGAGGTAGTTGCCGACGATGACGGCGTTGACGCCGCCGAGCAGGCCTTCACGGGTGCCGAGGTCGCCCAGCGTCAGCTCGCGTCCGCCGGCGTAGCGCAGGATCGTGTGCGGCATCGCGAGGCGGAACGCCGCGATCGTCCGCAGGGCGTCCTGCGAGCTCATGAGCTGCTGGTCACCGAACGGCGTGCCGGGCCGCGGGTTGAGGAAGTTGAGGGGCACCTCGTGCGGCCGCAGCTCGGCGAGCTGGACCGCGAGCTCGGCCCGCTGCTCGAGCGACTCGCCCATGCCGACGAGCCCTCCACAGCACAGCTCCATGCCCGCCTCGCGGACCATGAGGCAGGTGTCCCACCGCTCCTCGTACGAGTGCGTCGACACGACCTGCGGGAAGTACGACTTCGCCGCCTCCAGGTTGTGGTTGTAGCGGTGGACGCCCATCTCGACGAACTCGTCGACCTGCGCCTGCGTCAGCATGCCGAGCGAGCACGCGATGTTGATGTCGACCTCGGCCTGGATCGCCTTGATGCCCTCACGCACCTGGTCCATCAGGCGCTGGTCGGGGCCGCGTACGGCCGCCACGATGCAGAACTCGGAGGCCCCGGTCCTGGCGGTCTCCTTGGCGGCTTCGACGAGCTCGGGGATGTTGAGCCAGACGGCGCGGACCGGGGACTGGAACTGTCCCGACTGGCTGCAGAAGTGGCAGTCCTCGGGACATCCGCCGGTCTTGAGCGACACGATCCCCTCGACCTCGACCTCCGGGCCGCACCACGTCATCCGCACCTCGTGCGCCAGCTCCAACAGCTCGGGGATGCGTTCGTCGGGCAGCCTGAGCACCTCGACGAGCAGCTCCTCGGAGAGCCCGAGGCCCTGCTCGAGGACGTGGGCGCGGGCGACCTGCAGGACGTCAGTCATGAGGAGGAATGTATCCTGAACACCGTTCAGGTCAAACCTCGACCGCTCGAGATCCTGATCACCCTGCCATGGATGACCTCATCGAGTTCGACCGCGCCCACGTGTGGCACCCGTACGCCCCCATGAGCTCGCCAGCCACGCCATTGCTGGTCACCGGCGCTGCGGGCAACCGCCTGACGCTCGCAGACGGGCGCGAGCCGATCGATGCCATGTCGTCGTGGTGGGCAGCGATCCACGGCTACCGCCACCCTCGTCTCGACGCGGCACTGCATCGCCAGGCCGACTCGATGTCGCACGTCATGTTCGGTGGCCTGACGCATGAGCCGGCGATCGAGCTGGCCCGGCGACTGCTGGACCTCGCGCCAGCCGGGCTCGACAAGGTCTTCTTCGCCGACTCCGGATCGGTCTCCGTCGAGGTCGCCCTCAAGATGTCGCTGCAGCTGCAGCGCGGCACGGGCCACCCCGGGCGTACGCGGTTCCTCACCCTCCGGGGTGGCTACCACGGCGACACGTTCGGGGCCATGAGCGTGTGCGACCCGGTGGGCGGCATGCACCAGATGTTCACCGACGTGCTCGCCGAGCAGGTCTTCCTGCCCCGGCCGCCAGCCGGCCTCGACGCCGACGCCGACACCTGGATCGCCGAGGCGCAGACCGTCATCGACCGCCTCGACGACACGATCGCCGCTGTCATCGTCGAGCCGGTCCTGCAGGGTGCCGGCGGGATGCACGTCTATCCGCCGGCCGTGCTGCGCTGGCTGCGCGAGGTCTGCGACGCGCGGGGCTGGCTGCTGGTGCTCGACGAGATCGCGACCGGGTTCGCGCGCACCGGCGAGATGTTCGCCGCCGACCACGCCGGCATCAGCCCCGACATCATGTGCGTCGGCAAGGCGCTGACCGGCGGCTACCTGACGCTCGCCGCCGTCCTCTGCACGCCCGAGGTCGCCGCCGGGATCGACGCGTCGGAGTCCGGGGCGTTGATGCACGGCCCGACGTACATGGCCAACCCGCTCGCCTGTGCCGTCGCGGCGGCCTCTCTCGACGTGCTGACGGAGTCGGACTGGCGACTCGACATCGCTCGGATCAACGCCGCGCTCGAGACCGGGCTCGCCCCTGCTCGCGAGCTCGCCGGCGTCGCCGACGTGCGTACGCTCGGTGCCGTCGGCGTGCTCCAGCTCGACCACCCCGTCGACGTCGCGGCCGCCAGCGCCGTGGCACTCGACCACGGCGTATGGATCCGCCCGTTCCGCGACCTGATCTACACGATGCCGCCCTACATCAGCACCGATGAGGACCTCGGCGTCATCACCGGCGCGTTGGTCGCGGCGGCGGGGAGCCCACGATGACGCTGCACACCTGGCTCGCGGAGCAGGCCGCTCAACGAGACCGCGACGGGCTCGTCCGTTCGCTGACGACACGCATCGACGACGACGACCTGATCGACCTGGCCGGCAACGACTACCTCGGGCTCTGCCGCGACGAACGGGTGACGGCAGCGGCTGCCGACGCCGCGGTCGGGTGGGGCGCCGGAGCGAGTGCATCGCGGCTGGTCACCGGCACCCTGCCCGTGCACACGGCGCTCGAAGCAACCCTCTCCCAACGGCTCGGCCACGAGGCCGCGCTCGTGCACTCGACGGGCTATCACGCGAACCTGTCCGCCGTGACCGCGCTCTCCGACCGCGACACCCTCCTGGTTTCCGACGCCCACGTCCATGCCTCGTTGGTGGACGCCTGTCGGCTCTCCCGGGGCACGCTCGCAGTCGTCGGGCACAACGATGTGGCCGCCGTCGAGGCCCGGCTGGCAGGGCGTACGCAGTCCCGCGCCCTCGTGCTCGTCGAGTCGATCTACTCCGTGCTCGGGGACGCGGCGCCGCTCGAGCAGCTCGTCGAGCTGTGCGAACGCCACGACGCGACACTGATCGTCGACGAGGCCCACGGCGTGGGGGTCGCGGGTGACGGCGGCGGCCTCGTACGTGAGCTGGGTCTGGCCGGCCGGCCCTCCGTGGTGGTCACGATGACGCTCTCCAAGGCGCTCGGCAGCCAGGGCGGCGCAGTGCTGGGCAGCCAGGCCGTCGTCGACCACCTGGTCAACCGCTCGCGGCCGTTCATCTACGACACCGGGCTCGCACCCGCCGCCGCTGCAGGTGCACTCGAGGCGCTGCGGATCATCGACGCCGAGCCGGAGCGGGTCACCCGCCTCCACCAGGTCGCGGCAGCCCTCGCCGACGCCGCCGGAGTGGCCCGCGTGGCCGGAGCGGTCCTGTCGGTCGAGATGCCGGGACCGGCCGAGGCACTGGCAGCGCAGGCGTCGTGCGCCGCCGATGGCGTACGTGTCGGCTGCTTCCGCCCGCCCTCGACGCCCGACGGGATCAGCCGGCTGCGCCTCACCGCATCGGCCGGCGTCGACGACGACCAGCTCGCGCACGCCGGCAAGCTCATCGCCACCGTGGTGCCATGACGCGCTACGTCGTGGTCACCGGCACAGACACCGGCGTCGGCAAGACCGTCACGACGGCCGCCCTCGCGGTCGCGCTGGGCGCCGAAGGCCTCAGGGTCGCCGTGGTCAAGCTCGCGCAGACCGGCGTCGTCGCCGGGGAGCCCGGTGACATCGACGACGTCGTACGCCTCACCGGATCGTCGGCCGTGCACGAGCTCGCGCGGCTGCGCGACCCGTTGGCACCCGAGACCGCGGCCCGGCTCGAGGGCGTGTCGCTCCCACCCGTCGCCGAGGTCGCCGACCGGATCCGTCGCCTCGACGCTGACATCGTGCTCGTCGAGGGCGCGGGCGGTCTGCTGGTGCGGCTCGACCTCGACGGCGGCACGATGATCGACCTCGCGCGCGCTCTCGATGCCGAGGTCGTCGTCGTCGCCCGCGAGGGACTCGGCACCCTCAACCACACTGAGCTGACCGTCGACCGGCTGCGGGCCGAGGGACTCTCGCCCCATCTCGTGGTCGGGTCCTGCTCACCTGAGCCCGGCCTGGCGGAGCGCACCAACCGCACGGACCTGCCCCGCCTGACCGGCCTGCCGATCGACGGACTCATCCCGGCGGGCGCGGGCGCTCTCGACCGTGCGGAGTTCTGCCGCCTGGCCCCGGGCTGGTTCACCGCGCTGCCGACCGGCTGACTCGCGGTAGCGTCCCGGGATGGACAACATCAGGACCGCCGCGCTCGCGATCGCTGCGCTCGTGGCGGCCGCGGGGTTCATCCGGTGGCGGCTGCTGACCCGTCGCCGCGTGCTCGGCTCGCCGGCCGACCGCGCGACGTACGAGACGCTGCACACCGCCTCGCTGGCCGCACCGGCACTACGCCGGGGCCTCGACGCCGAGAGCGCGGCGCTCGCCCTGCCCCACGTGCGTACGCTCCTGGGCGGCCCCATCGTCGCGATCACCGACCTGCACGACCGCCTGGCCGGCGACGCACCGGACGTCGCGGAGCTCACCGCGGACGCCCTCGCCAGCGGACGGACCCAGGCGTCAGATCGGGCGATCGTCGCACCGTTGTCGGTGGAGGGCCGCGTCGTCGGCAGCATCGCCGTCGTCACCGAGGAGGCGTCGGCCGGCCTCGCCCGCGCCACCACCGAGGTCGCCCGCTGGATGTCGAGCCAGCTCGAGCTGGCCGAGCTGTCGGAGTCCCGCACCGCCCTGATGGAGGCCGAGCTGCGCGCACTGCGGGCGCAGATCTCGCCACACTTCATCTACAACTCGCTCGGCGCCATCGCCTCGTTCGTGCGTACGGATCCCGAGCGCGCTCGCGAGCTGCTGCTGGAGTTCGCCGACTTCACCCGCTACTCGTTCCGTGAGCACGGTGAGTTCACGACGCTCGCCGAGGAGCTGCGCTCGATCGAGCGCTACCTCGTGCTCGAGAAGGCCCGCTTCGGCGACCGCCTGCGCGTCGTCACGCGCGTGGCGCCGGAAGTGCTGAGCGTGACGCTGCCGTTCCTCGCGATCCAGCCACTCGTCGAGAACGCCGTGCGCCACGGCCTCGAGGCCAAGGACGGCGACGGCACCGTCACGGTCGTCGCGCTCGACGAGGGCGTCGAGTGCGTCATCACGATCGAGGACG
Organism: Aeromicrobium sp. Root236; assembly: GCF_001428805.1. Classification (NCBI taxonomy): domain Bacteria; kingdom Bacillati; phylum Actinomycetota; class Actinomycetes; order Propionibacteriales; family Nocardioidaceae; genus Aeromicrobium; species Aeromicrobium sp. Root236. Next base: position 2,729,434 of record NZ_LMIS01000001.1, on the reverse strand, counting down.
ACGGTGTCGGGGTCGAGCCGGAGACCGTACGCGATGCGCTCTCGGGGCACACCACGAGCGCGTCGGTCGGGCTCGGCAACGTCGACGAGCGCCTGCGCACGGTCTACGGCGACGAGTACGGCATCGTCGTCGAGACCGCGCCGGGGCACGGCACCAAGGTCACCGTCAGGCTGCCGAAGTTCCACCCCGGCACCGAGTCGCCGTGACCGCTCCCCTGTTGTGGTGCCGCCGACATGTCGGCATGATCGCGGCATGACCGCTGCCCTGCGCGCCCTCGTGGTGGACGACGAGCAGCCCGTGCTCGACGAGCTCGTGTGGCTGTTGGGCCGCGACGACCGCATCGCCTCCGTACGCGCGGCCCGCTCGGGGGCCGAGGCGCTCCGTGTGCTCGACGAGGGGGACATCGAGCTGGTCTTCCTCGACGTCGCGATGCCGGGGCTGAGCGGACTCGAGATCGCCCGGCTGCTCGGCCGGTTCCGCACACCACCGCGCATCGTGTTCGTGACGGCGCACGACGCGCACGCCGTCGAGGCCTTCGAGATGAACGCCGTCGACTACCTGCTCAAGCCGATCCGCGAGGAGCGGCTCAGCGAGAGCGTGCGGCGTGCGTGCGCCGACGCCGAGTCCGCACCGGCGTCGAGCGACGACCGGATCGCGGTCGAGCTCGGCGGCATCACCCGGTTCGTCTCGCGGGCATCGGTCTCGTACGTCGAGGCCCAGGGCGACTACGTACGCCTGCACGTCGTCGACGGCGGCAGCCACCTCATCCGTACGCCGCTCACGACGCTCGCGGACGACTGGCAGGACGCCGGCTTCGCGCGCGTCCACCGCAGCCACGTCGTCAACCTCGCACACCTGCGGGAGCTGCGTGTCCAGGCGGGCCGGTCCAGCGTGCTCGTGCCCGCAGGCGACGAGCTCGTCGAGATCCAGGTCGCTCGCCGTCACGCCCGCGCGCTGCGTGAGCTGATCCACGAGCGAGCCCTGTGACGGAGGAGAAGTACACGGGCCGGGTGCGGGTCACCAGCCCCCTGACGACCGCGCCGGCGCACGTACGCCGCAGCGTTCGGCAGGAGATCGACGAGTCGACCGGCATCGGCGAGGTCTACATGCGCTCGCTGATCCGGGCGCAGCTCCGGGCGGCCCTCACCGTCGCGGCGACGCTCATGCTGTCGATCGGCGCCCTGCCACTGCTCTTCCTCGCCTTCGACAGCGTCACCGAGATGCACGTCCTCGGCGTACCGGTGCCCTGGTGGATCCTCGGCGTCCTCGTCTATCCGGGCCTGTTCGCGCTCGGCTGGGTCTACATCCGCCAGGTCGAACGCGCGGAGCGCGACTTCACCGAGCTCGTGGAGCCGCACCGCCCGGACGCGCAATGAACAGCACGTACGGCATCGTCGCGGTCGCCCTGGTCGCGATCGCGACCCTCGGCATCGGGGCCTTCGGCCTCCGCATGAGCCGTACGACCAGTGACTTCTACGTCGCGTCGCGATCGGTCAGCCCGGTGTGGAACAGCTCGGCGATCGGCGGCGAGTACCTCTCCGCGGCCTCGTTCCTCGGCGTCGCCGGGCTCGTCCTCACCCACGGCGCGGACATGCTCTGGTACCCCATCGGCTGGACCACGGGCTACCTCCTGCTGCTGGTGTTCGTCGCGGCACCGCTGCGGCGCTCCGGGGCGTACACGATCCCCGACTTCGCGCAGGTCAGGCTGCAGTCCCTGGGCGTGCGCCGGGTGGCCAGCGCCCTGGTCGTCGCCGTCGGCTGGCTCTACCTCATGCCGCAGTTCCAGGGCGCCGGGCTCACGCTCCGTACGGTCACGGGCGCGCCCAACTGGGTGGGCACGGTCGTCGTCGCGGTGATCGTCGTCGTCAACGTGGTGTCGGGCGGCATGCGCAGCATCACGTTCGTGCAGGCGTTCCAGTACTGGCTCAAGCTGACGGCCCTCCTGATCCCGGTGTTCTTCCTGCTGCACGCGTGGACCGGCGACGGGCGACCCTCACCCGTCGCGCCCGAGGAGTGGTTCCAGCCGTTCAGCCAGGCCGACGGGCCGGGGCTCTACCTGACGTACTCGGTCATGATCGCGACGTTCCTCGGCACCATGGGACTGCCGCACGTCGTCGTGCGCTTCTACACCAACCCCGACGGCCACGCCGCGCGCCGGACGACGCTGATCGTGCTGGCGCTGCTCGGCACGTTCTACCTGCTGCCCACGATCTACGGCGTGCTGGGCCGCATCTACGCCCGCGATCTCCTGGACTCCGGCGGCGCCGACACGGTGGTCCTCGAGCTGCCCTCACGCGTGATCGGCGGCAGCACGGGTGAGCTGCTCGCCGCCCTGCTCACCGCCGGCGCGTTCGCCGCGTTCCTGTCCACCTCGTCAGGCCTGACGATGTCAGTCGCCGGGGTCGTGGGCCAGGGCCTCGCGCGCGGGCGGATCTCGACGATCACGGCGCTGCGTGTCGCCGCGGCGGGCTGCGTGGTGGTCCCGTTGCTCCTCGCGCTGTCGGCCGAGCGCATCGCGGTCGCCAGCTCGGTGACCTTCGCGTTCGCGCTGGCCGCGTCGACGTTCTGCCCGCTGCTCGTGCTCGGCATCTGGTGGCGTGGGCTGACGGCGCTCGGGGCGATCGCCGGGCTGGTCGGCGGCGGTCTCGGTGCCGGCGTCGCGGCGGTCGTCACGATCGTCGTACGTCCCGACGGCTGGCTCGGCGTGGTCATGAGCCAGCCCGCGGCGTGGTCCGTGCCGATCGGGTTCGCCCTGATGATCGGTGTCTCGCTCGCCACTCGCGGTGACGTGCCGGCGAACGTCTCGCGCACGATGGTGCGGCTGCACACTCCCGAGCGGCTCGACGTGGATCGCCGATTCTGACCTCCCGAGCCTGAGGCCGCCCGCGGCCGAACGTCGAGGGAGGCTAGCGGAGCGGGAGCGTTCACGCCGAAGGCGTCCGATGCGAAGCCCGCCGTTCAGCCCCGGGAGTCGACCGTTCGTCGTACGCGGGCGACCGCACGTCGCAGGCCCGTCGGCCTCCAACGCATACCCCAAGAAGTGATCTGGCTCACAGCAAACGGGGTACCTAGGTTCGGAGCGGCGACACGTACCCGTGCCGTCCTGCCTTCACGGAAGAGGTGATCCCGGTGGCCGAGAGAATCCCGCCCGAGGCCCACGCGGCCTATCAACGCATCCATGCGACGGACGAGTTCGCTGAGCTGAAGCGCTCGTACCTTCGCTTCGTCGTCCCACTGACCGTCGCGTTCATGACGTGGTACCTGCTGTACGTCCTGATGTCGAACTACGCGAACGACTTCATGGCGCACAAGGTCGCCGGCAACATCAACGTCGCGCTGATCTTCGGCCTGCTGCAGTTCGTCTCGACGTTCGCCATCGCGATCTGGTACGCCCGGTTCGCCGCGCGACGCATGGACCCGATCGCGGACCGCCTCCGCGCCGAGTACGACGAGGAGATCAAGCGATGAGCACGACAGCCACGCTCCTGCGCGCCGCCGAGGACAACGACCACCAGGCCCTCACCGGATCCCTGTTCGTCGTGGTCGTCCTGATCACGGTCGCCATCACGTTCTGGGCGAGCCGCAACACCAAGACCGCCGCCGACTACTACGCGGGCGGTCGCAGCTTCTCCGGCGCCCAGAACGGCTTCGCGGTCGCCGGTGACTACATGTCGGCAGCGTCGTTCCTCGGCATCTCCGGCGCCATCGCGCTGGCCGGCTACGACGGGTTCCTCTACTCGATCGGCTTCCTCGTCGCCTGGCTCGTCGCCCTGCTGCTCGTCGCCGAGCTGCTGCGCAACTCCGGGCGGTTCACGATGGCCGACCAGCTGGCGTTCCGCATGCGGCAGCGACCCGTACGCACGGCCGCAGCGACCTCGACCGTCGTCGTGTCGATCTTCTACCTCCTCGCGCAGATGGTCGGCGCCGGTGCGCTCGTGGCGCTGCTGCTGGGCGTCGAGAACGAGGGCCTGACCAAGAACCTCACGATCGTCGGCGTCGGTGCGCTGATGATCTTCTACGTCACGGTCGGCGGCATGAAGGGCACCACGTGGGTGCAGATCGTCAAGGCCGTCCTGCTGATGGCCGGCACGATCCTCATCACAGTGCTGGTGCTGGCGAAGTTCGACTTCAACATCAGCGACATGCTCGGCACCGCGGCGGACAACAGCGGCAAGGGCTCGGCGTTCCTCGAGCCCGGTCTCAAGTACGGCGTCACGACCACCAGCAAGATCGACTTCATCTCGCTGGGTCTCGCCCTCGTGCTCGGCACCGCCGGCCTGCCGCACATCCTGATCCGCTTCTACACGGTCCCGACGGCGCGGCAGGCCCGCAAGTCGGTGCTGTGGGCCATCGGCCTGATCGGCTCGTTCTACCTCATGACCCTCGTGCTCGGCTTCGGTGCCGCGGCGCTGGTCAAGGGCGACGAGAAGGAACAGATCGCGGCGTCCGGCGGCAACCTGGCGTCACCACTGCTCGCAGAAGCCGTGGGCGGTGGTTCCGGGTCGACCGGAGGCGCAGTCCTGCTGGCCATCATCTCGGCGGTGGCGTTCGCGACGATCCTCGCAGTGGTGGCCGGCCTGACGCTGACCTCGGCGTCGTCCGTCGCGCACGACCTCTACGCCCAGGTGTGGAAGCGCGGCGAGGTCACCGAGAAGCAGGAGGTGGCCACCGCCAAGATCGCAGCCTTCGTCATCGGCGGCATCGCGATCCTGCTGGCGATCCCGGCACAGAAGCTCAACATCGCCTTCCTGGTGGCGTTGGCCTTCGCGGTCGCAGCATCCGCCAACCTGCCGGCGCTGCTCTACAACCTGTTCTGGAAGCGGTTCAACACCAGCGGAGCGGTGTGGAGCATCTACGGCGGCCTGATCTCGTCCGTGGGACTGGTGATCTTCTCGCCGGTCGTCTCCGGCAAGGGTGAGGACCCGGCGGGCAAGAACCTGTCGCTGCTGCCGACCAGCATCGACATCAGCTGGTTCCCGCTCGAGAACCCGGGCGTCGTCTCGATCCCGATCGGGTTCCTGTGCGGGTTCATCGGCACGATGCTGGCCAAGGACCGCGAGGCGGAGGAGCACTACACCGAGCTCGACGTCCGCGCGATGACCGGCGCCGGCGCCATCCAGTAAGCCGCGCGGCAGGCCGGGCCCGTCGGAACCCTCGGGGGGTCTCGACGGGCCCGGCCCGGTTCGCCGCAACTGACACGCAACCCCCTGCACGGCATCTTGTGGGCTGCGCCACAATCAAGGAAGAACCCCGGACGAGGAGCAACCGTGACCGAGCAGAACATCAGCAACCTGTCCCACGAAGACCGTGTGTTCGAGCCGCCGGCGGACCTGGCGGCGAACGCCAACGTCAAGGCCGAGGTCTACGAGCAGGCCGCCGCCGACCGGGTGAGGTTCTGGGGCGAGCAGGCCGACCGGCTCAGCTGGGGCACGCCGTTCAGCGAGGTGCTCGACTGGTCCAACCCGCCGTTCGCCAAGTGGTACGTCGGCGGCACCCTCAACGCGGCCTACAACTGCGTCGACCGGCACGTCGAGGCCGGCAACGGCGACAAGGTTGCCCTGCACTTCGTCGGCGAGCCCGACGACGACACCCGCGACATCACGTACGCCGAGCTCAAGGACCTGGTGTCCCAGGCCGCCAACGCATTGATCGACCTCGGCGTGCAGACCGGCGACCGGGTCGCGATCTACATGCCGATGATCCCCGAGGCCATCGTCGCGATGCTGGCGTGCGCCCGGCTCGGCGCACCGCACACCGTGGTGTTCGGCGGGTTCTCCGCCGACGCCCTCTCGTCGCGCATCCTCGACTGCCAGGCCAAGGTCGTCATCACCGCCGACGGCGGCTACCGCCGCGGTGCGCCGTCGGCGCTCAAGCCCGCCGTCGACGAGGCCTTGCAGAAGTGCCCCGACGTGTCCGGCGTGCTCGTCGTACGCCGCACGGGCCAGGACGTCGAGTGGACCGAGGGTCGTGACGTGTGGTGGCACGACGTCGTCGACTCGGCGTCCAAGGACCACACGCCGGAGATGTTCGACGCCGAGCACCCGCTCTACGTCATGTACACGTCGGGCACGACCGGCAAGCCCAAGGGCATCCTGCACACCACCGGCGGCTACCTCGTGCAGTCCGCGTGGACGTTCTGGGCGGTGTTCGACTACAAGCCCGACGACGTCTACTGGTGCACCGCCGACGTCGGCTGGGTCACCGGCCACTCCTACATCGTCTACGGACCGTTGGCCAACGGCGCGACGCAGGTGCTCTATGAAGGCACGCCCGACACCCCGCACAAGGGCCGCTGGTGGGAGATCATCGCGAAGCACAAGGTCACGCTGTTCTACACCGCCCCCACCGCGATCCGTACGTTCATGAAGTGGGGCGAGCAGATCCCCGCCGAGCACAACCTCTCGTCGCTGCGCATCCTGGGCTCGGTCGGTGAGTCGATCAACCCCGAGGCGTACGTCTGGTACCGCGAGAACATCGGCGGCGGCCGCACCCCGATCGTCGATACGTGGTGGCAGACCGAGACCGGCGCGCACATGATCAGCCCGCTGCCCGGCGTCACCAAGGGCAAGCCCGGCTCGGCCATGACCGCGATCCCCGGCATCGCCGCCGAGGTCGTCGACGACGCCGGCAAGCCGGTCGAGCACGGCGAGGGCGGCTATCTCGTCATCACCGAGCCGTGGCCGTCGATGCTGCGCACGATCTGGGGCGACGACGACCGCTACAAGGAGACCTACTGGTCGCGCTGGCCGGGCTTCTACTTCGCCGGCGACGGCGCCCGCAAGGACGAGGACGGCGCGATCTGGCTGCTCGGCCGCGTCGACGACGTCATGAACGTCTCGGGTCACCGCCTGTCGACGACCGAGATCGAGTCCGCGCTGGTGTCACATCCCAAGGTTGCCGAGGCCGCTGTCGTGGGTGCCACCGACGAGACGACCGGTCAGGCCGTCGTCGCGTTCGTGATCCTGCGCGAGTCCGCCGGTGACGGTGGTGAGGAGATCGTGCAGGAGCTGCGCAATCACGTCGGCAAGGAGATCGGCGCGATCGCCAAGCCCCGCCAGATCATGATCGTCCCCGAGCTGCCCAAGACCCGCTCGGGCAAGATCATGCGGCGACTGCTCCGCGACGTGGCCGAGAACCGCGAGGTCGGCGACGCCACGACGCTGGCCGACAGCGGCATCATGGACAAGATCACCGCCGGCATGAAGACCGCCAAGGACGAGGACTGACGCTCGTACGGCGCGATCTTCGTCACGCTGACAGGCTCAGGACGGGTTCCGTTCAGTTTCGTCTCATCTCCGCGGGGAACTCTCGTAGGTATGCACCCCATGAGAACGACCACGAACGACGAGCGACTGACCCCGGCGACCCGCCGGGTCAGCACGGATCTGGTGATCGGGCTGGCCCTCCTCGGAGTCGTCATCGTCGGCCGGCTGCTGTGGGCACTCACCGACGGCAGCATCTTGTCGGCGATCGGCGCACGCTGACCTGCGCGATCCCGTGAGTCACTTGTAGGCTCGCCGTTATGAACAGAGCTGATGATCCGACCATTGGCCGGCTGGTGGCCGACGCCAGCCGCGACATCTCGGCGTTGGTGCAGTCGGAGATCAAGCTCGCCAAGAGCGAGCTGAAGTTCAGCGTCAAGGCCGGCGGCGTCGGAGCGGGGCTGCTCCTGGTGGCCGCGTTCTTCGGCCTGCTGATCGTCGTCATGCTCTCGATCTCCGGCGCCTACTTCCTCACCATGACGGGGCTCGATCCCGCGTGGGCGTTCCTCATCGTCGCCGGCGTCTACGTCGTGCTGACGATCCTCGCGATCATCCTGGGCATCGTGCTGCTCAAGAAGATCCGCGCTCCTGAGCGCACGATCGCCACCGCCAAGGAGATCCCGGCGGCCCTCAAGGGCCGTACGAGCTAGACCGTACGACGACCGGTCACGGCTCGGCCGACGAGGCCGGCGACCGTGACGATGCCGCCGAGGATCGCCAGCACCACGAGCCACGCGTCGAGCGAGCTGGCCGCGCGGTCGACGAGGAGCTTCTGCAGCGTCCGGGCGAACTCCGACGGCGCCTCGGTGTGATCGAGGATGTTCTGGCTGACCGGTCCGCTCGTCACCCACAGCAGTCCCGCGACGGCGAGGGTCCCGCCGCCGAGCCACGCCACGGCTGTTGACGTACGTTGCGCCAGTGCGACGCACACGACGGCGGCGACCACCGCGACGATCCCGGCGATGCGCCCGAGCGTCGTCGACTGCTCCACGCGGTCGACCATCTCGCGGTCGCTGGCGTCGGTCACGACCGGCACGACGAGGTGCTTCGGCACGGCAATCGCAACCGGCAGGTCGCGGCCGGCCTGCTTCGCGACGAACGCCGCCATCGGGCTGACGTCCAGCCCCAGGGTCTTCGGCATCGGATCGGCGAACGCCTGGCGGTGGGAGCTGCGCTGCGTCTCCTCCCACGCCTCGATGAAGCCCGCCTCGTTGCTCGTACGCTCGACAGTCTGCGACAGCGCGGCGGCCGCCGGCGTCTTGAGGGCGGCTGGGATCACGCCGCGAGCGGACAGCTCGTCGGTCAGGTAGGCCGAGAACGCCTGCTGCAGCTCGGTGTCCTTGGCCAGCGTGCTGCTGAACTCGACGTAGCCGTCCTCGTCGACGATGTGCGTCGAGAGCCAGAGCAGTGGCACGGCGGCCAGCAGGGCGAGCAGCGCCAGCGCGCCGCTGACGAACGAGGCCACGGTGCGCATCAGGCGCAGCCCCCGGTCGAGACAGTCGACGTGGCGGCGATGCCGGCGCGCGCGTCGTCGGCCACCTGGGACGCCGTGAGGGCGTAGCCGGTCGACTTGTCCGTGATCGACGCCGCGAAGATGACGCCGAGCACGTCGCCGTCCTTGGAGACCAGCGGACCGCCGGAGTTGCCGGAGCGTACGAGCCCGCGCACCGAGAAGGTCTGGCGCACGACCTGGCCCTTGTCGTAGATGTCAGGGCTGCGCAGCCGGATCTCGCTGCGGATGCGGGCCGCGCGGGCGTCGAACGGGCCGTTCTCGGGGAAGCCGAGGATCGCCGCGTCCTGGCCGGCCTCGCCGCTCGTGTCGAAGTCCAGCGCCGGCACGGACGACCCGTCGACCGCGAGCACCGCGACGTCGAGCTTGCGGTCGAACAGCACGACCCGGGCGTTCGTACGCTGGCCGTCGACCACGACTGAGGGGTTCTCGACGCCCGCGACGACGTGGGCGTTGGTCATGACGCGACCGTCGGCGTACGCGAAGCCCGAACCCTCGATGCCGCGCTGGCAGCTGGCCTGGCCGAGGATCTTGACGACGCTGCGGGACGCCTTCTGCACGCCGGGGCTGGCGAGCGTCGCGGTGTCGGGCGGCCCGACGGGCTTGATGTTCTCGCTCTCGAACGGGTCGATGTAGCGCGGGAACAGGTTGGCGTCCAGCACCTCGTTGAACGAGCGCAGCACCGACGTCGCCCGCGCGGGCATGACCGAGTCGACCCGGTCGAGGATCACCGAGTCGCGTGACGCCGTGGAGAGGTAGGGGATCGTCGTGCCGCTGACCGAGTAGCCGAGGGCCCAGCCGGCGCACAGCACGGCGACCACGCTCAGCACGCTGCCGCCGACCGCGTCGACCCACCGCAGCGGCTTCCACTTGAGGCCGTTGCGCAGGTCGGTGCCGACGTACGTGCCGATGCCCTGACCGATCGCCGCGGCGCCCACGACGAGGCCGAGCGCCAGCAGCGACGAGCTCAGGGTCGCGGAGTTGCCCGACAGGAACTTCGGCACGATCGCCAGCGCCAGGAGGCCACCGATCAGCAGGCCGATCGTCGCGATGAGGTTGACCACGAAGCCCTGCACGTAGCCGGACACGGCGTACGCCAGCAGGATCAGGATGAGGATCAGGTCGAGGGAGTTCATCAGAACTCCGGGAGAGGTCGGGTGACGCTGTCGTCCCAGGGCTGCTCCCACCCGAGGCGCTCGAACAACCGCGACACGACGCCGGCCGTGAAGCCCCACAGCGGCACGCCCGAGCCGACCTCGAAGGCCGGGCCGCGCCAGCCCGAGGGATGCTCGACGCTGAACCGGTTGGCCGGGTCGAGCAGGCGCCGGATCGGCTGGTGGATGATCGCGCCCACCTCGTCCGCGCTGACCGGCATGAGCGGCACCGGGTCGCGCCAGTAGCCGAGCACGGGCGTCACGGCGAAGTTGCTGGGCGGCAGCCAGAGTGTCGGGAGCGTGCCGAAGACATCGACCGTCTCGGTGTCGAGGCCGACCTCCTCCCGCGCCTCGCGCAAGGCGGTGGCGACGGCGTCGGCGTCGCCGGGATCCATCGCGCCGCCGGGGAACGAGATCTGCCCGGGGTGGTTGCGCATCCTCGCGGCACGCTCGGTCAGCAGCAGCTCGGGACCGTTGTCGCCCTCGGCGAACAGCATCAGGACGGCAGCCGGGCGGGCGTCCGCCGGCGGGTGCGGGAACCGGGGCGCCAGCTGCTCGGCCTCGACGGACCCGGCGAGCTCAGCCAGCGGTCGCAGCCACTCCGGGAGGTGATCCCAGCTCATGGCGACACCCCCAGGTGCTTCTCGATCGCGGCCGTCAGGTCGGCGTACGAACGGAACGCGACGCGCTCCGTGGCGACCATTGTTCCTTGTGCGTCCACGAACACGGTCTGCGGCAGACCGATGACCTTGAGCGGGGCCTTCGTCGTGGAGTCAGGATCGGACAGCAGCGGGTAGGTCACGCCCGAGCGCCGGGCGAGCTCGATCGCCGCATCTGGCGCCGAGTCGGCGAAGTCGACGCCGATGATCCGCAGGTGGTCGCCGTACGTCCGATGGGCCTTGGCCAGCAACGGCAGCTCCTCGCGGCAGGGTGCGCACCAGCTGGCCCAGAAGTTGATGATCGTCGGCGTGCCCGCCAGGCCTGACAGGCGTACGGGCGAGCCGCCGCCGAGACAGTCCAGCGTGAGGTCCGGCAGGGCGTCGTCGGCGGGTGCGGTGCCGTCGGCGGTGGGGCAGTCCTCGATGCCGGCCTGCTTCTTCGCCGCTCCGAGCTCCCCCGCGCCGGTGCTCGGGGCAGCGCCGCCGCCGAACGTCGGCTGGTCGCCGTCAGAGCCAGGACCGCCGCAGGCCGTGAGGAGGAGTGCGAGGGCGGCCAGGGTCACCCGCGCCCTCACGCAGGGCCCTGCGTCGTGATCAGCGCCGCCGCCTCGACAGGGTCGATCGGTCCGGTGCCGTACGACGGGCACCAGTGCGCGACGGGGCAGGCTCCGCAGGCGGGCTTCTTGGCGTGGCAGCAGCGCCGGCCGTGCCAGATCAGGCGATGGCTCAGCATCGTCCAGTCCTTGGGAGGGAAGATCGCACCGACCGCGTGCTCGGTCTTGACCGCGTCCTTGACGATCTCGTCGGGCACCCACTGGAACCGCCGCACGAGACGCGCGAAGTGCGTGTCGACCGTGATGCCCGGGACGTCGAACGCGTTGCCGAGCACGACGTTGGCGGTCTTGCGGCCGACGCCGTGCAGCGTCACGAGGTCCTTCAGCCGGCCCGGAACCTCGCCGTCGTAGCGCTCGACGAGGTCGGCAGAGAGCCGGAGCAGGCTCTCGGTCTTGGCACGGAAGAAGCCCGTGGGGCGGATCAGCTCCTCGAGGGCAGCCCGGTCGGCGGCGGCCATCGCCCGAGCATCGGGATAGGCGGCGAACAGCGCAGGAGTGATCGCGTTGACCCGCCGGTCGGTCGTCTGCGCGGAGAGGACGGTCGCGATCAGGAGCTCGAACGGCGTACGGAAGTCGAGCTCGCAGCCGGCATCGGGATAGGTCTCGGCGAGCACGCGATTGATCTTGCGGGCCCGGCGGACGAGCGTCGTGTCTGGTCGGGTCGCGTCACTCGGCACGGGGTCCAGAGTACGTGTTGCAGCGCAAATCGCGCCTCCACCGGGCGGCCGGGGAGCGCGGCCCGGGGGCGAGGGGCGTACGAGCATCGGCGCGTATTCGGCATCGGCCGTCCCAATGTGGGAAACTGCGATCGGTGCACACACTGTGACCCGTGCAACATGAGTGATAGGGAAGACCCGTGACCGACGACGTTCTCCGCCAGGCTCCGCTGTTCTCCGGCCTCGACGACGAAGTAGCCGCCTCGCTCGAGTCGTCGATGTCCTCGGCCTCGCTGCGCCGCGGAGAGATCCTCTTCAACGAGGGCGATGACGGCAACCAGCTCTACGTCGTCACCGAGGGCAAGATCAAGCTCGGTCGCACCTCCCCCGACGGTCGCGAGAACCTGCTGGCGATCCTCGGTCCCGGGCAGATGTTCGGCGAGCTGTCGTTCTTCGACCCTGGTCCCCGCTCGGCCACCGCGACCGCCGTCACCGACGTCGAGCTCAAGAGCCTCGGCCACGAAGCGCTGAGCCCCGTGCTCAACTCGCACCCCGACGTCGCCCACGCGCTGCTCAACCAGCTGGCCGGCCGCCTTCGTCGTACGAACGAGGTCGTCGGTGACCTGGTGTTCTCCGACGTTCCCGGTCGCGTCGCCAAGGCGCTGCTCGACCTCGCCTCCCGCTTCGGCCGCCGCGCCGACGACGGCGTGCACGTCAACCACGACCTCACGCAGGAGGAGCTGGCGCAGCTCGTCGGCGCGTCCCGCGAGACCGTCAACAAGGCGCTCGCCGACTTCGCCTCACGCGGCTGGCTCCGCCTCGAGCCCCGCAGCGTCGTGATCCTCGACCTCGAACGCCTCCAGCGCCGCGCCCGCTAACCCCCGCCCCGAGATTTGGATCGCGTTGCACCAGCGCGATGCTCCGCGTGGTGCACTGTCCTCCAAATCTCGGCGGATCCGTTCGGGTAGCCGCGTGACGTCAGCGCTCGAGCGACCCTGGCAGCGACTGACTTGGGCGCGCGCATGTCGGCACTCGTCACGACGATGACGAGCCATCCTGCCGCTTCGAGCGCTTCTCGCCTGAGATGGTCCCTCTGCCTCTGCCACGCATCTCGCTCGTGTTGCCAGCCGTCGTACTCGACGAGCACCTTCCAACGTCGGTAGACAAGGTCGCCGCGCGCCAGGAAATGACCGAGCTCATCGAAGATGTTGATGTTGAGCTCCGGCTCGGCAAGGCCACTTTCTACGAGGGCAAGCCGCACGTCGGTCTCGCGCGGCGACTCGACTCCTTCGCGGACGCGTTCCGCGGCGCGGCGGGCCCTCTGCACGCCGTCAAGATGCGACGTCATCGCGTACGCCCTCAGAGCGAGCGGATCCGTGTGCTTCTGGGCAACGAGCCAATCCCCTACTCTCACGAGCTCCGTGACCGAGAGCAGGGTGCCGCAGTCGACAAACGTACGTTCTGGACCGAGGAGTGGCACGCCCCGAACGAACGAGGAACTGAGCTGGCCCTGAAAACGATGCAGGATGAGGTCATCGCGGAACCGCCTGACTGGTTGCGCAGTGGCGAAGTGCAGCGGATACATCGGTCGTATCTCAAAGCCCCGCCATCGAAGATTGCTGACGTGGCTGAGGGCGGCATCGTCGGGCAGTCCGCTCAGAGCCGCCTTCACCACCGCATCGAATGAGACCTCCGTGTCGGCGAACTGGTAGTAGCCAGGGCGCACCATGATGAACCGGCGGCCCTGGAGCACGCGACGTGAAAGACCGTGCGCAGCAGCTTCACGGACGGTGAAAACGCGACCCGCCAGAGCGGGCGGGAGCGGGGTAGGGGACGGCACCTTTCGACGATGCCCAGTCCCACGTCGGCACGCTCCAAAGGCATGCGATCTGTGGACGGCGCCGCGTCCCGCCAGGGCCTGTGGACCGAGATTTGGATTCTCGTGCACCACGAATGCACCCCGCGTGGTGCACTGAAATCCAAATCTCGGGGGTCAGGATTTGAGGTAGTCGAGCTGGGCGGCGACGCTGAGCTCGGCGGCGCCCCAGAGCACGGGATCGACGTCCTTGTAGACCGCCTCGACGACCTCGCGGGCCGTCGTCGCACCGGCGTCGACGGCGGCGCGCACCTGGTCGAGCCGCTCGGCACGGTGTTCGAGGTAGTAGTCGACGACCGCACGAGGATCGTCGATCACCGGCCCGTGACCCGGCAGGATCCGCGTGACGAGCCCCTCCTCGATGAGCTCACGGATGTGCGCCAACGAGTCGAGGTAGGGCCCGAGCACGCCGTCAGGGTGCGCGATCACGGTCGTCCCGCGGCCGAGGATCGTGTCGCCGCTGAGCAACGAGCCGTCGGCGACGAGTCGGAAGCAGGTCGAGTCGGTCGTGTGCCCCGGTGTCGCGACGACCTCGATCTCGAGGCCGTCGACCGTGATCGTCTCGCCGTCGACCAAGGGCTCGGCGCCGCGGGTGAACTCGGGATCGGTCGACCGCGCCGGCGCACCCGTCAGCTCGACGAACCGCCCGAGAGCCTCGGTGTGGTCGAAGTGGCGATGCGTGAACAGCACGAGTCCCACGGACCCGGCGGCGTCGAGGACCGCGCGGAGATGTGTCTCGTCGACGGGACCGGGGTCGACCACGACGGACTGCGAGGCCCCGGGCTCACGCAGGATCCAGGTGTTGGTGCCGTCGAGCGTCATGATGCCGGGGTTGGCCGCCAGCACGTACGCCGCACGGTCGGTGACGGTCTCGCTCATGTGAGGTCTCCCAGGTCGGTCTCGAGGAACAGGTCGCCGTCGATCTCGACGAGCCGGGGCACGATCGTGCGGATCGTACGTTCGGCGGCCGCGGCCAGAATCGTGTCCGCGGTGTGCTGGGCGACCTCGCGGCAGGCCACAACGGTCGGCGGCATCATCGCCGCCTCGCCGGCCTCGACGCTGGCCAGGACCTGGCTCAACGGCACCCACGCAGCGTGATCGGCCTCGCGGCTCATCTCGCCGACCCGCTGCCCCTCAGGCAACGCCGCCACGAAGAACCTGGTGTCGTAGCGCCGCGGCTCGAACGTCGGAGTGATCCAGTGCGCCCACGCCCCGATCAGGTCCGAACGGAGCACCAGTCCGTGGCTGATCAAGAAGTCGGCGAACGTCAGCTCGCCGGCCTCCAGCGTCGCGCGGGCAGCCTGCATCTCGAGGCTGCTCGTGTCGGACAGCACCGTCGAGTCGTCGGGCCCGGCGAGCAGGACACCGGTCTCCTCGAACGTCTCGCGTACGGCGGCGACGACGAGCCCGCGCGCCATCGACTCGTCGCACTCGAGCCGGCGCGCCCATTCGGCGGGCGACGGACCGGCCCACGGCACGTCACCCGTGACGTCGCTGGGGTGCATGCCACCGCCCGGGAAGACGTACATGCCGGCGGCGAACGCCATGCTGGTCTGGCGCCGCATGAGGTAGGCCTCGATGCCCTCGGCCCCGTCGCGCACGACGATGATCGTCGAGGCGTGACGCGGCTCGACCACCGTGCCGTTGTAGCCCTGCGCATGCTCGCGGAGCCTCTCGGGCAGGGGGACGCGCATGGGGTCAGCCGACCTCGACGATGAGCTCGACCTCGACGGGCGCATCGAGCGGGAGGACAGGTACGCCGACCGCGCTGCGGGCGTGGGTGCCGGCGTCACCGAAGGCGGCGCCGAACAGCTCACTCGCCCCGTTGGCGACGCCCGGCTGCCCGGTGAAGTCCGGCGTGCTCGCGACGAACACGGTCGCCTTGACGACGCGAACGACGGCGTCGAGATCGACCTGCGACTTGACCGCGGCGATCGCATTGAGCGCGCACTGGCGGGCGCAGTCGTACGCCTCCTCGGCGGACACCTCGCCGCCGACCTTGCCGGTCAGGATGAGCTGGCCGTCGAGGAGCGGCAACTGTCCGGACGTATAGACGTACGATCCGGTGCGCACGGCGGGAACGTAGACCGCGACGGGTGCCGGCACCGGCGGCACGCTCAGCCCGATCTCGGCGAGCCGGTCGTCCACGCGGCTCATGCGATCGGCCGCTTGAAGTAGGCGACGAGGTTCTCCGGGTTCATGCCGGGCACGATCTGCACGAGCTCCCAGCCGTCCTGGCCGAAGTTGTCGAGGATCTGCTTGGTGGCGTGCACCAGGACAGGGGCGGTGAGGTACTCCCATTTCGTCATGGCACGACTGTATCGGTCACCCTGCGCATCCGGCTGGGCGAAGTAGGCTCGTCGCGTGGCCCTCTCGACGCAGCTCCATGTCGTCACCGGCAAGGGCGGCACCGGCAAGACGACGGTCGCCGCCG